>JBOGDF010000254.1:0-8293 GCA_050701635.1 Micromonosporaceae bacterium | reverse complement strand
CTCCAGGGCGGCCCGGCGCAGCACCGGCGCCGCCACCCGTTCCAGCTCGGTGGACAGTACGTTCAGCGGCCGCCGGTCCCGCGCGGTGTCGCGCTGCCCGACCAGCCCCGGCTGCCGCGGCATCGACAGCCACGAGCCTGCCAGCCGGCGCCACCGGTGCGCCAGATCGCCGGCCCGCCACGCGTCGTAGCTGGCGGTCGGCAGCCACCGCGGCTCGGCCTCCCGGTCGTCGTCGACCAGCCCCGCCGCGTACGCCACTTCCAGCAGCAGCGCGGTGAGCTGCTCGTCGATTCCGGTGGTCTTCGCCAGCCGGCGCAGCTCGCGTACCCCGATGCCGCCGGCGCGCAGCAGCGGCACCGGCTCGGCGGCGAGCGTCTCGGCGAGCGACTCGATCTGGCGTACCACCTCCATCGCCTGGCCGGCGCCGGCCGCGTCGGACTTCGCCGGATCCTGCCGGGGCGGATCGAGCAGCGGCGGCGACGGGTGCAGCGCGCCGAGCGGACCGGTGTCGCGGCGCAGCAGCAGCCCCACCTCGCGCGGCAGCTCCACGGTCCGCTCGTCGGCGGCGACCAGCAGGTGCCGCGAGATCAGCCAGCCCACCGGCGAATCCGGGCGGCCGACGTCGGAGACGGTGCCGATGGGGGGCCCGGCGGCGAGCCGTTCCAGCACCCGGCGCGCCGGCTCGGGAGCGGCGTCCACCGCCTGTCGCAGCGCGGCGGGGTCGCCGGCCAGCTGCGCCGCCACCGCGTCCAGCGCGGCTGCCGGTCGCCCCAGATTCGCCGGGTACGGCGAGCAGCACTCCTCCACCGTCGGCACCACGTGCAGGTCGTCGTCGGCGCCGTACACCAGGCCGCGGGCGCGTAGCGTGTCGACCGCGCGGCGTACCGCCCCGTCGGCGACCAGGCCGGCCACCTCCTGGTACGCCACCCCGGAGCCGCCGAGCAGGCGTACCGCGTCCAGGATCTCCAGCGTGAACTGGTCAAGCTGCTCCAGGGCCCGGGCCACCGACAGCCTGGACTGGGCCCGGGTGGCGAGCGCCGAGACGTCGCCCGGGACCGGTACGGCAAGATCCGGCCGGGCGCGCAACAGGGCGGCCAGCGCCTCGTCGGGCAGGCTGCGGAGGTAGTCGGCGAAAGTCATGTGCCTACCACGGTAATGCCCCGCGCGCAGTGGCCCGCCGGCCGGCGGCCGGGTGGCCGGTACGCAGCCCCGCCACAGCGGTGTGCCAGACTCTTTCTGCTGGTACGTGAGGAGGAGGAGAGATGGCGGCTGAGCCACGCAAGACCGGGGCGGTCAAGAATCAGCCCGTCAAGGACGGGCACCTGCCGGTGTCGGAGTTCCTCTTCGACCGGGCCGGCGCCGGCTCCCCGTACGGCGAGGACGTCGAGTTCCCGCTGCCGGCCGACGGCCTCGTCTACCGGCACTCCGAGCCGCAGCCGCCGCGCGAGCGCTGACCCGCCGCGCCGACCCGCCGCGCCCGCGATGCCGGGGTCGGCAATCGGGTTGGGTGGCTGCGGGTCGCCAGATAACCTGGACTGAGGGCAGCGGTCGCTGCCCTCAGTTTCGTCTACTCCGGATTGAGGACCAGCAGTGCCTACCGGCCGAGTCAAGTGGTACGACGTGGAGAAGGGCTTCGGCTTCCTGACCCGCGACGACGGCGGTGACGTGTTCGTACACAAGGGCGCGCTGCCCAACGGGGTGGAGGAGCTCAAGCCCGGGCAACGGGTCGACTTCGGCGTGGTGGAGAGCCGCCGGGGCGACCAGGCGCTGTCGGTGCAGCTGCTGGACAAGCCGCCCACGATGGCCGAGCTGCGGCGGCGTTCGCCCGACGAGCTGCACGGGCTGATCGAGGACATGATCAAGGTGCTGGAGATGAAGGTGCAGCCGGAGCTGCGCCGGGGCCGGCACCCGGACCGCAAGGTGACCAAGAAGATCGCCGAGGTGGTCCACGCGGTGGCACGCGAGCTGGAGACCTAGCCCACACCGCTCCGCGTGATCTTCGGGCACGGGTAACGCCCCGCTCGTGGCCTGATCACCGTCCCGTCACCCTGGTACGCCACCGTCCCTCGTGGATGCGAGGAGGGGCGGATGGCGTACCGGGTTGCGGCGGTTGCCGCGGTCGGACTGCTGGTCGCCGCGGCGGCGGTCGCGGTCGCGACCACACCCAGGGGTAAGGCGGACGCCGCCACCCCCGCCGCCGCACTGCCGGACCGGCCGGTGCTCACGATCGCGCACCGCGGCGCCTCCGGGTACGCGCCGGAGAACACCCTCCCCGCGATCGAGCTCGGGGTCGCGCAGCACGCCGACCTGGTGGAGGTCGACGTACAGCGGACCAAGGACGGCGTACTGGTGGTGCTGCACGACACCACGTTGAAGCGGACCACCGACGTCGAACGGCTCTACCCGGAGCGCGGCCCGTGGCGGCTCGCCGACTTCACGTACGCCGAGCTGGCCGGCCTCGACGCCGGCAGCTGGTTCGGCGAGGAGTTCGCGGGGGCGCGCGTACCGCGGCTGAGCGAGGTGCTCGACACCCTCGCCGACACCGACACCGGGCTGCTGCTGGAGGCGAAGGCGCCGCACCTCTACCCCGGGATCGCGCAGGCGCTCGCCGACGAGCTCGACCGCCGGTCGGACTGGACCGACAGCGGCCGCCGGCTGGTGGTGCAGAGCTTCGACTGGAGATTCATCCGGGAGTACGCCGAGCTGCGGCCGAAGACCGTCCTCGGCGTGCTCGGCACCCCGCGCCCCGCAGAGCTGGCCACCATCGCCACGTACGCCGACCAGGTCAACCCGCAGCACGGCAGCTTCGACGCGGCGTACCAGCGGAAGTTGCACGAGCTGGGGCTGGAGTCCTTCGTGTGGACCATCGACGACCCGGAGCAGCTGCGGGCGACAATCGGACTGGGCGCCGACGGCGTGATCACCAACCGGCCCGACGTACTGCACCGGCTGCTGCACCCGACCCGCTGAGCCGCCGCTCAGTCGTCATCCGGCGGCGGTTCGACCTCGATCGAGACCAGCTCGACGTCCAGGTCCGGCCGGGCGTCCAGCACCTCCTGGATCTGCTGCGCGGTCTCCGGTGAGTTGATCACGACGATCCGGCGCGGCCGGCCCGGGTAGTCGGCGATGGTGACGTCGAGGTCCTCCACGTAGTACAGCGGAGTGGCCGAGGTGGGCACCCGGATCAGCGTGCCGTAGTTGCGGTGCAGTACGGAGACGAACAACGTACAGAGGTAGCTGTGGTCCTTGTTCGCCACGATCACCTGGGTGAGCCTGCCGTCCGCTTCCGGATTGCGGCGCAGCACCCCGTCGACCGCCGCCGCGATGTGGCGGTTGTTCAGGTTGCCGACGGCGTACGCGGTGGCCCAGCTGACGTTGCGGATCGGCTCGTCGTTGTGCTCGCTGGGGCGTTGCAGCGGCACCGCGCCGAAGCTCGCCATGATCCCGAACACGACCGTCACGCCGACCGCCACTTCGAGCAGCTTGCGCCGCCGGTCGGGCCGTGCGGAGTCCCCGACCTGGCGGCGTACCCGCGCCAACAGGGGAGTGAGGCCGCTCAGGCCGACCAGGCAGGTGACCAGCAGGGCGTGGCCGGCCTTGTCGAAGTAGTACGACAGCTGGCCCACGGCGACCAGCTGGTACACCCCGAGCAGGATGGACATGCCGCCGACCAGGAACAGCTGTACGCCGATCATCCGCCACACCGGGGACCGGGGCGCCGCCGCCAGCCCGGCGATCAGCAGCGCCGCGACTCCGACCGTCATCGGGCGGTTCACGCCCTCCACCGGCCCGCCCGGCAGCAGGTCCTCCAGCGGGCTGGCCCGGTCGCTGTACACCACGAACGGCAGCAGCGCCAGCGGGATCGTCACCACCGCCGCGACCAGCGCGGTCCCCCAACGCCGCAGCAGCCGGTGCCGGTAGCCGATCAGCGCGACGATCGCGATCCCGCCCACGAACGGCAGCAGGAAGAAGTACGCCCAGCTGGCGCCCACCAGCAGCGCGCCGATCGTGATGATCAGCTCGCGGGTGTGCCGGGGCGGCCGGGCCACCAGCGCGACCAGCACGGCGTACAGGGACAGGCCGAGGATCTCGCCGGGGTAGCCGCGTACGTACATCGCGAACAGCTCACTGAAGGTCACCGCGGCGATCACGAAGGTGTAGACCGCCACCTTCGGCCAGCCGTGCAGCGTGCCCGGCGCCACCCAGCGGGCCGCCCACAGCACCACCATGGCGAAGAACGCGTACCCGGCCATGTGGTAGCCGATGTAGTGCTCGAACGAGCTGGCGGCGTCGGTCGCCGGGGCGCCGGAGCGCAGGAAGCTGTCGAGCAGCGCGTACAGGAAATGCGAGCCCTGGGGGTACGTCTGCATCCCGAACAGCAGGTACGGCGCGGTCTCCTGGCGCTCCAGGAACGCATAGTGTCCGGTGAGCCCGATCGCGTCGTACAGCGAGAAGTGCCGGGCGAAGTCCTCGCCGAGCAGCACCAGCCCGATCCGCTCGGCGAAGCTGCGCCCGGCGTACGGCAGCAGCACCAGCAGTGCCGCCAGCGCGCCGGTGCCGAGCACCAGGAGGTCGGAGCCGCGTACCGGGAGCCGCAGCTGGGGCCGGCGGCGCAGCGCGACCGCGATCCCGACCAGCGCGGTCAGCGCGGTGCCCGCCACCGGCACCGGCGCGATCCCCCACGGCCACACCGACATCACCAGCCCGGCCGCGCTGGTCGCCCCGATCAGCAGTACGGCGGCCAGCATCATCCGGTCCAGCAGCGTCTTCCCGCTGCGCAGCAGCGATGCGGTGAACGTCCAGATCGCCAGCGGCAGCAGCCAGTCCACGCCGAACAGGTGGGTGGTCACCGGCAGCAGCCACGCCGCGGCGACACCAGCGGCGGCGAGCTGCCAGCGGGGTCGCGGAGCAGGGCCCGGCCCGCCCGTGACGGCTGCCGGCTCGATGCTTGCCCGGTCCGCGGCCTCGGCCTGTCCGTGAGGGCCGGACTTGCCGTCGGCACCGGCCCGGCCGTTGGTGCCGGCCTGTCCGTTGGCGCCGTTGGTGTCGGCCTGGGCGCCGGTGGAGCGGGGGTCGGCGTCGGAGTCGACGGTTACGGAGGGCATCAGTTCCTCAGCGTGTCGGGGGCCACGGGCGGTGTCAGACCGGCGGCGCTGGCGCGGCGGAGCAGGGTGTCGACAGCGGCGTACCCCTCGTCGCCGAGCTCCTCGGTGAACCGGTTGACGTACAGCTCGATGTGTCGCCTGATCACCTCGGGCTCCATCTCCTGGGCGTGGTCGCGGACGTACGCCGCGCTGGCGGCCGGGTCGGTGTGCGCCCGGCGTACCGATTCGCGGATCCACCCCGCGGCGGCGGCCGGGTCGACGCCCGCCGGCCCGCGCCGGGCGAGGATGGCCCCGAGCGGGATCGGCAGGCCGGTTTCCCGTTCCCACCACTCGCCCAGATCCGCGACCGAGTGCAGACCGTACGACGGGTAGGTGAACCGCGCTTCGTGAATCACCAAGCCTGCGGCGACCTCTCCGTTACGAACCGCCCCCATGATCTGGTCAAAGGGCATGATGACGGTACGTTCCGGCGGGAACTTCTCCGACCACAGCCGGAACAGCAGGTACGCCGTGGTCCGCTCCCCGGGGATCGCCACGGTGCCGCCGCCGACGGCCCGCTCCGGGTCGGTCTCGCCGCGGGTGAGCACCAGCGGGCCGCAGCCGCGCCCCAGCGCACCGCCGCAGGGCAGCAGGGCGTACCGGTCCAGCAGCCACGGCAGCGCGGCGTAGCTGACCTTCACCAGGTCGTACGCCCCGCGCTCGGCTTCGGTGTTGGTGACGTCGACGTCGGCGTACGTGACGTCGACGGCGGGCGCGCCGGGCACCAGCCCGTGCACCAGCGCGTGGAACGCGAAGGTGTCGTTGGGGCACGGCGAGATCGCGAGCGACAGCGGCGTGCGGGCGGCCTGGGGGCCGGTCTGCGGGGCGGCATGACGGCCGGTCTGCGGGCTGGCCTGTGGGGTGGTCACGGCCACTCCCGGCTGACCGCCGCGACCGCCTCGGTCAACGCGGCCAGCGCCTCCGGCAGCCGCCACGCCGCCTTGTCCCGGGGGCCGACCAGATTGGAGATCGTACGCAGCTCGGCGAACCGTACGCCCGCCTGCGCCGCCGCTGTCGCCACTCCGAATCCCTCCATCGCCTCGGCCACCGCGTCCGGGTGGCGCCGGGCCAGCTCCGCCGTCGCCGCCGCGGTGCCGGTCACAGTAGAGACGCTCAGCACCGCCCCCACGGTTGCGTACGGATGTTTCAGGAACGGGTCGGCGACGATCTCGTCGGTGCCGAAACCGAGCGCCGACAGCGGCAGGAACCCGTCGGGCGACTCGGCGCCCAAATCGGCGGCCACGCTGCGGCTGGCCACCACCACGCCGCCCAGCTCGACCTGCCCCGGCATGCCACCGGCGATCCCGGCGCTCACCACCGCGTCGTACCCCCCGAGCGCCAGCAACCGGGCGGTGCCGGCGGCCGCGGCGGCCGGTCCGACGCCGACGGCGACCACGTCCACGCCGGCTGCGTCGCGCAGACCGGCGAGCACCGCGTCCCGCTCGGGCGCCACCGCGGTGGCTATCAGGATCCGCACGTGGCCCATTGTGACGTACGCATAATGGCTGGTCACGGCGGTGGTGAGGTCGGTGATGCACCCGCCGCGTGCCCGATGTGACGGCGTACCCACCAATGGGGGACAATCGCCGGGTGACCAGCACTAAGACAGCCACCACGCTCCGGCGGGCCAAGCTCGACGCGGTGTGCGCCGAAGCGGTCGACCTGGCCCGCGACGCGATGCTCGAGGTCGCCGACGATCCGGCCACGGTCGGTGACTACGTCGGCGCGGTGCCGGAGGACGAGCGGCTGGTGACCCACCTCTTCGACTGCCTGCTGGCCGGCTACCGGGGGTGGCGCTGGGCGGTGACGGTGACCCGGGTGCCGCGCAGCAAGCAGGTGACGGTCTGCGAGATCGCGCTGCTGCCCGGCCCGGAGTCGGTGCTGTCGCCGGAGTGGGTGCCGTGGCAGGAGCGGCTGCAGCCGGGTGACCTGGGCGTCGGCGACCTGATGCCGACGCCGGGCGACGACGACCGGCTGGCTCCGGGGTACGTGCTCTCCGACGACCCCGGTGTGGAGGAGACGGCCTGGGAGCTTGGGCTGGGCCGGGTACGCGTGATGAGCCGCTTCGGCCGGATCGAAGCCGCCGAGCGCTGGTACGAGTCCGACCAGGGTCCCGAGGCGCCGATCGCGAAGGCGGCGCCGAAGGAGGCCCGGTGCGGCACCTGCGGCTTCTATCTTCCGCTCGCCGGCTCGATGCGGGCGATGTTCGGTGCCTGCGGCAACCTGTTCGCCCCCGACGACGGCCAGGTCGTCAGCGCCGACCACGGCTGCGGCGCGCACTCCGAGGTGCTCGCCGACCAGGCCGACGAGATCGCGCCCGCCGTGATAGAGCTGCCCACGGTGTACGACGACGCCGAGGTGGAATCCGTACCCACCGAGTCCTGACGTGGGCGCAGCTGCGATGCGTGCGCTGGTCGACGCGCTCCTGCTGGGGCGTGACTCCGGTCCGTCCCCGAAGTGGGTACGCGCCGCGACGGCGGTCGCCGTGGTCGTACTGGCCGCCGCGAGCGCCGGCAGCGGCGAGCAGGCGAGCGGGTACCTGGGATGGGTGCTCGGGCTGGCGACCGCGGTGCCGTTCGCGATCGCCGCCTGGTCCTCGCTGTGGGCGTGGCGGTGGGCCTGGCTCGCCGCGATCGCGGTCGGCCTGCTGGTGCTGCCCCGGGTGGCCGGGTGGCCGTGGCATCCGGTGCAGCTGATCGTGCTGCTGCTGGTGCTGTTCGTGGTCGGGCTGCGGCAGCGGCTGGGCGTGGTGCTCTGGGTCGGGCTGTTCACCGCGGTGCCGGTCTGGCTGTACGTACTCCCGAACAACCGGGTCGGCGCCACGCTGCTGTACGCCGTACCGCTGGCGATGGGGTGGCTGTTGGGGGGCCGGCTGGCCGCCCAGCGCAGGCTGGCCGCCGAGCAGGAACGCGGCGCGGTGCTCACCGAGCGGGCCCGGATCGCGCGCGAGCTGCACGACGTGGTGGCCCACCACATGTCGCTGATCGCGGTACGCGCCGAGACCGCCGGCTACCGGGTCACCGACGTGGACGGGCCGGCGCGGCAGGAGTTCTCCGAGATCGCCGGCGCCGCCCGGGAGGCGCTGACCGAGATGCGGCGGCTGCTCGGCGTACTGCGCGACGGCGAGGCCGCGCCGACCGCGCCGCAGC
>JBOGDF010000253.1:0-8342 GCA_050701635.1 Micromonosporaceae bacterium | reverse complement strand
GATGAAGTCCGGTGTCCAGGTGGTGGCTCGCAAGGCGGAGGAGGAGCCAGTACCGGTGTTGTACTGGCGACGACGACAACGCCGCGAGGCGCCGCCTGGACACCGGAATTCGCCGCCGAACTGCTGACTCAGGACACTAGGCCTCCCACGAGGCCGATCCGCGTCAGGCCTGTCCACCAGGTCCGGTCCGCACCGCACAGGAGCCCCGGCATGACCCAGCCGCCCGACTACTCCGGCCGCCCGCCGTACGGCGACCGCCCGTACGGCAACGGCGACCCGTACGGCGGTTACGGTCAGCCGCCCCCGCCCGACCCCGCCGAGTACGGCCCACCCGGCTACCCCCAGCCCGACTACGGCCAGAACCAGCCTGCCTACGGCCAGCCCAGCTACGGCCAGCCCGGGTCTGGCCAGAGCCAGCCTGGTTACAGCCAGCCGGACTACGGCCAGAACCAGCCCAGCCACGGCCAGCCGGACTACGGCGCGCCCGGCTATCAACAACCCGGCCACCAACAGCCTGGCTATCAGCAGCCTGACTACCAGCAGCCCAACTACGACCAGCCGGCCTACGGCGCGCCCAGCCAGGGCTACGGGGCGCCCGACCAGGGCTACGGCGCAGCCGGCTATGACTCACCTGGCTACGGCTCGGGCGGCTATGACACGCCGGGTCATGGCGCGCCTGACTACGGCCGCCCCAGCACACCGTCCGGGTACGGCGCACCCTTTGGCCACGAGCCGCCACCGAAGCGTGGCGGCCGCGCCGGCCTCGTTCTCGGGATCGTCGGTGGCCTGTTGGCGGTGGCGTTGTTCGCCGGCACCACGTTCTGGTTCTTCAGCGATCGGTCGGGCTCCGCCGGCTCCAGCGGTACGTCAGCCAGCCCGAGCGTGGACGCGGTGTTCTCCGATCCGGCGAAGGTGGTCGACCGCTGGCTGCACGCGATGTTCGTACTCAAGGACGCCGACGAGATGATCCGGTACACCTGCAAGCGGGAGGCCGACCGCAAGGAGGTGGACGACGCGATCAAGACCGTGAAGAAGGCGGAGCAGGACGCGAAGGACGCCAAACTGAGCATGAAGGTCACCTGGTCGAAGCCGACCAAGGAGTCCTCGGACGATGACACCGCGAAGGTGAAGGCCACGCTCACCGTGGTGGTCGGAGACAAGAAGGAGCAGACCCCCGCCAACTTCGATCTGGTGTACGAGGCAGGCTGGAAGGTCTGCGACGCCGAGATGAAGTGACCCGTGACGAGATCTGACGTACCCGAAGCCGCAGCCGACGTCCAGGGACCGATCGGCGGTTGGCAGGACGCGCGGCTGCACATCGTGACGGGCAAGGGCGGCACCGGCAAGACCACGGTGGCGGCGTCTCTCGCGTTGGCGTTGGCCGCCGGTGGCCAACGCACCCTGCTGGTGGAGGTGGAGGGCCGGCAGGGCATCGCGCAGCTGTTCGACGTACCGCCGCTGCCGTACGGGGACCGCAAGATCGCCGTCTCCCCCAACGGCGGCGAGGTGTACGCCCTCGCCGTCGACGCCGAGGAAGCGCTCCTGGAATACCTGGAGATGTTCTACCGGCTGGGTCGCGCCGGCCGGATGCTGAAGCGGCTCGGCGCGATCGACTTCGCGACCACGATCGCCCCGGGCGTACGCGACGTGCTGCTCACCGGCAAGGTCAAGGAGGCGACCACGCGCGTTCAGCACGGGCGGCGGGCCTACCACGCGGTGGTGCTGGACGCGCCGCCCACCGGTCGGATCGGCCGGTTCCTGAACGTCACCACCGAAGTGGCCGGGCTGACCAAGGTGGGCCCGATCAAGACGCAGAGCGAAGGCGTGGCGGCGCTGCTGCGTTCCCCGATGGCGGCGGTGCACGTGGTGACGCTGCTGGAGGACATGCCGGTGCAGGAGACCCTCGACGCGGTCGCCGAGCTGCACCGGCTGCGGCTCAGCGTCGGCGCGGTGATCGTGAACATGACCCGCCCGCCCCGGCTCGCCGACGCCAAGCTCACCCAGGCCGCCCTCCGCCGCGGCCTGACCGCCGCGGGCCTGCCCACCGACACCGCCACCGTGACCGGCCTGGTCGCCGAGACCAAGGACCACCAGGCCCGACTCCGCCTCGAATCCCGCCTCCGCGAAGAGCTGACGCAGGCCGGCCGCCCCATGCTCGAGCTCCCCTTCCTCACCGACGGCATCGACCTCTCCGCCCTCTTCACCCTCTCCGAATCCCTCACCGCCCAAGGCGTCCACGGCCACTGACGCCGTCCGCCTGCCGAGGCATTGTCCACTCAGCGTCAGAGAAACCGATTCCTTGGTACGCAGGATGGACACTGCTTCCCGCCGTTGATCAACTTCACGAGGTCCCGCGCCCGCAACCGCGGCAGGTGATCTCGACGCGTCCCAGTGCCCGAGTCGGGACCTCGGCGTAGGTAACGATCCGCCGCATCGCGTCGTGCACCACGTCCCATTGCTCGCACGCGATCTCGCAGCGCAGCCCGAAGCCGGGCAGTGTGCGCACCGGGAGCCGGCCGCACTCGCACAGCTGTTGCGCCGCGACCAGCCGGTGCTTACGCATCACCAGCGGTAACGCCTGGAGCTGCCGACCAACCTCATACAGCAGCGTGTACGGATCGAGCGCGTGACCCGACATCGGTGGCCTCCCCCGGCCGAAACGGTCGTGACCGTCGTGATGCTCGCTTGAGCCACCCCTGCCAGTACCCACAGTGCCAACCGAGGGCTCAGCAGAGGTGACACTCCGAAACCTAGTGCACTAGGTTTCGATGAGTCAAGTGACGACCACGCCTAGGCGGAAATTGGCACCCCGAGTCCGGCCGTGATCTATTGGGAACGCCAACCGAGGGGGTGAGTTCGTGCCCACTGATCCAGCCGCAGATCGAGCCACAGATCGACCCGGAGAGGGAGCCGCAGACCGAGGCGCAGACGGCGCCGCGGAGCAGGCCACCGGGCAGCCGGCATACCTGCGGATCGCGGCGGACCTGCGTGCACAGATCAGTAGCGGCGAGCTGCCGCCGGGCACGAAGCTGCCGAGCGAGGCGCAGCTGATGCGCCGCTACGGCGTCTCCAACACGATCATCAAGAACGTCCGCCAGATCCTGGTCTCCGAAGGTCTCGTCGAGGCGCGCAAGGGCTCCGGCGTCTACGTCCTTCAAGAAGAGCCGCGCCCCACTCGCCGCTCGCAATTGACGCGCGATCGCCAGCCCGACCGGATCAGCCGCGGCTCCCCCTTCGCGAGGGACGCTGCGCAAGCGGGCTACCGCGCGACATGGGAGTTCCACTCACAGCGCATCCCGGCGCTGCCAGCCGTGGCCGCTCGGCTGTCGATCAAACCCGATGACGACGTGATGTACACCCGCTACCGATTCATGGCGGACAACGTGCCGATCATGCTGAGCGAGTCCTGGGAACCGGTGGCGATCACGGGCGGCACTCCGATCGAGTGGCCGGAATACGAGGAGTCCGGCACCGCATCCCACGGAGACCACGCGCCGGTGGGCGTGGTGGCGCGGATGGATTCGATCGGCGTACCCATCGAATATGCGGAGGAAGAGGTCACGGACCGGGCGGCTACCCCGGACGAGATCGAGCGGTTGAAGCTGCCGCCTACCCGGACCGGCGTGCTGCACATCCAACGCACCTACTACGCCGCCGGCGACCGGCCGGTGGAGACCGCCGACATCGTGTTGCCGGGGCGGCGCTACCGGCTGCACTACCGGATCCCGATCACCTGACCCGACCCGGATAGGCTCGCGAGATGGGCCACGCGCGGCTTGATCTCGACGCGATCCTCGGCGACCCGGGGATCCGGATCATCGTGTGCTGTGGCGCGGGTGGGGTCGGGAAGACCACCACGGCGGCGGCGCTCGCGCTGCGGGCGGCCGAGCGGCACGGGCGGCGTACGGTGGTGCTGACCATCGACCCGGCGCGGCGGCTGGCGCAGTCGATGGGGCTGACCCAGCTCGACAACACACCGCGGCCGGTGCCGGAGACCAAGCCGGACAACGGCGGCGAGCTGCACGCGATGATGCTCGACATGAAGCGCACCTTCGACGAGGTGGTGCTCGCGCACAGTACGCCGCAGCAGGCCAAGGAGATCTTCGCCAACCCGTTCTACCAGGCGATGAGCAGCACCTTCGCCGGTACGCAGGAGTACATGGCGATGGAGAAACTGTCCCAGCTGTCCGCCATCGACATCGCCGACGGCGGCTGGGATCTGATCATCGTGGACACTCCGCCGTCGCGTTCCGCGCTGGATTTCCTGGACGCGCCGAAGCGGCTGGCGAAGTTCCTGGACAGCCGGATGCTGAGGATCCTGCTCGCGCCGGCGCGCGTCGGTGGCCTGAGCATGCTCAAGATGCTCGGCTCGTCGCTGAACATCTTCGGCCGGGCGATGCACAAGATCCTGGGCGGCCAGCTGATCGGCGACCTGTCGACGTTCGTGGCGTCGCTGGATTCGATGTTCGGCGGCTTCGCGGACCGGGCGGCGCACACGTACCAGGTGTTGCAGGCGAAGCAGACGGCGTTCCTGGTGGTGGCGACCCCGGAGCCGGACGCGGTACGGGAGGCGGGCTACTTCGCCGGGCGGCTGTCGGAGGAGAAGATGCCGCTCGCCGGGCTGGTGCTCAACCGGGTGCACGGGCTCGCCGTACCGGGGCTGTCGGCGGAGCGGGCGGTGGCGGCCGCGGAGGCGCTCACCGGGACCGAGGGGAGGTCGGCCGCGCTCACCGCCGACGTGCTGCTGCTCCATGCCGATCTGGTACGCCAGGTCAGCCGCGAATCCCGGATCGCGGACCGGTTCCGGCGCGCCCATCCCACCGTACCGGTGACCGAGATCCCGGCCCAGCCCGAGGATGTCCACGACCTGGAGGGGCTCCGCGACATCGGCACCCACCTGGGCACTCGCTGACGCTCGCGCGGCAGCACCGCGTACCCCCTAAAGACGATCTTGGGGTTTTGGCTGCCCGGCACCGCCCGGGAGCAGCCAAAACCCCAAGGTTATGTAGCCGGGCTCAGCCAGCCTTCGCCAGCGTGGCCGGGTGCTGTTTGGACTCGAGAGCCGCCTCGAACAGGACGCGCCAGCTCGCTACGGCGGGGTGCCGGCGCAGTAGCGCCCGCCGTTCTCGCTCGGTCATCCCACCCCAGACGCCGAACTCGATCCGGTTGTCCAGTGCGTCAGCCAGGCATTCGTAACGCACGGGGCAGCTGCGGCAGACGCGCTTGGCGACGTTCTGCTCCGCCCCTTGGACGAATAGCGCATCCGGGTCACCGTCCCGGCATGCCGCCTGGCTCGCCCAGTCCACGATCAGGCCCATCTTTACCAGACCCCCCTTATTTGTCCCCCCATCAGCCCGAACGGCGCCCCATCGCCGGACTGCCCCAGCTCGCAGATTACGAACCAGTTGCCCGAGTCGACAACGACCGTTCGGCCCGATTACCCCTCTAGCGCGAGCACAAGTGCTGCGTGCTCACCCGTACATCATTGTCTGTAGTCGTCCAACTACGCAACGTTGCGGACCAAATTGGGTCGCACCGTACTTGTAGGACACATCGGGTGCCCACGTCCCGGTCAGACCGGTACGCTGGGGCCCAATCTCGATCTGGGGCATACCCACCCCTCTGTCTGGACGAAACGGAATCAAGACGGCTTTAGATACGGGTACGGCCTTATCGCACATCATCGGTCCACGCAACCCGCCGCCCCCAACGACCTCGCGGCAGTCGCGTACCCTGGTCCGGTGGTTCGTTTGCGAGCTCGAAGCCTGGTCAACAACGCCGCGTCCCTCGTGATATGTGGTCTGCTCGCCGGACTGGTGGTCGCAGCCGCCGCGTTCCCGGCGTTAGCCGTCACCGGACTGGCCGCCAAGGTCGGCGCCGACAACTTCCAGGAGCTGCCCGACGACCTGGAGGTGCTGCCTCCCCCGGAGACCAGCTACCTGTACGCCGCCGACGGCAAGACCCGCATCACCGGGTTCTACGAGGAGAACCGGCAGAACATCTCGCTCAAGGAGATGTCGCCGGTGATCCGCGAAGCGATCGTGGCCGCCGAGGACAACCGGTTCTACGACCACCACGGCGTCGACCTGAAGGGCGTGCTGCGGGCGCTGGTCGCGAACAGCAAGGCCGGCGAGACCAGGCAGGGCGCCTCCACCCTGACCATGCAGTACGTACGCCAGGCGCTGGTCTACTCCGCGAGCAGCGAGCCGGAGAAGCGGGCCGCCACCGCGCGCACCTCCTCCCGCAAGATCAAGGAGATCCGGTATGCGATCGCGCTGGAGAAGCGGCTGTCCAAGGACCAGATCCTCGAGAACTACCTGAACATCGCGTACTTCGGGCACAAGGCGTACGGCGTGTACGCCGCCAGCTACGCGTACTACAGCAAGCACCCGAAGGACCTCACCCTGGAAGAGGCCGCGATGCTGGCGGCGATGGTCCGGGCGCCCAGCGTCTACGACCCCGCGTCCAAGGACCCGAAGGTGCGGGAAGCCACCCTCGCCCGGCGCAACTGGGTGATCAACCGCATGATCGCTCTCGGGTACGTCAACGCCGCCGACGGCGAGGAAGCGCAGAAGCGCGAGCTGAAGCTCAAGCGCAAGGCCCCGCCGAACACCTGCACCGAGGTGCCCCCCAACCACAAGGACTGGGGCTTCTTCTGCGCGTACTTCGTGAGCTGGTGGAAGGCGCAGAAGGCGTTCGGCGCCAACCGTAACGAGCGGGAAGCCAACCTGAAGAGCGGCGGCTACAAGATCATCACGTCGCTGGACCCGAAGCTGCAGTCCGCCGCGATGAAGAACATCCTGAGCAAGAAGGACGTACACAACAAGTACGCCCTGGGCGGGGTGTTCATCGAGCCCGGCAGTGGCCGGATCAAGGCGATGGCGGTCAACCGGATCTACAGCAACACCTCCACCGGCAACCACCAGCACTCCGACCCGGCGATCCGCGCGAAGTACAAGGGCAAGGTGAAGGGCAACTACCCGAACACCACCAACGCGTTGCTCGGCGGCGACGGCGGCCTCGGCTACCAGGCGGGTTCCACGTTCAAGATCTTCACCATGCTGGCGGCGCTCGAGGAGGGCA
The DNA here is from genome assembly GCA_050701635.1 of Micromonosporaceae bacterium. Lineage (GTDB taxonomy): Bacteria > Actinomycetota > Actinomycetes > Mycobacteriales > Micromonosporaceae > WHSM01. The sequence goes on along the minus strand of JBOGDF010000253.1, from coordinate 1,259 downwards.
TGCCGCTGGCCACCTCGTTCCAGTCGCCGCACCAGTACAAATCCATGTACGTCGGCGGCTCCGCATCTGACAAGTCGGCCTGCAAGGTCGACGGCGTCTACCACTGGTGCCCGAAGAACGCCGACAAGAGCATGGCCGGACAGCGCAACATGTGGGACGGCTTCGGTCGCTCGGTGAACACGTACTTCGTGCAGCTGGTCGAGACCGTCGGCGCCGAGAAGGCGGTACGGATGGCCGAGCGGCTCGGCCTCACCTGGCACGGCAACGACATCAAGATGGCGACCAAGCCCGATCTCACCAAGGGCTGGGGCGCGTTCACCATCGGCGTCGCCAACACCACGCCGATCGAGCTGGCCAACGCGTACGCCACGGTCGCCGCCGACGGGAAATACTGCGACCCGCTGCCGGTGGCGAAGGTGCTCGACCGTACTGGCAAGGAAGTCCCGGTCAAGCCCACCTGCAAGCAGGTGCTCAGCCCGGACGTGGCACGCGCCGCCACCGACGCCGCGCGCTGCCCGGTCGGCGACCCGGCGCAGGGCGGCTCCTGCAACGGCGGCGCCACCGGCGCCTCGGTAGGCCGCAACATCAACCAGCCGGTCGCCGGCAAGACCGGTACCACCGACAGCAACCAGGCCGCCTGGTTCGCCGGCTACACGCCGAAGCTCGCCGGCGCGATGTTCGAAACCGACCCGGACTACAACAAGAATTCTGTGTACGCCGCCACGGACCCCAGTTACGCGTTCGGGGAGATCGTGCGCGCGTACTACGGCGACGCGAAGATGAGGAACTTCCCGGCGCCGCCGCCGAGCCTCGCCAAGGGCGACATGGTGCCGCTGCCGTCGGTCGCCTGCCGCAGCCCCGAGGAGGCGAAGAGCATCCTGGAGGACGCCGGCTTCAAGGTGCGGGAGTACCCCGACCGGGTGCCGTCCAACTGCGCTGCCGGGTCGGTGGCGTACGTGAAGCCCACCGGCGAGGCGCCCAAGGGCGGCTACGTGACGATCTTCATCAGCAACGGCGAGAAGCCGAAGCCGGATCCGTCCAAGTCGCCGAAGAAACCAGGCGACCCGACCGATCCGCCCGGCGGCGACCCGACCTGTCGACCGTCGCCACGCGACCCCTGCTGGCCGCCCGACGACTAGGGTCTGTCCTGTGGATCTTGGTCGAGCGAGACAGGTGCCAGGCGGCTGCGAGGGTGCCGACTCCCTCGATGCCTCACGCCCGGGACTCGGCACCCTCGCCGGCAAGGCGCAGGTTCGTCC
>JBOGDF010000252.1:0-8342 GCA_050701635.1 Micromonosporaceae bacterium | reverse complement strand
ACCCTGGCCCGCGCAGTCGCGGTCGCCCCGCCCGGGGGGCCACATCGCGGCCGGGCCGCACCGCCCCGGCCAGCCCCGGCGGCGAGCCAACTCCGCTGTCCACGACGGCCACCGTCACCCCGGCCCCATGGCTCAACGGCTCAACGGCTCAACGGCTCAACGGCTCAACGGCTCAACGGCTCAACGGCTCAACGGCTCAACGGCTCAACGGCTCAACGGCTCAACGGCTCAACGGCCAGCATGGGCGCCAACCGCGCCACCGGCCAGGGAACCTGCTCCACACTCACCGGCGACGCACCCACACAGTCGGTGCCCGCGGCGGGAAGCGGTGGAGGTTCACCCCCGGCCGCGTACGCCGCGGCGCCGGCCGAGCTGACGGCCAGGCCACACAGCACCGCAACGGCCAGCGCGAGGGCCGCGCACCGATGAGGTCTGCGACCGCGCCGGCGGTGACCGGCCACGACCGGGCCGGCCGCGACCGGGCCGGGCGCGGTCACGACGCCAGACCGACCGCGCTGCGCAGCGCGCGGAGGGCGTAGTAGGTACGGGACTTGACCGTGCCCTCCGGAATATCAAGCAGCGCGGCAATCTCCCGCACCGACCGGTCACGGTAGTAGCTCTCCAAGAGCACCGTCCGATGCTCCGACCGCAACATTTTCAAACCCGCTCGCACCGCCTGCCCGATCAACAACCGCTCGATCGGGTCATCGGAGCCCCCCAACTGCCGCAGGTCGGTGAAGACGACCTCCGTAGGACGCGCCTGCTTCTTACGCCCGGCGTCGATCAACACCCGACGGGCCACCGTGTACAGCCACGGCCGCAAGCCCGCCGGGTCCTCCTCGCTGTCCCGGAGGAAATTCCAAGCCCGCAGAAACGTCTCCTGCAGCACATCCTCCGCCAACCGGCGATCACCGAGAGCGAACCGCACCAGATAGCTCAGCAACGGCCCGCTATGCAACCGGTAAAGCTCCTCGAACCGCTCGTCCACACCCGCCGCCGCGCCCGCCCCAGGGCACTCCGATAACCGGGTTTCATGGTTCTTCCTCAACGTCCTCCCCCTCCCGTCCCACTTGACGGACTGAGGCAATGCTCACAACCCGGCCCGCGGGAGAACTCGTTGAGATCAGTGATTTATTGGAATCAATCGGTCAGGCGAAGCCGCCCGACCCCCCGACCGAAGCGGTGTGTGACGTGATCATCTGAACCAGCCGGACCCGAATACCGTTGTTTTCCCGACTCCGACCGAACAGTCAGGCACACCGAGTCAGGGGGACGGGTCGTGACCACCGCATCGGGCGGACATGTTGCCGCGCTTCACCACGTCATTCTTCGGATCGCCGGCTGGGCGTCCGACGAGACGATCCGTGCCGAGATCGACGCCCTAATGGGGATGTGGGCCGGCTCGGCGGCCGCTTGGTCATCCAGACGGCGGTGGCGGGTCGACGTGGCCGAGTTCCCTTGCCCGGGCCCGGTATCAGCGCGGCGCGGGTACCGAGGGAGCCCGGGTCACGTGATGGGTACTGCCCGACCACGGTGAAAACCACGGCCGGGCCGTTGACCATCGGGCGGCCCTCCACCAGCGACGCCGGCTGGTAAAGCTGGGGCTGGCGGCGAACTGATTCACGGGTCCTCCCATTGATTGGCGGGGCTCCTCGCGGACCGCACGGCGTGTCTTGCTATGTCCGGTCCGTTTGAGCGGTTCAGTGGCAATGCTCACGATTTGGGTGGCCTCCCGAGTCGATCCGGGCTCGGCCGGCAGCCGTTGGTAGCAGCGTGACTACAGAATCGACCACAAGCCGGTCCCAGGACTGGTGGCATTTGGCGGCATGCGCAGGACACGACCCTGAGTGGTGGTCGGCGGACGACCACCAGAATCGGACTGCCGCGGTGCGGATCTGCGCCTCCTGCCCAGTCCGGCCAGAATGCCTGGCAGACGCCGTACGACGGCACGACTTCGGCGTCGTGCGCGGCGGCGCCTTGTTCGGCGCGCGCGGGGCTCGCGTGGTGTCCCTGGTATGCGCGCGGTGCGACGCCAGGCCCGCGCTGACCGCTACCGCTGGGTCCCAGCCATACTGCCGCGTCTGCCGTCGGGAGACTCGCCATCGCGGCGAAGACAACGAGCCATATGCAGCGCAGCAAAACATCGACCACGGTACCGCGAGGGGGTAGCGGTGTCCCTCTTCCGGACCACGGCGCGCGAGTCCACCGCGGACGGTCGACAGCCACCGAGATTCTGGCGGGAGCGCTGGTCGGACCACAACCAGCTGCTGATGCTCTGCGGACAGGACGGGCACGCGACCATCTACCTGGACCGCGACGTGGAGCGCTGCTACGCCCCGTGGCTGCTGTCGTTCGTCAGTGACGCCTGGCAGTACGCCAAGCACGCCTACGTCGACGGGTTCGGGCCCGATCCCCGGCTGTATGCCGTCCACCACGGCTGTGACCAGCCCGGATACTCCGGCGGCTACCTGGACGCCACGCACGGATTCCGCAATATCATCGACATCGGCCCTCGCCTCATAGCAGCCGGCTGCCTCAGCCGCCTGTGCGGGCGGTCGGCGGTACGGCAGCAGCCATGGGCCGCGACGATCCACGTCGGGGGCATCGAGGACCGGCTGCGGCAAACGCAGATCAAGCCGGACGCCGGTGCCCACTCGATGACCGCGCGACCTTTTCCAGGCCCGCCGTTCAGGTACCGCCGGCCGGGATCGGACCTTCCGCCGACAGCTCGCCCCATAGGTCGTCAGGAACATTGGCTGCGAACAGTGCCGCGTTGCGCTGTATCTGCTCGGCGTTGCGGGCGCCGATCACGACGCCGCGTACGGCAGGGTGGCGGATCGGGTTGCCGAGAAGCCCGACGCGGTGGGCGCGACGTACCTGCCGTCGCGGATCACCACCGGGTCGGTGAAGTGTTCGTGCAGATGGTCCACGTACTCGATGACCCGGTCCTGTAGCGAGCCGCTGACCGCGACGTAATCGAACATCGACAGGTGCTGCACCAGCTTGTCGCGCGTGGAGGCCGTTTCCGGCCGGTCGGTGGCGACGTCGTTGGCGGAGATCAGGATGGGGGGTCGACGAACATGAGCACAGCTGGGCTGTCCGGTCGATCCGGTCGATCAGCGGGATGAACGTTGGGCCTGTTCGGTGGCTTCACGGATGAGTTCCAGACGCGAACGTAGCTGGAGTTTGCTGAGGATGTTCGACACGTGTGTCTGCACGGTGTTGCGGGAGAGGAAGAGCTCGGCGGCGATGTCGGGATTGGACCTGCCCTTGGCAACCAGCCCTGCGACGCGTCGCTCACTCTGTGTCAGGGCATCCCAGCCGATCCTGGGTCGCCGATTCAAACTGCGAGGACCCCGGCGTACGCCGAAGGGACGCAGTCGCGCGTCCACACGCCTGATGTCCCAGGCGGCACCGAGATCAGCATAGATCCGCACCGCGTCGGTCAGCGCGCGCCTCGCCGGCGCGATCTCGCCCGCTGCGGCCAGCCGGGCCGCGGCTTCCTCCAGGGCGAACCCGGCGTAGGGGGTCCAGCCGTGGCCGCGGAATTCGGCGGCGACGGCGAGCAGGTCAGCGGCGTCGTTGCCCAGCATGGCCCGACAGCTGCGCTCCACAAGCGTCAGAAGCGTGCTGGCCTGGCCGGCGTGCCGGCGAAGGGCATCCACCGCCGCCCGCGCCGTGGCGGTGTCTTCTGCGGCGAGCGCTGCTCGCACCAGGTCGAGCGCGTGTACACAATCGCTGCTCCGCTGCCATAGTGCGGGAAGATCCAACCACGATGCGCGCACCTTCAGGGCCCGTTCGACGTCCCCAGCGGCCTCGGCGATCAAGGCGACAGCGGCAACGACGGTGGGGGCGAGATAGTCCCGCTCGGTGGTCTCCACGGGCTGTGAGACACCGGCCGCGAGCAGGTGAGCCATGGCCTGTTCCGGTTCGCCACGACGCAGGGCGATCGTGGCGGCCAGGCCGTACCCATCGCGGACGTGATCCGTATCGGCGAATTCCGGGGCGACGCTCGCCATGTGGACCAGCGCCTCGTCCCAGTCGCCATGGTCGAAGTTGAGTTCCGCGGTGGTCACCACCACTGATGCGGACCGGTAAGTACCGATCCGCTCGGCGAGCACCAGCGCCTCGCGAGCCCGCTGCCGCGCGGCCACCTGCCTGCCGTCGTCGGACAGCGCCACCACCTGCTTGCACTCCAGCATGATCCTCAGGTCCATGGACTCGGGATCGTCGCCCAGGCATTCCAGCGCCTCCTCGGTATACCTCCGATCGGTGAGGAAAACGGTTTGCAGGGCGTGCAGGGCATACCCAGCGGCCAACGCGTCGCCACACGAACGTGCTTCCGCCAACGCGCGCTCGGCCATCGCCTGTGCCTCATCGTCGCGGGAGACGTAGGCGAGGCCCAGGGCGAACCAGGCGCTGAGCCTGGCGCGCCAGCCGATCGGCAGTCGCGGGTCGGCGAGGGCGGGCTCGAGAACCGCGAACACCTCGTCGAACCGGTTCGTCCGACCTGCCGAACGGGCTATGTACAGCCTCATCCGGGCAGCACGCTCCACGTCTGTGGCACGGCCCGGCATTCCGGCCGCCACCTCCAGCACCTGCTCGTCCCGGCCCAACCAGAACAACACCTGCACCAACCGGCACGCCAACTCCTCCCACCGGGAATCGCCGTGGCCCAGCACCGCCACCGCCCGAGACAGCAGATCCGCCGACACCTGCGGAGCCGCGTACAGCATCGACTCCGGAATCGAAGCCAGCCACCCCGGCACCCACTCCGCCAACCGATCCGGCACCGCCAACAAATGCCGCGCCACCCGATCCGGCCTACCACCGGCCTCCGCAAGCTGCTGCGCAAAACTGTCGTGCAACGCCGCCCGCATCCCGGTGGACAACTGCTCCACCAGAACCTGCCGGATCAGGTCATGCCGAAACGCCACCCGCCGACCAGACGCATCGACCACCCCAGCCGTCACCGCCTCACCGATCGCATTGACCAACTCGACCGGAGAACAGCCAACGATCGTCACAAGCTCCTCGACGTCGCACTCATTACCCAACAGAGCCGCCAGCCGGAGCACCTCAACCGTCTGCACCCCAAGAAACCCCAACCGGTACTCAATCGCCGCCGTCAACGACGTCGGTGTCCAGTCCGCATCCGCCCGCAGTTCCGCCTCACCATCGGCGACCTCAGCCAGGCCATCCAACAGCAACGCCTTCACCAACTCGCGAACATACAGCGGGTTGCCACCCGCACGCCTGAGCGCATCACTAAGACGAGCACCCACGCGCGCCGCCACCAGGCTCGACGCAAGCAACTCCACATCAGGATGACCAAGCGGTTCAAGATCCAGCACCACACCGCCACGATCAGACACCATCGCCTTGACGCGCGAAACGAACGGCCGGATCGGCACCCTACGACACGTACCCACAAGCACCAGCGGCACCTGATCAACCATCCGCGCCAAACGGTTCCACAACTGCAAAGACGCCTCATCCGCCCAATGCAGGTCCTCGAAGATGAGCACCACCTGGCCCACCGAGACCGCGCGATCGACGACCTCCACCATGCGTTCCCCCGCCGCGATGACGGGATCGAACGTGCCAACCAGCGGCTCACCCCGCAGAAGCCGAGCGATCTCCCGCTTCGCGGTGTCAGAGGAGCGGATCGAGACCTCGAGACAGTCCGCTGCCAACCGAAGCGGGAAAGGGGTTGTCGACTCGTCCGCGGCGGCCCTCAACACGGTGAATCCGCTTGCCATGGCCATGTGACTGACGACATCGACCAGCGCCGACTTGCCGACCCCCGGCTCGCCTTCGATCCACGCCACCCCGCCCCGGCCCGTGGCGACCTCCGACACCAGCGCACCGAGAGCTGAGACTTCGGCATCCCGCCCCACCAGGTCTGCCGGAGCCATCGACTTCATGCCGCGGACCATGACCAGATCATTGCCCAAGATGGTGGCGCCACTCCACCCAGCCCACCCAAACTCGCCGCCAATGGCGTACCAGCAACCGGAAGCAACGCAACGCGGTGGCGTGTCGCCGGAGGTTGCAGGGCTACGGTGCGTAGATCAATCGTACGAGCCGAACCTGATGCTCGGGCGACAGCGCCGGGTGCGGACCCACACGACAGACACACCCAACACGGAGCCCCAGCCAGGAGTACTTGGCTGCCGACGTGTTGACAAACGCGATCGGGATGGAGCTGGCGAGGGCCGCCTACCACAATTGCAGTTCGCCATGCCAGACCTCGAGGCATGGTCGGCCGGATGTCCGGGCGGAACGCGCCGCGACGGATCACCTGCCAGAGCAGCAAGAGCAGGCACACGGCCACCACCGCGGCGTAGCAGACGGTCCCCGCCTGCCACTCCCCCTCCTCGCCCCCCAAGAGAGTTGACCCGGGGGCGATTCACGGTGCAGATCGTGCATTCCTCGCGGCGTGGATCGCGGGACATCGAGCACATCGGTTCGGCGCACGACGAGGTGGAGCTTGAGGCGCTGAAGGCGGTCGCTCGGCAGCGCATGGCTGCCGGGAAAGGGTGAGTTCGATCTTGGCCTCGCCGGCGACCCGGGTGATGTGAGCGGCGGTGGTGACCGGCCGCTTCCGATCACGTCCTCGGCGATGGGGCACTTGTGGCACGCCCTGTGCCACGTGTACGACGTGCTGGGGTTCGATGCGGCCACCGATGGTGACGAGGTGTTCCGGGCACTGGTGCTGGCGCGGGTCATCGAGCCGGTGAGCAGGCTCGACAGCCTGGACCCGCAGATCACCATGGGGCTGCTCACCGACGCAGCCGGGTTCCCGCTGATGGTCAACGCGTTCGAGGGCAACACGGCCGAGACCAAGACGATGCTGCCGGTGATCGAGGCGCTTATGGCGCCCACCAGCTCGACGACGTGGCCGTGGTGGCGGACGCCGGCAGGATCTTCGAGGCGAACAAGCGGTCCATCGAGCAAGCCCGGTTAGCGTTCATCCTCGGCATGCGGATCACCCATGTGCCCTACGCGGACGGTCGGCAGCCACCGAGACTCTGGCGGGAGCGCTGGTCGGACCACGACCAGCTGCTGATTCTCTGCGGACAGGACGAGCATGCGGCCATCCGCGACCCGGGACCGCCTGGTTCCGGGACTGGTTCCACCCGCTGTGGCAGGCGACGGACGGCCCCGACGTCATGGCGCGGTTCTTCCGCCTGCTCGCCCACCGCTTCCCGAAGAACGGGCTGTTGTACGCCCGCGACCTCAACTGGGGCGAGTACCTGCACTTCACCGGCGCCGCCGCCCGAGGTGACGTCACCGCCCTGGCCAGACGCGCGTTCGGTTGGCGCGGAATGGGACGCCCAACTCGAACGCGCGCGTGCCGCGTTTCCCCTTCGCCTCATAGCAGCCGGCTGCCTCATCCGCACGCGGGTACAGTGCCCCCGAGGTCTCCGGGTAGATGGGCTTCTTGGTCGTTGATCCATCTACCCGGAGACCTCACCCGTCGTCCGTCACCGACACACTTTCTCAGCGGGCGCTAGGACTTACCACCGCCGCCACCTGGAACGCCCCTCGCAGCCTGGGCGTTGCTCTCCTCCACGGCTTCCAGCATGGCCGCCAACGCATTGACGGATTCGGCGTCACCTCGTGGCAGGTTCTGCATGGCGGTCAACAGCGACCCCAGGAGGGGTACGAGCTGCTTCTCCAGCTCGACGACGTGTTCGTCGATCTCGGCCACCCGTCGCGGCACGAGCGTCCCGATGGCGCTGATGTCCGCATCGGTTCTGTCGACCACCCCGTCCATGTGCTCATCGTATGGATCAAATACGGTTGGGCTCAGGTACTGCGTGTCGACCCTTAACGTTTCCCCGGGCATTTAGTGGACCTCCTTCGTGGCTTCGTCGACCGGCTCAGCGGTCCGCGATGGTGAGCCGGCCATCTGTGCGAGTTCTTCCATCACGGTCTCGAAGTCGGCCGAGCCACCAAATGCCTGCAGCAGCGGCGCGGTGTCCGGCAACGTCGTACGCATCAGCTGCGTCGCGCGCTCCACCGCCTCCCGGCGTGCCTCGCCGAGAGTGGTTACGAGCAGGCTTCCGAGCTCAGCCGGTGCCATCGTTCGGTACGCCTTCGTCGGGAACTTGATCTCGGACACGTCGCCGTGGCCGTCCACAGTGACCTGGACAGCCCGGTTCTTCGAGGTCACGGTCGTTGAGCCGTCGGCCAACTCGTCCTGGATCGTCGTGATCGCGGCTTGAGTACGTTCGAAGTCGGCGTACGCCTGCTCGATCTTGTCTTGCAGTGGATTGGACATCTTCACTCCCTCATCAGTTGGTACGCCGACGACCTGCGTCGTCGGACTCGCC
>JBOGDF010000251.1:0-8353 GCA_050701635.1 Micromonosporaceae bacterium | reverse complement strand
GGCCGGCAGCTCCGGCACGTGCAGCACCGGCGCCAGGTCGAGCCCGGCGGCCTTCCAGTGCTCCACCGCGGGGCGCAGGTCCAACAGCTCGGTCCGCCCGATCGCCTCGTCCAGGGAGCGGAAGCCGAGCGCGGCGAGGTATTCGCGTACCTCCTCGGCGAGGAAGGTGAAGAAGTTCTCCACGAACTCCGGGGTGCCGGTGTAGCGCTTGCGCAGCTCCGGGTTCTGGGTGGCGATCCCCACGGGGCAGGTGTCGAGATGGCAGACCCGCATCATCACGCAGCCCTGCACGATCAGCGGCGCGGTGGCGAACCCGTACTCCTCGGCGCCCAGCAGCGCGGCGACCACCACGTCCCGGCCGGTCTTCATCTGCCCGTCGACCTGTACGGTCACCCGGTCCCGTAGCCCGTTGAGCAGCAGCGTCTGCTGGGTCTCCGCGAGCCCGAGCTCCCACGGCGTACCGGCGTGCTTGAGGGAGTTCATCGGGGACGCGCCGGTGCCGCCGTCGTGGCCGGAGATCAGCACCACGTCGGCGTGCGCCTTCGCCACTCCAGCGGCGACTGTGCCTACCCCGATTTCGGAGACCAGCTTGACGTGGATCCGGGCCGCCGGGTTGGCGTTCTTCAGGTCGTAGATCAGCTGCTTGAGGTCTTCGATCGAGTAGATGTCGTGGTGCGGCGGCGGCGAGATCAACCCGACCCCCGGCGTCGAGTGGCGGGTACGCGCGATCCACGGCCACACCTTGTTGCCGGGCAGCTGGCCGCCCTCGCCGGGCTTGGCGCCCTGCGCCATCTTGATCTGGATGTCGCTGGCGTTGACCAGGTATTCGCTGGTCACCCCGAACCGGCCGCTGGCGACCTGCTTGATCGCCGAACGCCGCGCCGGGTCGTACAGCCGGTCGATGTCCTCGCCGCCCTCGCCGGTGTTGGAACGCCCGCCGAGCCGGTTCATCGCGATCGCCAGGTCAGTGTGCGCCTCGGCCGAGATCGACCCGTACGACATCGCGCCGGTGTTGAACCGCTTCACGATCGCCTCGACCGGCTCGACCTCCTCGAGCGGGACCGGCGGGCGCGCGCCGTCGCGGAACCGGAACAGGCCCCGCAGCGAGGCGGCGTCGGCGGCCAGCCCGTCGACCGTGGTCGTGTACTCCTTGAACAGCTCGTACTGCCGGGAACGGGTGGCGTGCTGCAGCAGGAACACCGTCTCCGGGTTGAACAGGTGCACCTCGCCCTCGCGTCGCCACTGGTACTCCCCGCCCATGTCCAGCCGGCGGTGCGCCCGCTCGGCCGGGTTGGCGGGCCAGGCGCGGGCGTGCCGCTCGGCTACCTCGCGGGCGATCTGCTCCAGCCCGACGCCGCCGATCCGGCTGTCCGTACCGGCGAAGTAGCGCTGCACCAGCCGCCCCGCTAGACCGACCGCCTCGAAGACTTGGGCACCGGTGTACGAGGCCACCGTGGAGATCCCCATCTTCGACATGATCTTCAGCACGCCCTTGCCGAGCGCCTTCACGTAGTTGCGGATCGCCTTCGACGCTTCGATACCGGTGAGCCGCCCGGTGGCGATCATGTCCTCAATGGACTCGAACCCGAGGTACGGGTTGATCGCCGACGCGCCATACCCGAGCAGCAGCGCGACGTGGTGGATTTCGCGGCAGTCGCCCGCCTCGGCGACCAGCGAGACCTGGGCGCGGGTGTTCTCGCGTACCAGATGCTGGTGTACGGCGGCGGTGAGCAGCAGCGACGGGATCGGCGCCAGATCCGCGGTGGAGTCCCGGTCGGAGAGCACCAGGATGCGTACCCCGTCCTCGATCGCCTCCGACACGTGCCGGCAGATCTCGGTGATCCGGGCCTTCATGCCGCGGGCGCCCTCGCGTACCCGGTACAGGCCCGAGACGCGTACCGCCTTGAAACCCGGCTTGTCGCCGTCGTCGTCGATGTGCAGGATCTTCGCCAGCTCGTCGTTGTCGATCACCGGGTACGGCAGCACGATCCGCCGGCAGCTCGCCGGACCGGGGGCGAGCAGATTCTGCTCGGGGCCGATGGTGCCGGCGTGGCTGGTCACCAGCTCTTCCCGGATCGCGTCCAGCGGCGGGTTGGTGACCTGGGCGAAGAGCTGCGTGAAGTAGTCGTAGAGCAGCCGCGGTCGCTGCGAGAGCACCGCGATCGGGGTGTCGGTGCCCATCGAGCCGATCGGCTCGGCGCCCACCCGGGCCATCGGCTCCAGCAGCAGCTTCAGCTCCTCCTCGGTGTAGCCGAAGGTCTGCTGGCGGCGTAGCACCGAGTCGTGGGTGTAGACGACGTGCTCGCGTTCGGGCAGCTCGGACAGCCGCATCAGCCCGGCGTGCAGCCAGTCGGCGTACGGGGCTTCGTGGGCGAGCTGGGCCTTGATCTCGTCGTCGTCGACCACCTTGCCGGCAACGGTGTCGACCAGGAACATCCGGCCCGGCTGCAGCCGGCCCTTGGCCACCACGTCGGCCGGGTCGACGTCGACCACGCCCGCCTCGCTGGCCAGGATCACCACGTCGTCGGCGGTACGCCACCAGCGCGCCGGCCGCAGCCCGTTGCGGTCCAGCACGGCGCCGATCACCTCGCCGTCGGTGAACGCGACACAGGCGGGGCCGTCCCACGGCTCCATCAGGCAGGCGTGGAACTGGTAGAACGCCCGCCGCGCGGGCTGCATCTCCTCGTCGTTCTCCCATGCCTCGGGGATCATCATCAGCATCGCGTGCGGCAGGCTGCGCCCGGACAGGTGCAGCAGCTCGAGCACCTCGTCGAAGCTGGCGGAGTCCGACGCGGACGGCGTACACACCGGGAACAGCCGCTTCAGCCCGCCGGGGATCAGGTCGCTGTCCAGCAGCGCCTGCCGGGCGGCCATCCAGTTGCGGTTGCCGCGGATGGTGTTGATCTCGCCGTTGTGCGCCACCATCCGGTACGGGTGCGCCAGCGGCCAGGACGGGAACGTGTTGGTGGAGAACCGGCTGTGCACCATCGCGATCGCGCTGGTGAGGCGCTCGTCGCGCAGCTCTGGGTAGAAGTCGGCGAGCTGGTCGGGGGTCAGCATTCCCTTGTAGACCATGGTGCGCGAGGACAGCGACGGGAAGTACGTGGCGATCCCGCGCTCGGCGGTCTCCCGCTCGGAGAGCTTCCGCACGCAGTACGCCACCCGGTCCAGCTCCAGCCCGCTGCGCTCGCCGGCGGACAGGAAGACCTGCCGGATCCGGGGCGCGACCGACGCCGCGGTGGCGCCCACGTCCCGCGCGTCGGTGGGTACGTCGCGCCAGCCCAGCACCTCGGCGCCTTCGCCGGCGGCGTACTTCTCGATGATCCTTACCGCCCGCGCGGCGGCATCGTCGTCGTCGGGGAGGAAGACCAGCCCGGTGGCGTACCGGCCGGGCTCGGGCAGCTCGATGCCGGCCCGGGGGGCGACCACGTCGCGGAGGTATCCGTCGGGGATCTGCACCAGGATCCCGGCGCCGTCGCCGGAGTTCGGATCCGCGCCGGCGGCGCCCCGGTGCTCCATCCGGCGCAGCGCGCCCAGCCCTTGTTGGACCGTGGTGTGGCTGCGGCGTCCCTTCACGTCGACCACGAAGGCGAAACCGCACGCATCATGCTCGTACTCGGGCCGGTAGAGCCCCTGCGCCGGGACTGAAGGGGTGCCTGCAGCGGTCATCGGGCCTCCTCCGTCGCACGGCGCCGGCCACGTGAGGAGTGGCGGCGCTGAGAGATCTCGCTGATGTAGCGGGACGGCAGTGGCCCGGATTGGAGCTTCCGAGTGTACGGGACGTGCGGTGTGCCCAGCATTGATCAGCCGGTGAGTGAAATCACCGGACTTCGTGCACGACTGTGCACCCCTTCCAGCGCGTGTCGGCCGTGGTGTCGCGCGTTGACACCACGGCCGACCCGGCGGCTGACTGGCCTCAGTAGAAGCGCTCCAACAATGTGAAGTCGTTGTCGTGCGGGTACCGCTGCGAGGTCCTGGCGTAGTACATGCAGGTGGCGGTCGAGTACTCCTCCCACAGCCCGAGCACATGCCCTATCTCATGGCACGCGGTGTTCCACCGCTGCGCCTCGGTGCCGCCGTAGCTCTCGTTCAGCGCGATGTAGGCGCCGGTGTAGTACGTCTGCGCGGCGTTGAGCGCGCGGTGCGTCACCCCGACGACGTTGTACCACTGGCCGGTCGTTCCGTAGTACGCGTTGTAGATGATCACGCAGTGCACGCCGTTACCGGGGCAGCCGGTGGAGAAGTCCCGATACCACGAGTCGATGCCGGAGACCTCGTTCCACTTGCTCACCGCGCGCCCCACCGGCCACAGATCGTTCGAGCGGTCCCGGAAGTACATCTGCGGGCGCCCGTACCCGTTGTAGGACCATCGGGCGAAGCAGACGGTCTCGGTCGGCCACGTCCGCGATATCCCGTACGTGCAGGGTGGCTTGAGAGCGGCGGGAGAAGCGTCGTCGGTCACGACGGCGACGCCGGGAACCCCATGTGATCGGAGATTCCTCGCGACCTCCGCGGGGTCCGCACCCGCGGCGAGTGTGTAGATCGTTTCGCTCACCGTGCCGTCAGCGTTCTTCACCCGTGACATGACCGCCGCGCGCTCCGGCTGGGCACCGGCTGGCTTGTCGGAGCCCGCGACCTGACCATCGGCCGTGCCGCCATGCGACGGCGATACGCCGACCACCCCCGAAACGACCACGAACAGCGCAGCTGCGAGGACCGTTAGGCGACTACGCATGCGTCCCACCTCTTCAAGCCCGGCGCGGGTGATTTCCCACGCTGTTCGGACGCTAGGCGGCTCCGCTCACAAGGTCGCTCACAGGTCGCTCACAAACACCCGCCGGACCACTGAGCGGGCTAGCGGTCGTCCATGCGTACGTTGCGGCCCGACAGTGCGTCGTCGAGCTGCTGGCGGTCGGCGTCGACCATGATGCCGGCGAGCTGGCGCCAGTCGGTGGTGGCTTTCCAGCCCAGCTGGCGCTTCACCTTCGACGGGTCGCCGATCAGCGCGTCCACCTCGGCGGGGCGCTCGTACCGGGTGTCGTGCTTGACGTACTTCTCCCAGTCCAGGCCGGCGTGCCCGAACGCGGCCTCGCAGAAGTCCCGTACGGTCGCCGCCCGCCCGGTGGCCAGCACGTAGTCGTCGGGCGTGTCGGCCTGCAGCATCCGCCACATGCCCTCGACGTACTCCGGTGCGTAGCCCCAGTCGCGTACCGCGCTGACGTTGCCGAGGTAGAGGGCGTCCTGCAGCCCGGCGGCGATCCGCGCCACGGCGCGAGTGATCTTGCGGGTCACGAAGGTCTCGCCCCTTCTGGGGCTTTCGTGATTGAAGAGGATCCCGTTGGAGGCGTGGATCCCGTACGCCTCGCGGTAGTTGACCACCGACCAGAACGAGTACAGCTTCGCCACCCCGTACGGGCTGCGCGGGTGGAACGGGCTGGTCTCACTCTGCGGCGGCGGCGTGGAGCCGTACAGCTCGGAGGTGGACGCCTGGTAGAAGCGGGTGGCGATGCCGGAGGCCCGGATCGCCTCGAGCAGCCGGATGGTGCCCATCCCAGTCACGTCGCCGGTGTACTCCGGGATCTCGAAGCTGACCTTGACGTGGCTCTGTGCGGCGAGGTGGTAGACCTCCGCCGGCTTCACGTCGCGGATCAGGTTGACCAGGTTGCTGGAGTCGGTGACGTCGCCGTAGTGCAGGAACAGCCGCTGATGGTCGGTGTGCGGGTCCTGGTAGATGTCGTCGAGCCGGCCGGTGTTGAACATCGAAGCCCGGCGGATGATGCCGTGCACCTCGTACCCCTTGGCGAGCAGCAGCTCCGCCAGGTACGAGCCGTCCTGTCCCGTGATGCCGGTGATGAAGGCGGTACGCGTCGACTCAGTCACGCTGGCACGGTACCGAACGCCTCGCCGGCAACGCCCACCCGGCCCATTAGGCTGGGTGGCGACGCCCACCTGCGAATCGGAGGTCACCGGTGCCGTACTCACACGAGGTCCCACGCGACGCGAAGGTGTACGTGGCGGGCCGCGGCGGCCTGGTCGGCTCCGCGATCTGGCGGCACTTCGCACAGCAGGGCTTCACGAATCTGGTCGGGCGGCGCAGCGCCGAGCTGGACCTGCGCGACCGGGCCGCGGTACGCGACTTCTTCGCCCAGGAGCGGCCGGCGTACGTGATCGACGCGGCGGCGAAGGTGGGCGGCATCTTCGCCAACGACGCGTACCCGGCGGACTTTCTCTCCGACAACCTGCGGATCCAGGTCAACCTGCTCGACGCGGCGCACGAGTTCGACGTGACCCGGGTGCTGTTCCTCGGCTCCAGCTGCATCTACCCGAAGTACGCCGAGCAGCCGATCCGGGAAGACTCGCTGCTGACCGGCGTCCTGGAACCGACCAACGACGCGTACGCGATCGCGAAGATCGCCGGCGTGATGCAGATCCAGGCGCTGCGGCGCCAGCACGGGCGGCCGTACATCTCCGCGATGCCGACCAACCTGTACGGCCCCGGCGACAACTTCGAGATCCCCGGCGCGCACGTCCTACCGATGCTGATGCGGCGGATGCACGAGGCGAAGCAGGCCGGCGACACCGAGTTCACGGTGTACGGCACCGGCACCCCGCGCCGCGAGTTCCTGCACACCGACGACCTGGCCGCCGCCTGTCTGCTGCTGCTGGAGCGCTACGACGACCCGGCCCCGATCAACATCGGCTGCGGCGAGGACGTCACCATCGACCAGCTCGCCCGGCTGATCGCCGAGGTGGTCGGCTACGCCGGCGAGTTCGTCCACGACACCTCGAAGCCGGACGGCACCCCGCGCAAGCTGCTCGACGTGTCGCGGATCCGTGCCCTGGGCTGGGCCCCGCAGGTCGCGCTGCCCGACGGCGTCAAGTCGGTGTACGAGTGGTTCCTCGCCCACCACGACACGGCCCGCCTGTGAGCCTCAGCGCTTGTCGGTGAGGACACCCCAGACGAAGAGCGGGTTGCCGACCAGATAGCGCTTCCAGAGCCGGCGCGGCTCGGTGGCGAGCCGGTACGCCCACTCCATGCCGTACTTCTGGACCAGCTTCGGCGCCATCGGCTTGTTGCCGGACCAGAAGTCGAACGCGGCGCCCACCGGCACCACGGTGCAGTTGAGGCGGGCGGCGTACTCGGCGACGAACCGGTCCTGGATCGGGGTGCCGAGGCCGACCCAGAAGATGTCGGGCTTGAGGTCGGCGACCCGGCGTACCAGGTCCTCGGACTCGGCGTCGGTGAGCGGCCGGAACGGCGGCGACTCGGCGGCGACGATCTCCACGCCGGGCAGCCGCCCGGTCATCGACTCGGCCAGCTTGGCGACGGTCTCGGGCGAGGCGCCGTACAGGTAGTGGCGCAGCCCGTGCTCCCGGCCCCGGTCCAGCGTGGCGAGCATCAGGTCCGGGCCGTACACCCGCTCGGTCATCTGGGGTTGGCCGCGCCGCCGCCCCACCATCGCGACGTAGTGGCCGTCGGCGAAGTTGACGTCGGCGGCGTTGAGCAGCTCGCGGTACGCGGGATCCCGCAACGCCAGCGACAGCGTGTACGCGTTGCACAGGTGGGTACGGCGGGGCTGCCCGTGCCGGGAGGCCAGCAGCGTGTTCGCCGCGCCCTCCGGGTCGACGCCGGTGATACGTACCCGGCAGCAGATGAACTCCTGCGGGGCGGTCACGGGTTGCTTACCTGGAGTGGACATCGCGCGGAAGCATACTCGCCGTCCGGGCGGCGGCACGCCTCGCGTTAGGCTCCCGCGGTGACGCCGCCGGATCTGCTCCCCGCCATCGAGGCCTGCTACGACGCCATCGCACGAGGTCAGGCGCGTGCCGAACGGTACGGCGGGCTGACCCTCTTCGTGCAGGACGGCCCCGGCTGGCCGCTCTACGCCCGCCCCACCCCCGGCGGCGAGCCCACCGCAGAAGAACTTTCGGCGGTACGCGAGCGGCAGCGCGCGCTCGGCGTACCGGAGGCGTTCGAGTGGGTGCACGAGGTGAACCCGGGCCTGCTGGAGCTGGCCGAGCGGGATGGGCTGTCCGTGTTGCAGGCCCCGCTGATGGTGCTGGACCCCGCCGCCCTGCCCGCGCCCGTGGACGGGGTACGCGTGCTCGACCCGGACGATGTGCACTACGCCGACGATGTGGCCGTGTGCCGCGCGATCGCCTCCGTGGGCTTCGCGAACCCGGGTGTCGCCGGCGGTGCCCCCGGCGCCGCCGAGCGGGACGCGGCGAGCGGCCAGGTCGACCCCGGGCAGCTCGCCCACGAGGCGGCCCGGACCCGCGCCGGCGTACAGGTACGGGCGCTCGCCACCGACCCCGCACACGGCCCGGTCGCCACCGGCGCCCTGCTCCGGGG
>JBOGDF010000250.1:0-8426 GCA_050701635.1 Micromonosporaceae bacterium | reverse complement strand
GCGCGCAGCCGCGAGCCCGCCGCCCCGGCACCCCAGGGCTACCCGACCTACCCGGGTCACGGCGCCCCCGGCGCCGGGTACGGCCGGGCGCGAGTGACGTACCCCTCGCAGCCCGCGCGCCGCGGCGGGGCCGGGACGCTGGTCGGGGTGCTGCTGGCGCTGCTGGTGCTCTGCGGCGGCGGTGGGCTGGCGGTCACCGCGGGGATCTCGTACGGCTACGGCTGGATCACCAGCAACGAGCCGGTCACCGAGGTGTTCCACGGCGAGGCGACCGGCGGCGGCGCTGGCCTGTCGGTCACTGTCACCGACGTCTGGGTCACCTCGCACTTCACCAAGGTCGCGGTACGCGCCGACAACCAGACCGGCAGCTCGGTGTCGCTGCCGGTGTTCGGCTACTGCGTGTTCTCCGGTGCCGACGGGCGGGCGCTGGAAGCGGACCCGACGCGGACCCGGTTCGCCAAGGACGGCTGGTCGGAGACGCTGCCGTCGGGCGTACCGCACCGTGGCGTGATCGTCTTCGCCGGCCACCTGTCACCGGGCGGGGCGACGTTGAGCTTCACCACGGTGTTCGGTCAGGGCGGCGGCCCGAGTTCGGTGGTGGTCCGCGGCATCACGCTCAGCCCGGTCTAGCGTGCGGAACAGGCTCGCTAGCGGAGGCTGGCGTACAGCTCGGCGGTACGGGCCGCCACCGCGTCCCAGCCGAACTCTGCGACCGCCCGGCGCCGACCCGCCTCGCCCATGGCCGCGGCGACCGGCGGGTCGTCGAGCACGGTGTTGAGCGCGTGGGTCAGGCCCGCTTCGAAACCTGAAACGTCATCCGGGGAGTACGGCACCAGCAGCCCGGTCTCGCCGCTGCGCACCACCTCGGGGATGCCGCCCACGTCGCTGGCGACCACGGCGGTACGGCACGCCATCGCCTCCAGGTTGACGATCCCGAGCGGCTCGTACACCGAGGGGCAGCAGAACACCGTGGCGTGGGTGAGCAGCTGGATCAGCTCGGGACGGGGCACCATCTCCTCGAGCCAGATCACGTCCCCGGCGCCCCGCTCGGCACGCAGCGTCGCGATCTCGCCAGCCACCTCGGCGGCCAGCTCGGGGGTATCGGGTGCCGAGGCGGCGAGCACCAGCTGGACCCCGTCGCGCAGCCGGTGCGCGGCGGCGAGCAGGTGCGGCAGCCCCTTCTGCCGGGTGATCCGGCCGACGTACAGCACGTACGGGCGGGCGGCGTCGATGCCGTACCGGGCCAGCGCGCCGGTCGCCGGATCGGGCGTGTAGAGCGCGGTGTCGATCCCGTTGCCGATCACGTGCAGCTTCGCCGGGTCCACCTCCGGGTACGCCGCCAGCACGTCGCGCCGCATCCCCTTGCTGACCGCGATCACGGCGTCGGCGGCGAGATACGCGGTGCGCTCGGCCCAGCTGGACAGCGCGTACCCGCCGCCGAGCTGCTCGGCCTTCCACGGCCGCAACGGCTCCAGCGAGTGTGCCGTCACCACGTGCGGTACGCCGTGCAGCAGCTTGCCCAGGTGGCCGGCGAGGTTGGCGTACCAGGTGTGGGAGTGCAGCACGTCGGCGCCGGCGACGGCGGCCGCCATCTGCAGGTCCACCGACAGGTAGCGCAGCGCCGCGTTGGCGCCGTCCAGCTCGGCCACCGGTTGGTATCCGGTCGCGCCGTCGCGGGGCGCCCCGAAGCAGTGCACGTCGACGTCGATCAGTCGCCGCAGCTCGCGTACCAGGAAATCCACGTGTACGCCGGCACCGCCGTACACCTCGGGTGGGTACTCCCTGGTCAGGATCGCCGCACGCATGGAGCCCACCCTAAGGGTCCGTCGGTAGAGTCGGACCGGTGATCAGAGAGGCGTTTCTGGAGGCGGCCGAGGCTGCCCTGGCGTTGGTACGCGACCACGCGGTGACCAGCCGTTGGCAGGAGCCGAGCGCGCTGCCGGGAATGACGGTCGGTGGGCTGGTGGCGCATCTGGTGTGGCAGGTGATCCGGGCCGACGAGGTGTTGGCGGCCGATCCGCCCACGCACGCGCCGATCGACGTGCTGGAGCACTACCGGCGCAGCGCCTGGGTTGGCGGCGACCTGGAGAGCGAGGCGAACCTCGCGATCCGCGACACCGGTGAGGCACACGCGGCGGCGGGTCCGGAGCAGGTCGCCGACTCCGCCGGCGCGACGCTGGAGCGGGTACGCGCCCGGCTGGTCGACGAGCCGGCGGATCGGCTGGTGGCGCTGCCGTGGGCCGGCTGGGCGCTGACCCTGGACGACTTCCTGCTGACCCGCACCATGGAGCTGGTGGTGCACGCCGACGACCTCGTGGCCAGTGTCGGCCTCGCCACTCCCGAGATGCCGGCGGCCGCCACTGACGCCACCATCCAGCTGCTGGCCGCCGTCGCCGCGCAGCGTCACGGCCCGTACCCCCTGATCCGCGCTCTGACTCGCGCCGAGCGCGCCCCCAGCTCGATCCTCGCCTTCTGAGACCGCGGGAGAGTATGCACATGCTAGTGTATGTGCATGCTGACCAGGCGGTTCCAGATACTCCTCGATGAGGGGCAGTACGACCGGGTTCGCGCCATCGCGAAGCAGCGGCGGGTCTCCGTCGCCACGGTGATCCGCGAGGCGATCGACTCCGGGCTGCCCGCGACGGACTCCGCCCGCAAGAAGGCCGCGGCCAAGCGGATCCTCGAGGCTCCGGACATGGACGTACCGGACGTAGCCGAGCTCAAACGTGAACTGGACGAGATCCGTGGCGGGGGCCTGCTGTGATCGTCCTCGACACCACCGTCCTGGTTTACGCGAAGGGCGTCGACCACCCGCTCCGTGAACCCTGCCGCACACTGGTCGACGCTGTGGCGCGGCGCGATATCGCCGCCACGACCACCGTGGAAGTGATTCAGGAATTCGCCCACGTACGGGCGCGGCGGCATGGCCGGGCCGACGCTGCTCAACTCGCCAGTGACTATGCGGACCTCCTGGCGCCGCTGGTGCAGGTGACGCCGGCCCACCTCGCGGACGGGCTCGCGCTCTTCTCTAGGCATCCCGGGGTGGGTGCTTTCGACGCCGTGTTGGCCGCCGCGGCGCTGGCGATCGGAGCTGACGCGTTGCTCTCCGCCGACGCCGGATTCTCGCAGCTGCCCCGCCTCCCGCACATCGTGCCGACCAAAGACGGCATCGCGGAGCTGCTCGCCCGGTAGCAGGTACGCCGCTAGGGTCGGGTCATGGCCGTGCCGAAGGTGCTCGGGATCGTGCTCGCCGGTGGGGAAGGCAAACGGCTGATGCCGCTGACCGCCGACCGGGCGAAACCGGCGGTGCCGTTCGGCGGTCAGTACCGGCTGGTCGACTTCGTACTGTCCAATCTGGTCAATGCCGGCTTCGTGAAGATCTGCGTACTCACCCAGTACAAGTCGCACTCGCTGGACCGGCACATCTCGCAGACCTGGCGGCTGTCCACGCTGATGGGCAACTACATCACCGCGGTGCCGGCGCAGCAGCGGCTCGGCCCCCGGTGGTACACCGGCAGCGCCGACGCGATTCTGCAGAGCCTGAATCTGGTGTACGACGAGCGCCCCGACTACGTCGCCGTGTTCGGCGCCGA
This sequence comes from Micromonosporaceae bacterium, assembly GCA_050701635.1. Lineage (GTDB taxonomy): Bacteria > Actinomycetota > Actinomycetes > Mycobacteriales > Micromonosporaceae > WHSM01. Next base: position 4,833 of record JBOGDF010000250.1, on the reverse strand, counting down.
CCACGTGTACCGGATGGATCCGCGGCAGATGCTCGACGCGCACATCGCGTCCGGGGCGGGCGCCACGGTGGCCGGGATCCGGGTGCCGCGCGAGGAGGCGCGGGCGTTCGGGGTGATCGAGACCGCCGCCGACGGGCTGACTATCGCGCAGTTCCTGGAGAAGCCGGCGCAGCCGCCCGGCACCGCCGACGACCCGAACGTCGCGTACGCGTCGATGGGCAACTACGTGTTCTCCACCGAGGTGCTGATCGACGCGCTGCGTACCGACGCCGAGGACGCCGGCAGCGCGCACGACATGGGCGGCAACATCATCCCGCTGCTGGTGAGCAAGGGCGCCGCCGCGGTGTACGACTTCAGCGGTAACCAGGTGCCCGGCGCCACGGTGCGCGATCTGGCGTACTGGCGGGACGTGGGGACGCTCGACTCGTACTTCGAGGCGCACATGGACCTGGTCTCGGTGAACCCGATCTTCAACCTCTACAACGCCGAGTGGCCGATCCTGACCCACGTGCCCCCGTACCCGCCGGCGAAGTTCGTACTGGGCGGCCGGGCGTACGAGTCGCTGGTGTGCTCCGGCTCCATCGTCACCGGCACGGTGGCCCGCTCCGTGCTGTCCCCGGACGTGATGATCGAGGACGGCGCCTGGGTGGAGAATTCGGTGCTGATGTCGGGGGTACGGGTGGGCCGCGGCGCCGTGGTACGCAACGCGATCCTGGACAAGAACGTGCAGGTCCCGGACGGGCACCGGCTGGGCGTCGACACCGACGTCGACCGGGAGCACTACCGGGTCACCGACTCCGGCATCGTCGTACTCGGAAAGAACGAACCGCTCCGCCTGGCGTGAGAATCGGCCCCTGCCCAGCTAACGGCGACTGCTCAGCTCCCGGCGGTAGCCACTCTTCGCGCAGCCGTTGGTACGGGCGCCGCAGCGACCCCGGAGTGAACCGCGGTGGCTCGTGAAACTCCTCGTCGCGGAACCGCCAGTCGAACCAGATCGGGCACTGCAGGCACCACACCGGCTGCTCGCGTCCACGGAGCGCAGCCTCACCCGCCACAACCGGTGCCCACGTACCAGCGAAATGTCTTCGATCTCGTGCCACGCCACCCGCTGCCGGCGAAACGACCACACCAGCTCCACGCCGGCGTCGTCGATCACCACCCGGGCGCGGAGCGCCGCCGCCAGCAGCACCGTGATGCCGCCGAGCAGCAGCCCCAGCCCAGCGGCGCCGAGCAGCCGACCCGGCGAGTAGTCGGGCAGCTGGCCGGTCACCACGCGCTGGATCAGCACCCCGCACAGCGCGCCGAACAGCACCAGCCCGAGGATCATCAGCACCCGGAAGCGGGTGCACACGAGCGTCTGGCTCACCGCTTGACCGCGATCAACAGCCCGTCGCCGACAGGGAGCAGCGCGGTGGTCCACTCCTCGGTGTCGCGCAGCGACTTGACCACTTCGCGCAGCGCGACCGACTCGGGGTCGCGGGCCGCCGGGTCGACCACCTTGCCGCCGCCGAGCGCGTTGTCGAGCACCAACAGGCCGCCGGTCCGCAGCAGGCGGTGTGCCTCGATCACGTACCGGTCGAAGTCGGACTTCTCGGCGCCCAGGAACACGATGTCGTACGCGGTGTCGGCCAGCCGGGGGAGTACGTCGAGCGCGCGTCCCGCGATCAGCCTGGTACGCCCCGGGGCGTACCCCGCCTCGCCGAACGCCTTCTTCGCCAGCCGCTGGTACTCCGGCTCGATGTCGATCGTGGTCAGTACGCCGTCCGCCCGCATCCCGGACAGCAGCCACAGCCCGCTCACGCCGCTGCCGGTGCCCACCTCGACCACGGACTTCGCGTCGATCGCGGTCGCCAGCAGCCGCAGGGTGGCGCCGGGACCCGGCCGGATCGGCGTGATCCCGACCTCCGCGGCGCGTCCCCGGGCGGCTTCCAGCACGGGGCCTTCCACGGTGTACGACTCCGTGAATTCGTGCACCGCCGGCGGGAGTGTCGGCTTGTCGATGACGCACCTCCTTAGTGCTCCGTGAGGCGGGTAACTTGACCGTTCAGCCGCCCAGCCCGCCGCTGGCGGCGTTGTCCTCCTCGCCGGTGGCTCCGCCACAGGCGTCGTCGTCCGCCTTGCCAGCGACGACCTGGATCGGCTTCCTTGGTCAAGCTACCCACCACACGGAACACCCTGAGTGTATGGATCGGCGGCTCCATAGACGGGCAGCGACCCACCCCGGACGCGTGACCGGCCCGGACGCCGGGGTGCGGGGTCGTGCGATGCTGGGTAGGAGTGGTGCGTCCAGGAGGTGTCGAGCAGCGTGACCGACCGTGGTAACCCGGCCGGGTGGCAGGGCAGCGGACCGCCGTACGCCGGCCCGGTGCCCAGCCCGCCGGTGACCGGCCAGTCCGGCTCGCCCTGGTGGACCGACGCGCTGCACGACCCGTGGCGGGATCCGCATGCGGGGGCGGCGGTAACGGTGCCCGGCGTACCGGTCGACTCCGGGCCTCCGTTGGAGCCGGTGCCGGAGCCGCCGGGCCGGTCCGACCGGCCGGGGCTGCGCATGGTGCTGCTGGTCGCGCTGTTCAGCGCGCTGCTGGCCGGCGGCCTCGGGGGTGCCCTGGGGTACGTCGCCGCGGCCCGCAACGGCGTCGGCGGCCAGCCCGGTGTGGACGATCCGCCGCCGCTGGCGAAGCGGCCGCCCGATTCGGTGGCGGGCGTGGTCAAGGAGGCGATGCCGAGCCTGGTCACCGTGACGATCCGCAGCGGCGGCAAGGGCGGCAACGGCTCCGGCTTCGTGATCTCCGCCGACGGGTACGTGGTGACCAACGAGCACGTCGCGCTCGGCGCCGGCCGTGACGCAGACATCCAGGTGGTGTTCAGCGACGGCAGCAAGACGAAGGCCACCGTGGTCGGCTCCTCGGCATCGTCGGACATCGCAGTGCTGAAGGTGGCGCGCAAGGGGCTGACGCCGATCACCTTCGGTGACTCGGACAAGGTCGCGGTCGGCGACCCGGTGATCGCGGTGGGCGCCCCGATGGGGTTGCGCGACACCGTGACCACCGGTGTGGTGAGCGCCCTGGACCGCGCGGTGGCCGGCGGCGATGACGATCCGTCGATCTTCGCGGCGATCCAGACCGACGCGCCGATCAACCCGGGCAACTCCGGCGGTGCGCTGCTGGACGGTGCCGGGCGGGTGATCGGGGTGAACACCGCTATCTACACCGTGAAGTCCGGCGAGCAGGAGTCCGGCGGCAGCATCGGGCTCGGCTTCGCGATCCCGATCAACCAGGCGCGCCGGGTGGCGACGGAGATCGTCCAGACCGGTCACGCCCGTACGCCGGTGATCGGCGCCGAGCTCGACATGGGCTACAAGGGCGGCGGCGGGGGCGTACGGCTGTCCACCGTGGAGCCGGGAGGGCCGGCCGCGGACGCCGGGCTGAAGGGCGGCGACATCGTGACCCGGTTCGGCGGGCGGACGCTGACCCAGGCGATCGACCTGGTGGCGTTGATCCGCAAGCACGCGCCCGGGACGGTTGTCTCGGTGGAGTATCTGCGCGGGGCGGAGAAGCACACCGCGCGGATCACCCTCGGCGCCGACGGGTAGCTCACAGCTCACATTGCCGCCTGGCTCGGCCGTGTCGTAGGATTTCATCAGACGTTGAAATCAACTCACGGGAGGCGGCAATGGTGCAACGGATCTCCACCCAGGTGTGTGTCGCCGGCGGCGGCCCGGCCGGCCTGATGCTCGGGCTGCTGCTGGCCCGGGGCGGGGTCCCGGTCGTGGTGCTGGAGAAGCACGCCGACTTCCTGCGGGACTTCCGCGGCGACACCGTGCACCCGTCCACGATCCGGCTCCTGGAACGGCTCGGGCTGGCCGAGAAGTTCCTCGCGCTGCCGCACCGCAAGGTGGGCCAGCTGCGGGTGATCGCGGGCGCGACGACGTACCAGATCGCGGATTTCACCACGCTGCCGAGGCCGTACAACTATCTGGCGTTCCTGCCGCAGTGGGACTTCCTGGACTTCCTCGCCGACGAGGCGGCGGCGTACCCGCACTTCACGCTGCTGCGCTCCACCGAGGTCAGCGGTCTGATCGACGATGGCGTAGTGCGGGGGGTGCGCGCCGAAGGGCCGGACGGGGCGGTCGAGGTGCACGCGCCGCTCACCGTGGCGTGCGACGGTCGCGGCTCGGACGTACGCCGGCTGCTCGGCGCCACCCCGCACGAGTTCGGCGCCCCGATGGACGTGCTGTGGTTCCGGCTGCCCCGGCGGGAGTCCGACGGCGACGGCCTGCTGATGCGGATCGGCTCCGGCCAGCTGATGCTCACCATCGACCGCGGCGACTACTGGCAGGTCGCGTACGTGATCCCCAAGGGCGGCTACGACAAGGTGGTGGCGCGTGGGCTGCCGGCGTTCCGGGAGGCGGTCGCCGGGCTGTGGTCGGTGCTCGCCGACCGGGTCGGCCAGATCGCCGAGTGGGACCAGGTGCGGATGCTGACCGTACAGGTGAACCGGCTCAAGCAGTGGCACGCGCCGGGCGTACTGATGATCGGCGACGCGGCACACGCCATGTCACCGGTCGGCGGGGTGGGGGTCAACCTGGCGATCCAGGACGCGGTCGCCACCGCCCGGCTGCTGACCGGCCCGCTGCGCGCCGGCCGGCTCACCGAATCCGACCTGGCCCGGGTACGCCAGCGCCGCTGGCTGCCCACCGCCGGCACCCAGCTGGTGCAGCGGATCATCCAGCGCGGCCTGATCGGCGCGGTGCTGCAGCCCGGCCGCCCCGCCGCAGCGCCGCTGCCGATGCGGATCGCCAACCGGCTGCGCCCGATCCGGGCGATGGCGGCC
>JBOGDF010000249.1:0-8451 GCA_050701635.1 Micromonosporaceae bacterium | reverse complement strand
GCGCGAGGTCGCAGGGGCGGCGCGAGGTCGCCCTGGGCGGCGCGGCGCGAGGCGGCGGGCTACTGCGTGGCGCCGCCGCGGGCGATCAGCAGCGGCACCATCATCTCGAGCAGGGTCGCGCCGCCGTGGTACGCGAGCAGCTGTGACACCAACGGCGGCTCCCGCCGGGTGGCCACCACCGCGGTACGGCCGTGGCAGGTCACCACCACGTCGCCGATCCGCGCCAGGTGTTCGGCCGGCACCGGGCCGAACCAGCCGCCCGCCACCAGCTCGTCTCGGTGCGCCACCCAGGCCCGGTCCCCGAGCACCTCGCGCCAGGTCGCGATCACGTCGTCGGTGGCGCCGCGTCTGGTGTGCAGGTAGCGCACCCGCGGCTCGCCCGCCACCACCCGTACGCCAGAGCGCAGGCCGCGGCGGTGGTCCACGTCGATCCGGTCGTCGGCCGGTACGTCGAGCATGCCGTGGTCCGCGGTGACCACCAGGGCGGTGTCGGCGGGCAGCGCGTCCATCATGCGGGTCACCAGCCGGTCCACCTCGGAGACCGCGGTCAGCCACCCAGGCGAGCCGATGCCCCACAGGTGGCCGGTCCGATCCACGTCCTGGAAGTAGCCGTACACCAGGGCCCGGGGGCCGGCGGCGAGGCTCGCCAGCATGCCGTCGCTGATCTCCTCCACTGTGGACGCCGGCCGGTACACCGCGCCCCGGAACATCGCGCCGGTGAGGCCGCTGCCGACGAACTCGGGCCGGCTCACCGCGGTGACCGCCACGCCGTCGGCGGCCGCCAGCGCGAACTGGGTGTCCAGCGGCTGCCAGCGCAGCGGGTCCGGATCGTCGCGCCACTTGATGTGGGTGAGCACCCGCTTGGTGCCCGGGACGTTCACCGTGAACCCGAGCACGCCGTGCGGCCCGGGCGGCGCCCCGGTGGCCAGCGACACCAGGCTGGTGGGCGTGGTGGAGGGGAAGCCGGCGGTCAGCACGGCAGCCGATCCCGCGGCCCCGGTGGCCAGGTGGGTGAGTGTCGGGGCCACCGGCTCGGCGTACCGGAGCAGGTGGTGGCCCAGCCCGTCGACCAGCAGCAACGCGATCCGCCGTACCCCCGAAAGCACCCCGTCACGCAGCCCGAGCGGATCCGTGGCGTGCGGCACGCCGAGCACCGCCAGCAGGCTGGGCAGTACGTCGGCGAGGCTGGCGGTGCCGTACCGGGGGCCGATCTCGGCCAGCCCGTCGGGCGCCGCGTCGAATGGTTCGGTCACAGCGGCTCGGTTACCGGCGGCCCAGCAGGTGCAGCTGCGTCGCGATGTCCCGGTACGGGCTGCGGGTGGCTGCCGCCAGCTCGAACTCCAGCAGCGCGTCGTACGCCCCCGGCTCGGTGTCGAGCAGTGCCCCGGGCACCAGGTCGGCGACCACCCGTACGCCGTGGATCTGTTCGACGGTGAGCCCCGCCGCGGCGAGCAGCTCCCGGGCCTGAGCGGCGTCGAAGCGGCGCAGCAGGGTGTCCCGGTCGCCGGCCCGGCCGTCGGGATCGTCGAGCAGGCTTCCGGCCGCGGTGAGGTGGCCGCCGAGCGCCCGGGACAGGACGGCGGCGGCCCGGTTGGCGACCAGTACGCTCGCGACGCCCCCGGGGCGCAGCGCGGCGGCGACCGCTTCGGCGGTCGCGACCGGCGAGTCCACCACTTCGAGCACGCTGTGGCACAGCACGAGGTCAGCGGTCTGCGGCCCGGCGACGTCGGTGAGCTTGTCGGCGTCGCCCTGCACCGCGTGGATCCGCTCCGCCACGCCGGCCTCGGCGGCACGCCGGTTGAGCGCGGCCAGCGCGTCGGGGCTGGCGTCGACCACGGTCACCCGGTGCCCGGCCTGAGCCAGGGGAACCGCGAACCCACCGGTGCCACCGCCCACGTCGAGTACGTCGAGGGCGGCCGCGCGCCGCTCCAGCTCGGTTTTCAACACAGCCCACACCACCGCGGTACGCGGCGCGGTGTGCGCCCGGATGCCCTCCACTGCCACGTGGCCTCCTCGGTACGGGTGTCGGTGTCGAGCCGAGTGTGAGCCTAACGACACGCCGCCGGTACGCGGTCAGCGGAAGTCGCGGGAGGTGGAGCGTACGGCCAGGTCGAGCGGGACCAGCCGCTCGGCGACCAGGTTGGTCACGTGATCGGCGCGCTCCAGTCGACCCCGGATGATCATGGCAGCGGAGGTACGCGCCACCCGCCGATACCGCAGCCAGACCCCTTCCGAACACACCACGTTGAGCATGCCGGTCTCGTCTTCCAGGTTGAGGAAGGTCACCCCGCCGGCGGTCCCCGGCCGCTGCCGGTGGGTGACCACTCCCCCGACCAGCACCCGGGTGGCGCTGTCCACCTGCGCCAGCAGCGCCACCGGCACCGCACCCAACGCGTCCAACCGCTCCCGGGCGAACTGAGCGGGATGGCTGTCCGGCGACAGGCCGGTGGCCCACACGTCGGCGGCGGCGCGTTCCACCGGAGCCATCCCGGGCAGCATCGGGGTATTGCCGACCGTGGACGTCCCGGGCAGCCGGTCGGCGCGCTCCTGTGCCGCCGCGCCGGCACCCCACAGCGCCTCCCGCCGGGTCAACCCGAAGCAGCCGAACGCGTCCGCGGTCGCCAACGCCTCCAGCTGCGCCGCGGTCAACCCCACCCGGCGCGCCAGGTCGGCCATGCCCCGGTACGGCCCCCCGTCGTCGCGTTCGGCCACGATCCGCTCGGCGAGGTCGTCGGAGATCTGGCGTACCGAGGACAGGCCCATCCGGATCGCGGGCGGGCTGGCGGCGCCGCACTCGCCGTACCCCCGCTGAATTTTGTCGGTGTCGATCCGCAGCGGGCTGGATTCGCCGCGGGAGGCGGGGCTGCCGCGGGCGGGGTCGACCGGCTCCAGGATCGCCTTCGCGGCGCTGGCGTTGATGTCGGGGCGGCGTACCTCGACCCCGTGCCGGCGGGCGTCGGCGACCAGCGTGTTCGGCGAGTAGAAGCCCATCGGCTGGGCGTTGAGCAGCGACGCGCAGAACGCCGCCGGGTAGTAGAGCTTGAGCCAGGAGCTGACATACACCAGGTACGCGAAGCTGTACGCGTGGCTCTCCGGGAAGCCGAAGTTGGCGAACGCGGCGAGCTTGACGTAGATGTCGTCGGCGACCTCGCCGGTGACGCCCCGCTCGGCCATGCCGTCGTAGAGCCGGTCCTTGAGCTTGCCCATCCGCTCCTCGGAACGTTTCGAGCCCATCGCGCGGCGCAGCTGGTCGGCCTCGGTTGCGTCGAACCCGGCGACGTCGATCGCCATCTGCATCAGCTGCTCCTGGAACAGCGGCACCCCCAGGGTGCGTGACAGCGACTTCTCCATCGACTTGTGCGGGTAGGTCACCAGTTCCTGCTTCTTTTTCCGCCGGATGTACGGGTGCACCGACCCGCCCTGGATCGGCCCCGGCCGGATCAGCGCCACCTCGATCACCAGGTCGTAGAACTTGCGCGGGCGCAGCCGCGGCAGGGTCGCTATCTGAGCCCGGCTCTCCACCTGGAACACCCCGACCGAGTCGGCGTCGCAGAGCATGTCGTACACCCTGCTGTCTTCCTGGGGCAGCTGGGAGATGTCGATCTGGTCGCCGTGGTAGTCGCGGATCAGGGCGGTGGCGTACTGCAGTGCCGAGAGCATCCCGAGCCCGAGCAGGTCGAACTTCACCAGCCCGGTCGCGGCGCAGTCGTCCTTGTCCCACTGCAGCACGGTGCGCCCCGGCATCCGCGCCCACTCCACCGGACACACCTCGATCACCGGCCGGTCGCAGATCACCATGCCACCGGAGTGGATGCCGAGATGGCGCGGGAAGGTCTGCAGCTCGTTGGCGTACGCGATCACCCGCTCCGGGATGTCCTCGTGCTGGGCGTTCGTTCCCCAGCGGTCGATCTGCTTGCTCCACGCGTCCTGCTGCCCGGGCGAGTGGCCGAACGCCTTGGCGATGTCGCGTACCGCCGACCGGGGACGGTACGAGATCACGTTGGCGACCTGCGCGGTGTTGTGCCGGCCGTACGTGTCGTAGACGTGCTGGATCACCTCCTCGCGCCGGTCGGAGGCGATGTCGACGTCGATGTCGGGCGGGCCGTCCCGCTCCGGCGCCAGGAACCGTTCGAACAGCAGACCGTGCAGCACCGCGTCCACGTTGGTGATGCCGATCGCGTAGCAGACCGCGGAGTTCGCCGCCGAGCCCCGCCCCTGGCAGAGGATGCCCTCCCGGCGGCAGAAGTCCACGATGTCGTGCACGATCAGGAAGTAGCCCGGGAAACCCAGCTTCTCGATGACGTCGAGCTCGTGCGCGATCTGCCGGTACGCCGCCGCCTCGTGCGGCTTGCCGGCGTACTTCTGCTCGGCGCCACGGCGTGTCAGCTCGCGGAGCCAGGACATCTCGGTGTGCCCGTCGGGCACCTCGCAGTCCGGTAGGTCCGGCGCCACCAGCCGCAGGTCGAAGGCGCACTCGTCCGCCACCGTGACGGTGTGGGCCACGGCGCCGGAGTAGCCGGCGAACCGGGCGGCGATCTCCTCCCCGCTGCGCAGGTGCGCGGTGGCCGCCGGTGGCAGCCAACCGTCGGCCTCGTCGAGGCTGCGCCGGGCGCGTACCGCGGCGAGCGCGGTGGCCAGCCGGTAGCGGCCCGGGGTCGCGTAGTGCACGTTGTTGGTGGCCAGGGTGCGCAGCCGCCAGCGCGCCGCCAGCGCCGCCAGCTCGGTGTTGCGCTCGTCGTCGTACGGCAGGTCGTGGTGGCTGAGCTCCACCGCGACCTGGTCGGCGCCGAACAGCGCGACCAGCCGGTCCAGCTCCCGGGCGGCGGCGTCGCGCCCGCCGGTGACCAGCGCGGCGGGCACCGCGCCCTTGCGGCACCCGGTGAGCAGCTGCCAGTGCCCGTCGGCCAGCTCCGCCAACCGCTCCAGCCGGTACGCCGGCTTGCCCTTCTGCTCGCCGGCGAGCTGCGCTTCGCTGATCGCCCGGGACAGCCGCGCATACCCCTCGGGGCTGCGCGCCAGCACCAGCAGATGCCGCCCCTCCGGATCCGGTACGCCGTTCTGCGGCCTGCTCAGCCCCAGACTCAACTCGGCGCCGAAGATCGGCCTCACCCCGCACTCGCGGGCCGCCTCGGCGAACCGGACCACCCCGTACAGCCCGTCGTGGTCGGTCAGGGCGAGGCCGGAGAGCCCGAGCCGGGCCGCCTCCTCGACCAGCTCCTCGGGGTGGCTGGCACCGTCCAGGAAGCTGAAGTTGGAGTGGCAGTGCAGCTCGGCGTACGGCACCGTGTCGGTGCTGGTACGGCGGATCCGCGGCGGTTGGTACTCCGGTCGCCGGCGCGACGCCGGGTACTCGTCGACGTTGGCGAGTACGTCTTCGACCAGCGGGTGCGGAATGCCCGAGGGCCCGGCGACTACGCCGCTGCGGCTGGCGCCTGTCGCCCGGCCTTCGCCCGCGCTGGTCCGGTCAGCGCCTTCGCCGGCCCGGTCGGCGTCGGGGGCTTTGGAGCGGCCGGAGAGCCGGCGTTCGTACTCCGCCCAGGAGATCGGTGGGTTGTGCCAGCCCATCAGTCGTACCCCGCCTCGACCCACCAGCGGCCGCCGGACAGCGCCAGCAGCAGCGCCCTGCCGTCGGCGAGGCAGAGCTGGAACCGGGCACAGCGCTGGGACTCCGCCGGCGCCCACCAGCGCTCGTCCACCGGCCACGGCCCCGCCCACCCGGTCACCTCGACCTGCGCGCCGCCGGCCAGCGCGATCCGGGTCGGCGGCGCGGTGAGCTGATGCCGCCCGGTCACCCCGACGGGGCGGGCGTCCGGGCCATACACCACCGCGGGCAGAGGGTCGGCGTACACCAGGGCCGGGGACGGCCGCGGCAACCGTCCCGGCCAGGGCGGGTCGACCGGGCGCTCGGGCGTACGCTCGTCGCCCCACGCCACCAGCCGCACCGCGTCCGCCGGACCACGCCCGCCGCTCGGCACCGCGGTCAGCACGGCTTCGGGGCCGAGCAGGCCCTGCACCCGGGACAGCGCCCGGTGCGCCCGCTCCCGGCCCAGCCCGGCGTCACCCCACAGCCCCGGCTGCAGCGCGCTCTGCGCCACGATGCCCTCCGGGACCAGTGACAGCCGGGTGATCCCCGCGGTGGGCCGCCCCGGTACGTGGTCCACGTCGGGATCCGGCATCCCGGTGCCGCCGGAGCCGCCGATGATCGACCCCCGACCCGGGATGCCGCGCCGGGTGGCACCCAGCAGCTGCCCGGACAGCCAGCCGTCGAGCTGCCAGCGAACTCGGTCGGCGATGTCGGCGGCGGAGAGTACGCCGTCGTGGCGCCACTCGCGTACCAGCTCTTCGCCGTGCTCGGTCTGGGCTTCGATCAGCAGCCGGGTGCACGCCAGCCCGTGTCCCGCCAGCCGCTGGTGCAGCGACTCGGCGAGCGTACGGGTGGCGAAGACCGCCACGTCGACCCGGTCCGCGGGCGGATCCAACAGCGTGGCGACGGCCAGATCCGGAGGTGGACGGCGACCCGCCAGCGGCCGAGGGTCCTGCCCACTGGCCAGCCGGTGCGCCAGCGCGGCGTCCTCCCCGAACCGGGCCCGTACGTCGGCCTCCGGAAGCCCGGCGAACGCCCCGAGCGTACGGATGCCGAGCCGCCGCAGCGTGTCGACCAGCTCGGGCCGCTCCAGCGCCGCCACGTCCAGCTCGGCGAGGAACTCCGCCGAACGCCCTCGCGGCACCACCACTCCTGCCCGGGCGGCGTGTACGGCGGTGAAGATCCCGTCGGCGACCCCGACCTGGCACTCCACACCGCAGCTGTCGGCCACGTGGTCGACCATCCGCTCGGCGGCCGCGCGCTCGCCGCCGAAGTACCGGGCCGGTCCGCGTACCGCGACCGCGCAGCTGCCCGGCCGGTGCACCGCGACTCCGGGTGCGATCGTCTCCACGGCGGTGACCACCGGCTCGAACATCCGGGCGTCGCGGGCGGGGTCGTGCGGCAGCACCACCAGCTCGGGACACCGGCCCTGGGCCTCCCGGCGGCGCAGCCCACGGCGTACGCCGTCGAGGCGGGCTCGGGGTGAACAGGCCAGCACCTTGCCGGCGTACATCACGGCGATCGGGGAATCCGGCGGGTGACCGTCGCTCAACGTCGCGGCCACCACCGGCCAGTCCGGACACCAGACGGTGAGCACCCGCGCTGCCCCGCTCACGACGCCGCCTCCATCGCGCCGGCGACCGGCACGAGCGGCGTGGGCTCGACGGGCACGAGCGGCGTGGGCTCGACCGGCACGAGCGGCGCAGGCTCGACCGGCACGAGCGGCGCAGGCTCGACCGGCACGAGCGGCGTGGGCTCGGCGGGTGCGGGTCCGGTGGCCGGAGCGGATCCCGTGGCCGGGGTGGCGGGGGGCCACCACACCTGTGTCTGCCGGGGACGGGTCGCCGAGCCCCGGCCGTAGCCGACCACGGTCAGCTCCCGGCTGCGCAGCCGGCCGCTGCCCGCTCCCAACCCGTGCCACACCTGGCCGGTGGTGCACAGCGTCAACTCGGCGCCTTCCCAGGACCCGTACGAGATCAGCACGCTCCCCCGCTGTCTGGCTCGCGCCGCCAACCGGCGGGTCAGCTTCGGGGTGAGCTGGCCGGGTGGCCTCACCACCACGATGTCCAGGCCGTCCAGCAGGGCGGCGACCACCGTCACCCACTCCGTCCCGGGATCCGGCACCAGGGCGAGTCGCCCCAGGTCGATGCCGAACTCGGCCGCCGTGGTCGCGCCCAGATCCGGCATCCCGACCACCGCGCACCATGACCCGGCATGCATCGCCTCGACCAGCAGCGCCAGGCACAGCGAGGTGGATCCCGCCGCCCCCGTGACGGCGGATCCCGGTCGCGCGCCGGCGTCGACCGCGACGGTGGCTCCCCGGCGCAGCCCCGGCCACGGCGAGACCGTACGCAGCTCGGCCAGCAGCGGTAACACCTGATCCGCGCCGGGTTGAACCACCCGGTCGCTGGCTCTGCCGACCTGCCCGGGCCCGTGCAACCCTCGTCTGATCAACCCACTCGAGACGAGCTTGGCGAGCCCAGCCGGTGGGCTGTTGTCGAGGACGGTGACGGACACTGAACGCTCTGCTTCCTGGTACGGCCGAGGGGGGATCGACCGGCTCAGCCGGCCTTGACGGCGGACGGGTCGCTCGGGTGGAACCCCGGGACGAGCATCGGTTGGTTACCGAGCTCGAGCGTGCTCTCCACCACCACCAGGAACCGGCCGGCATCGCGTACCAGATCGTCTGCTTCCCGAGCCGTGACGGTGCGCGGGATCCCGGCCTCTGCCGCGGCCCGCTTCGCCGCGCCGGTCGCGAAGAACCCGGCCCACTCCGACAGCTCGGGCGCCACGATGGCGAGCAACGCCCAGACACTGGTCGGCCGGCCACGCCGCTTCGGCGCGGGACGGGCGCGGGCCGCCAGCAC
>JBOGDF010000248.1:0-8497 GCA_050701635.1 Micromonosporaceae bacterium | reverse complement strand
GCCGAGCACCTGGCCGAGGCGATGGCGCTGTTCGCCGACCTGCCCGACAGCGCGGCGGCCGCGGCGGCCAGCGGAGAGCTCGCCCGGCTGCACATGATCGAATACCGCACCGACGAGGCGGTGGTGGCGGCGCGCGCCTCGTACCAGCTGGCCGACCGGCTCGGGCTCGCCGACCACGCCGCGAGCGCCCGGATCACCGAGGCGATGGCGCGCTACCTGGGCGGCGACCCGAAGGCGTACGCCGACATGGAGGCCGCGCTGCAGACCTGCCGGGAGCAGAAGCTGCCGTCGCTGCGCCGGGCCGCCCACAACCTGTCGGTGATCGCGACCGCGGAGGGGCAGCTGGCCCGGGCGATCGAGCTGCAGGAGGAGCGCGAGGCGGCCGACGGGGGCCGGCTGCACCAGGTGCTCAGCCACTCCGAGGAGGCGGTACGGGCCTACTTCACCGGCGACTGGACGACGCTGCTGCAGGCGGCCGAGGCGTACCTCGACGTGGACGGCGCCGAGACCACCGACTGGGATCTGCAGCTACGCGGGCAGCGGGCCTGGATCCGGCTGTTGTGCGGCGAGCCACCGGGCGAGGAGGTGACTCACTGGGTGGACAGCGCCGAGCGCTCCGGGTTCGCCCGGCTGCGGCTCATCGCGTACGCGCACGGCGCGTTCTGCCGGCTGCTGGAGGGCGAGTCGTCCGCCGCGGTGCAGCTGGTCGACCTGCTGGCTTCCGAGTGGCCCCTGGTACGCAACACGTCCGTGGAGGAGTGGCTGCCGGTGGCGGGGCACGCCAGCGCGCTGCTCGCCGAGCAGGTCGGGATCGCGCCCGCCGAGGCGATCGTCCAGGTGGCGGCGTCGGTGCCGCTGCGTACCCCCTGGGCGGTGGCGACCGAGCAGGTCGCGCTCGGCGCCTGCGTGCTGGCGCGGGACGAGCCCGCCGCCGCGGCGGGGCAGTTCGCCGAGGCGGTACGCGGCTACGACGCGATCGGCGCGGTCAGCGACGCGGTGCTCACCGCGGTGTGGGCAGCGCGGGCGTACCGGGCGGCGGGCGACGACGCGGCGGCCGCGCCGTACCTGGACCGGGTACGCGCCTTCGCCGTGCGTTACGGCGCGACCCGCCTCGCCGAGATGGTCGCCTGAGCGCTGACAGCTCCTGGCGTTAGCGGGTGCTGCCGCGGCGCTGCTTGTCGGTGTACATCCGGTGGTCGGCGAACTGCAGCAGGTGGTGCGGATCGGTGCTGCCCGGATCGGCCACCGCGACCCCGACGCTGGCGGAGACCCGTACGGTCAGCCCGTCGATGTCGATTGGATTGGCCAGTACGGTGCGCAGCCGCTCGGAGACGTACGCGGCGTGGATCGGGTTGGCGACCGACTGCACCACCAGGAACTCGTCACCGTGCAGCCGGGCGGCCAGGTCGGTGTCGCGGGTGGTGGCGCGGATCCGGCTGGCGGTCTGCTGCAGCAGCGCGTCGCCGGTCTGGTGTCCGTGGGTGTCGTTGACCGCCTTGAAGCCGTCCAGGTCGATCAGTATCACCGCGACACAGCCGGTCCCGCTGCGCTCCAGCCGGCGCAGCGACTGCTCCAGGTAGACGAAGGCGTGCGCCGCGTTGGGCAGCCCGGTCAGCTCGTCGTACGACGCCTGCCGGATCAGGTCGCGCTCGCGTTCCACCCGGGTGGTCACGTCCCAGGCCACCACGTGGCCGCAGCGCTCGCCTTCGAACACCACCGGGGCGCTGCGTACGTCGAGGTAGTGGATCGAGCCGTCGGGCAGCTCGGCGGGGTACTCGCCGGGCAGCAGGTTCGGCTGGTCGGGATCCGGCTCGGAGCTGGTCGGATCCGCGGCGGTGTTGTCCGGGACCTTCAGCACCTCGAAGATGTTCGCGCCGAGCAGGTCGGACGGGCGCCGGCCCAGCAACAGGGTGGTCGCGGTGTTGGCGTACCGGATGGTGCCTTCGCGCAGCCCGTACACGATGATCATGTGGGGTGCCTGGTCCACCAGCACCTGCATCCTGCGCTGGTGGTTGACGCAGTCGGTGAGGACCGGCAGCTCGCGGCGCTCGGCGGGCTCGGATTCCTCGGTGGTACGGGCCACCGCCTCGCGCACCCGCGGCCGGACCAACGGCACCGGCGAATCGGTACGGGAGGCGCTGCGCCGGCCACTCGACGATGTGTTTGACGACGAGGGACCGGGGTTGGCCGCGTTCACCGGAGGCACCGTATCGGAAGCCGCGTGGGAGCCGTGCGCCACCGTCGTCCCTTCCTCTTGGCTACCTGGACACCGGACTTCGTCCGTAACCCCTGACTCAGGCCACTACGAGAATGTCACGTTTCGGCGTGCATCTGTTACTCCACAGTCGAGGAAGTTTCACCGTACTGGATGCGGGAAGCCTGGCCGTTGGGTTGATCGTAGTAACGCTCTGCGGCAATACGCTGACTCTGAGATGGACGTACGGGTGTTGCTCGTCGCGCACGACACCGCACTGCGGGAATTCGTCGCGCTGGTGCTGCAGCAGGCGGGCCTGTGGGTCACCACCGCCGCGAGCGGCCGAGTGGGGCTGCGGCACGCCCGGAAGGGCGACCAGGAGCTGGTGATCGTGGACGCCGCGCTCCCGGAGACAGACGGCTTCGAGGTACGTCGCACCCTGCGGCTGACCAGCCGGGTGCCGGTACTGATGCTGACCGACGGCGGCCATCCGGTCGACGCGGCGGCGGGGCTGGAGTCCGGCGCCGACGACTACCTGCGCAAGCCGTTCGAGCCGGTGGAGCTGCTGACCCGGGTACGCCACCTGCTGCACCGCGTGGACATCCCGGCGCAACGCACGTTGTCCGTCGGCGGGATCGAGGTGGACGCCGGCAGCCACACCGTACGCAAGCACGGGGCACCGGTGGCGCTCACCGCGACCGAATTCCGGCTGCTGTACGAGATGGCACGCCGACCCGGGCAGGTGCTCACCCGCCGGATGCTGCTGGAGCTGGTGTGGCACTGCGACTACCTCGGGGACTCCCGGCTGGTGGACGTGGCGGTGCAACGACTGCGCGCCAAGGTGGAGGACGATCCGCGTACGCCGCGCCTGATCTGCACCGTGCGCGGGGTCGGCTACCTGCTGCAGGCCGCCACCGGCCCGGCGCCACCGTGACGCCGGCCGCGGCCGTGGCGGGTCCGAAGTCCCGTACCTCAGGGCGTGAGTGCCTGCCGTGGGCTGTCCGGCTGGGGTACAAAGAGACGTGATCCGCGTCTATCTGCTCGACGACCACGAGGTGGTGCGCCGCGGGCTGCGCGATCTGCTCGAGCGCGAGGGCGACATCGAGGTGGTGGGGGAGTCCGCGTCCGCCGAGGAGGCGGTACGCCGGATCCCCGCGATGCGGCCGCAGGTGGCGGTGCTGGACGCGCGGCTGCCGGACGGCAGCGGGATCAACGTGTGCCGCGACATCCGCTCGGTGGACCCGTCGATCCGCGCGCTGATCCTGACCTCGTACGAAGACGACGAGGCGCTGTTCGCGGCGATCATGGCCGGCGCCGCCGGGTACGTGCTGAAGCAGGTACGCGGCAACGACCTGGTGGAGGCGGTACGCACCGTCGCGGCCGGTCGCTCGCTACTCGATCCGACGGTGACCCAGCGGGTGCTGGACCGGCTGCGCCGTGGCGCCAACCAGCCGGTCGAGCTGTCGGCGCTCACCGAGCAGGAGCGCAAGATCCTGGAGCTGATCGCGGAAGGGCTGACCAACCGGCAGATCGCCGAACGGATGTTCCTCGCGGAGAAGACCGTCAAGAACTACGTGTCGAGTCTGCTGGCGAAGCTGGGGCTGGAGCGGCGCACCCAGGCCGCGGTGCTGGCGACCAAGCTGTTCGGCGACCACGGCGGCCGCGGCTGACCCGATCGCCGCAGGGCACGGTGTCGAGCGGCCCTGGCCCGGCCCGGTCCGCCCGGCCCGGTCCGCCCGGCCCGGTCAGCTTGCGCGTAGCGGAATCTGCCAGCGCAGCAGAGTACCCCCGTCGTCGCCGGTGCCGACCTGGAAGTCGCCGCCGTGGCGCTCGGCCCGCTCCCGCATGTTGCGCAGCCCGCCGCCGGGTGGCGCGTCCCGTAGCCCTATGCCCTGGTCGGCGACGGTCAGCTCCAGGGCGTGGTCGATCACGGTGATGGTGACGGAGGCCTGCAGAGCGTGCGCGTGCCGTGCCACGTTGGTCAGCGCCTCCCGCAGCACCGCCAGCAGATCCGGCCGTACCTTGTCCGGCACGGTGGAGTCCACCGGGCCGGCGATGGTGACCCGGGGGGCGAAGCCCAGCGCGCCCTGCGCCTCGCGTACCACCTCGCGCAGCTCTGCCCGAAGGTCCTGGCCCGCCGGGGCGCGCAGCTCGAAGATGCTGGCACGGATGTCGCGGATGGTGGCGTCGATCGCGTCCACGGCGTCGTTGAGCCGGTCCACGACCTCGACCTTGTCGGTACGCCGGATCGCGCTCTGCAGCTGCAGCCCGGTGGCGAACAGCCGTTGGATCACCAGGTCGTGCAGGTCGCGGGCGATCCGGTCCCTGTCTTCGAGCACCGCGAGCAGGGAACGATCCGACTGCGCCCGGGCCCGCTCCAGCGCCAGCGCCGCCTGGCCCGCGAAGGCCTCCACCAGGCTGATCTCGGTCGGGGTGTACGCCGCCGACGAGCCCAACCGGGTGGCGACCGCGAGCACGCCGTACACCGTCTCCGCGGTGGCCAGCGGCACCAGCACCGCCGGGCCACTCTCCACCCGGATCGGCCACTGGGTCACCTTGCCGAGGTCGTCGACCAGCGCGTGGTGGCGTTCGGTGACAACCGCCTCCAGCAGGTCGTCGGCCATCGTGACGTACTGACCGGTGAGCTGGATCGGGCCGTCCTGCGAGACCGCCACCTCCAGCCGCAGCCGGTCCGGCGCGACCTCGTCCCGCAGCAGCACGATCGCCAGGTTCGCCGCGGCGGACTGCTGGGCACGCAGCGCCACCAGCTCCAGTGCCTGGGTACGGTCCACCTCGCCGAGCAGTACGTCGGTGATCTCGGCGGCCACCTCCAGCCAGCGCTGCCGCCGGCGCCCCTCCTCGTACAGCCGGGCGTTCTCGATCGCCACGCCCGCGGCGGCCGCCAGCGCGATGGTGATCTCCTCGTCGTCGTCGGTGAAGGTCGGCGCGCCGTGCTTCTCGGTGAGGTAGAGGTTGCCGAAGACCTGGTCCCGGACCCGGATCGGTACGCCGAGGAAGCTGTGCATCGGCGGATGGTTCGGCGGGAACCCGTACGACTCGGGGTGGGCGGAGAGATCGGGGAGCCGGATCGGGTGCGGTTGCTCGATGAGCAGCCCCAGGATGCCGTGCCCCTGGGGCAGTTCGCCGATCCGGGTGCGCTGGTCCGGGGTCAGCCCGTGGGTGTGGAAGGCGACCAGCCGGCGGCCCTCGGGTCCGATCACTCCCAGGGCGGCGTACTTCGCGCCGACCAGGGCGCAGGCGGCGGCGACGATGCGGTCCAGCACCGCCGGTAGCTCGAGGTCGCTGCCGATGCTCACCACGGCGTCGAGTAGGCCGCGCAGCCGTTCCCGGCTGGCGGTCACGTCGCGTACCCGGCCCAGCAGCTCCTGCAGCAGGGTGTCGAGGTGCACCTGAGCGAGCGGACGGATGCCAAGGTTCGCCCAAGCCCGAATGTCGTCGACAGGTTCAGGGCGCGACTCGCCCCCGCTGGGTGGCTGCCTCGTCACGCACCGAATGGTAGAGGTCCGGCCGCCCCCAGCACCTGACGGACGGTGAAATAGCCGAACGTCCAGCGCAATGTGACCGTACGGCGGCGCAGGCCAACCGTACGGGCCACCTGATCGGCCGAGATTTCACTGCGCCGTAACGCAGGTTGCTTCTACGCTGACGGAGTGGAGCCAAGACGGGAGCTTGCGGACGTTATCCGGCGGTTGTACCGCCGCCTCTACCGCTACCCCGACCCGGCCGAGCACTCGTACCTGGCGCAGCTGCGTCGCGAGGCGACGTTGCTGCGCTCGTCGGCGGAGCAGGCGGCCCGGCCGCCGGCTGATCTGGCGGACCGCGTTACCCGGCTCGCGGGCCGGGTCGAGGAGTACGTGGGAGCCCACCCACCGGGTCGCTGAGGCGGCGCCGGCAGCGGCCCCGTACCGGCGCTCAGCGGGCCTTTTGACCTGACCTATCGGGCGAATGGCCGAATCTGCGAACAGCCTCTAGACAAGCGGCGACGCCGGACCGCTAATAGAGAACGAACACCTGCGAACCAGCTTTCTGACGCTGGAGCGGGTGACGTCATCTGGCTCGTGTAACACCCACACTCCGCTTCACCCTGCCTGGCTTTCACCCTGCGCTTTCCCCACCCCCTCGGTCGGTCCCGGAGGATGCTATGGCTGGCCCCCTCTCCCTGCTTGAAGCCACCGCCTACCTGGGCGCGGCCGGGTTCCGTACCGGCCCGATCGGTCAGGTCGGCGTGGAACTCGAATGGCTGGTACGCGATCCCGCCGACCCGCTCGGCCGGCCGTCCGCGGCGCGGCTGCAGCAGCTCCTGGACGGGCTCGGTGATCCGCTCCCGGGCGGCGGCAGGCTGACCCTGGAGCCGGGCGGCCAGGTGGAGCTGAGCTCGGCGCCGGCGGCGTCGTTGGACGCGTGTGTCACGGCGGTCAACGCCGAGATGGCGCTGCTGCGTACGGCGTTCGAGGGGACCGGCCTGGTGCTGGAAGGCTCGGGGCTGGACGCGATACGGGAGCCGGCGCGGGTGCTCGACGTACCGCGGTACGCCGCCCTCGAGGCGTACTACGACCGGCTCGGCACCGACGGTCGGGCCGTGATGTGCAACTCCGCCTCCGTACAGGTCTGTCTGGATGCCGGCGACGAGTCCGACGGCTGGTCCAGCTTGCGGTGGCGCTGGCGGCTGGCCAACTCGCTGGGGCCGGTGCTGCTGGCCGCGTTCGCCAATTCGCCGAGCCGCTCGGCGGCCGGGGTACGGCTGCGTTCCACCCGGCAGCTGCGCCGGTTCGCCACCGACCCGTCGCGGACCCGTACCCCGCGCGGAGATCTCGATCCCCGGCAGGCGTGGACCCGGTACGCGCTCGCCGCCCGGGTGGCCTGCGTACGCCAGGAAGCGCCCTGGCCGTGGCTGGCCGGCGACGGCATGACCTTCCGCGACTGGTTGCGCGGCGCGGGACCGCGGGCGCCGGAGCTGGCGGACCTCGAGCTGCACCTCGGCACCCTGGTACCCCCGGTACGCCCGCATGGCTACCTGGAGTTCCGGATGATCGACGCCCAGCCGGCGGATGGTTGGGTGGTGCCACTGGCGGTTACCACGGCGCTGCTGGACGACCCGGTGGCGGCCGAGGTCGCGGCGGCCGCGTGCGAGCCGTTGCGGTCGCTACGCCGGCACCAGGACTGGGTACGCGCGGCGCGCAAGGGGCTGTCGGACCCGCTGCTGGGGGCGGCGGCGATCACGTGTTTCGAAGCGGCGATCGACGCACTGGGCCGGATGCCGGTGGCCGCCGAAATCCGGGCCGCGGTGGTCGGCTTCGTGGACCGCTACACGGTACGAGGCTTGTGTCCCGCGGACGATGCGTTCGCCCCGGTACGTTCCCGGCCCAAGGCCCCGGCACCGGCATAACCGCTGGTCAGCGCGGTGAATCGAATGGCGGTCTTCGGTCCGCCACGCCGGACTTGTCGCACCGCGGCTGTGTCAATGTCTATTTCCGACGAAAAATCGTCTGAGGGTTGCCACGATCGAGTGACGTGAAATGCTGTATACCCGCACAGCTAGTGCGCTGGCTGGTTGTGAATGAGAAATAGCGTTGTGTATGGCCACTCGGCGACGATCACAACGCGGAAGGAAGCCTGTGGTCGTGGCGGACGCGGGTCAGACCGGCGGCATGGACGATCTGTCGTCCCAGCCGCCGGCCGAGATCGCGGACCCACTGTTGTGGCGGAGCGCGCAGCCTGTGCTGGCGCGGCACCCCGCCACACCACCGGGAGAGCCTTGCCCCGGATGTGGTGCGATCGCGCCCTGCGTCCCACGATGGCTCGCCGAGCGCGCCATTGCGGTAGCCCATGACACGGGCACGCCAGCGGGGTTGCCGAAGTCTCCCGCCGGCTCCGGCAACCCCACCGCTGACGTACCGGCCGTGGCTGGCTCGCCGCCGCTGTCGGTGGTGCCGCAGCCGCGTGTCAGTACCCCACGTCGCCGGCCCAGCCCGCGACCGCGTGCGGTCACGGTCTGAGGGTTACCCGAGAGGCTGACGACCGCGCGCGGTCAGTCGGTCGGATCGAACGGTTCGGGCAGCTCGGACGGGCTGGGGAGGCCTGGCGGCCACGGCAACTCGGGAAGGTCCGGCAGGTCGGGCAGATCAGGCAGATCAGGCAGGTCCGGCAGCCACGGCGGCCGGCTCGGTGGCGTGGTGGGCGTCGGCGGGTCGACCGGCGGCGGGACAGGTGGCGGCGTCACGGGTGGAGGCTGGGTCGGCGGGGGATTGCTCGGGGGCGGCGGGGTCACCGGCGGGGTGGGGC
>JBOGDF010000247.1:0-8511 GCA_050701635.1 Micromonosporaceae bacterium | reverse complement strand
GTGCTGGCGAGGCTGGCGCCGGCGCGGCGGGGGTGGCTGCCGAAGCGCCTGGCGTCTGGGCCGGCGGGGCAGGAGTGGGGGACGCGGACGGCGTGGGGCGGAGTAGTCCGGGCAGCGACGTGGGCATCACGGAGTCGGCGTCGATGTCCATCGGGGCCACCTCCTCGACGCATATCAGACCCTGTGCGGACTGTGCCCTGTCAGACTCGCGGCTTACGGTGCGTACGGTGGTGCGGTGGTGCTGTCCCGGAAAGCGGATCGCGCTGGGTGAGCGACGCCGAATCCGGAACGTGGTTGATTATCAGATCATGCCCGTTTCCTGCGTGGAACCTACCTCTCATGCTAGTGAATGATCCATTCCTCCGTACGGACAGTTAGTCCGGCACGTTTGGGCATTATTACGCCCGGTTATCGCCTGATTCATGGGGTATTGCGCAGGGTAATAGTCGGTAATGCTGGCCGGAATCGCCCGAGATAGCTCATCCGGTGGCCCGAGCGGGGCGGTGCAGCGGCTTCGCCAGGCCGCGTTCGGCGAACGGATCCGCGGCTGACGCCGCCGACTCGGCGCGCCGCAGCAGATCCCGCCAGCGCTCGGCGCCGGCCAGCCGGCAGGACCACCCGGTCGCGGTGCTCACCAGCCGGGTGTCCTCGCGCTCCAGCCACGCGAGCACCCGCTCGGTCTCCTCCGCGGTGGCGCACGGCACCGGACCGGGACCGGCCACCACCGTCTCCGCGGTGGCCAGCAACGCGTCGAGGGTAGGCCGGGGATGCGCCCCGGGCGGTGACGCGCCGGCGGCGACCAGCCGGCCGTGGCGTACCACCGACAGCTCCCAACCTGCGCCCACAGGGCGGGCGGCGACCAGCTCGCCGATCGAGGTGAGGTTGGTCAGCCGCTGCATCCGTACGGCGGTGCGCAGGAACGCCACCAGCCGCAGCCTGACCGTGGCCGCCTCCTCGAACCGCTGGGACGCGGCGAGCCGGCCGATCCGCTCCAGCAGCCGGTCCAGCAGGATGGCGGGATCGCCGGCGGCGGCATCCCGGAACACCTGGGCGTACGCGTCGTAGTCCGCCACCGAGATCCGGTGCTCGCACGGCGCGGGGCAGCGCCCCATCTCCGCAAGCGCGCAGGCGGGCGTGGTCTTGCGCACGCTGAGCCGCGGCGAGCACTGCCGCAGCGGGACCGCGTCGTGCACCGCCGCCATCGCCAGCTCCGCGGTGCGCCGGGAGCCGAACGGCCCCAGGTAGTCGGCGCCGTCGTCGCGCAGCTGCGTCACCAGCGACAGCCGGGGGTACGGCTCACAGGTCAACTTCAGCCAGGCGATCCGCTCGGGGAACTTCGACCGCCGGTTGTACGGCGGCTTGTGCGCCGCGATCAGCCGCAGCTCGCGTACCTCCGCTTCCAGGGAGTGGGCGCACTCGATCGCCTCGACGCGATCCGCGGCGGTGAGCATCTCCGAGATCCGGGCCCGGGTCTCCGCGGCGGTGAAGTAGCTGCGCACCCGGGTCGCCAGGTTGTTGCTGGTCCCGACGTAGAGCGGGCGGCCGCTGGCGTCGCGGAACACGTACACCCCGGGGACCGCCGGTACGCCGTCGGCCAGGTGGCGCTTGCTGCGCTGCGCCGGGCTGATCGCCTTGGAGAACTCCACCAGATCCGGCAGCGTGTGCACCCGCTGGTTGCCGAGCCGGCCGATCAGCGCGTGCAGCACCTCGACGGTGGCGCGGGCGTCGGCGAGCGCCCGGTGCCGCGGCTCGTGGACGGTACGGAAATACCGCGCCAGCGTGGACAGCTTGTTGTTGGGCACCTCGTCGCGGATCAGCACCCGGCGCGCCAGCGCCACCGTGTCCACCACCCGAAACCCCGGCCACGGATAGTCGTACGCGGCGCAGGCCGCCTTCAGGAAGCCGACGTCGTACGGCGCGTTGTGCGCCACCAGCACCGCGCCCCGGGCGAACTCCAGGAATCCCGGCAGCACCGACTCGATCCGTGGCGCCTGCACCACCATGGCGTTGGTGATGCCGGTGAGCACCGCGATGAACGGCGGGATCCCGGTGCCCGGGTTGACCAGCGTCTCGAACTCGCCGAGCGTCTCTCCGCCGCGCACCTTGACCGCGCCGATCTCGGTGATCCCGGCGCCGTCCGCCGCGCCGCCGGTGGTCTCCAGGTCGACCACCACGAAGGTGGTCTCACGCAGCGGCTCGCCCAGCTCCTCGAACGTTCCCTGGACGTACGGCTGGTCGGGCACGCCGCGACGGTAAGCCGCCGGTGTGACAATTCGACCGGCGGCGCGCCGCTTGGGCTATGAGTAGCGCGCCGCTGAGGCTACGAGTAGAGGGCGTCGAGCTTGTCGCGGTACTTGTCCTCGACCACCTTGCGCTTGACCTTCAGCGACGGCGTCATCTCGCCGCCCTCCACCGACAGGTCCTGCTCCAGGATCGCGAACTTCTTGATCGTCTCCCACCGGTTGAGCTGCGTGTTCAGCTCCGCGACGTACCCGGCGACCAGCTCGCGGGCTTCCGGAGAGCTGACGATCTCGGAGTACGAGCTGCCCGCCAGCCCGTGCTGCTCGGCCCACGGCACGATCGCGTCCGGGTCCAGCGTGACCAGCGCGGTGCAGTAGTTGCGCTCGTTGCCGTGTACGACGATCTGGCTGGCGTACGGGCAGATGTTCTTGAACTGGCCCTCGATCAGCGACGGGGCGACGTACTTGCCGCCGGAGGTCTTGAACAGGTCCTTCTTGCGGTCGGTGATGCGCAGGAAGCCGTCGCCGTCCAACTCGCCGATGTCGCCGGTGTGCAGCCAGCCGTCGGTGCTGAGCGCCTCGGCGGTCTGCTCCGGCATCCCGTGGTAGCCCTCCATCACCTGCGGACCCTTGATCAGCACCTCGCCGTCCGAGGCGATCTTGATCTCGGTGCCGGGGAACGGGGGACCGACGGTGCCCAGCTTGAAGTTGTCCGGCCGGTTCAGGCAGGCGCCGGCGCAGTTCTCGGTGAGGCCGTACCCCTCCAGGATCAGGATGCCGGCGGCGTGGAACCACTCCGCGAGCTCCTTGTTCAGCGCGGCGGCGCCGGAGATGAAGAACCGGACCCGGCCGCCGAAGCGGTCCCGGATCTTGCTGAACACCAGCGCGTCGGCGATCTTGTGCTGTACGCCGAGCAGCGCCGGTACGTCCTTGCCCGCCCGTTGCAGCTGCGAGACCTTGGTGCCCACCCCGAACGCCCAGCCGAAGATCTTCGCCTTCAGCCCGCCCTCGCCTTCGGCCATGGTGGTGACCCGGGCGTGCGCCTTCTCGAAGATCCGCGGTGCGGCGCCCATGAACGTGGGGCGTACCACCGCCAGGTTGTCCACGATCTTCGGCACCCGGCCGTCGACCGCGGTGGGGAAGCCGATCTGCAGCTGCACCATCAGCAGCACGGTGCCGAACACGTGCGACATCGGCAGCCACAGGAACTGCAGGTCGTCGGTGGAAAGCACCTTCATCACGTCGATCGCGGCGGCCTCGTACGTCATCGCGGAGTGGGTCAGCCGTACGCCCTTCGGCCGGCCCGTGGTGCCGGAGGTGTAGATCAGCGTGGCGAGGCTGCCGGGCTGTGCGCCGTCGACCCGTTCGGTGATCACGTCGGGGGTCTCGGCGAGCCGCTGTTCGCCCAGCTTCTCCAGGTCCTCGAGCGAGATCACCCAGTCGCCGTCGGGCGTACCGTCGAAGGTGACGACCTTGCTGACCGCGGGCAGCTCGGCGCGGTGTTCCCGCAGCTTGGCGATCTGCTCGTCGTCCTCGGCGAAGACCACCCGGCTGTCGGAGTCGCTCACGATGTACGCCACGTCGCCGGCCAGCGTGGTCGGGTAGACCGTGGTGGTGGCGGCACCTGCGCACAGGATCGCCAGGTCGGCCAGGATCCACTCGTACCGGGTGGTGGCGGCGATCGCGACCCGCTCCTCGGGGGCCACGCCGAGCGCGACCAGGCCCGCGGCGAGCCGGCTCACCCGGTCGCCGGTCTGCGCCCAGGTCACCGACTCCCAGTCCTCAGCCACGGGATAGCGGTACGCCTCCAGCTCCGGGCTCTGTTGCACCCGGTCGAGGAACAGCCGGCCTACGCTCGGCGCGCGGTCGGTGAGCAACGCTGGGTCGGGGTTGGCGGGTGTGGCGACGGACATGGGAGTCCCCCTCGGTGGGCAAGAGGTTTGGCGTACTGCTCAACCTGAGTCTGCTGCATGCGGATCCCCGGCGCTGGAGATCCGCTCTGTGCAACCTAGGCCAGGAGCCCTACTGGGCGGTAGCCCACGCGGGTCACAGTCAGCCCACGTCGCGTCGCCGGAACCCGGTCAGACCGGCCACGATCAACACGATCGCGATCCCGGTCAGCCACGCCAGCGGGGTCAGCGTCAGGTCGCCGCCCGGCAGTTTCGGCAGATGGGTGTACGGCGAGAAGTTCATCACCGACTGGTCCAGCTGCAGGGTCGGGCCGAGCGTGCCGAGCAGCAGGAACGCCACCAGGGCGGCCCAGCCGCCGACCACGTACCGGGGTGCGAACCCGAACAGCAGCACCACGATGCCGGTGACCAGCCAGGCCGCGGGCAGCTGCACCAGGGCGCCGGCCAGCACCCGGCCGATCTGACCGGCGTCCCCGGTACGGCCGGCGTGCGCCGCGCCGGCGGCCAGCCCGACCGTGGTGGCCAGCGCGGTGACGCCGAGCAGCGCCACGGTCAGGTGGCTGGCCGCCCAGCGGGTACGGCTGACCGCGGTGGCCAGCAGCGGCTCGGCCCGCAGGTCGGTCTCCTCGCTGCGCAGCCGCAGCGCCGCGGAGATCCCGTACGCGGAGACGATCACGCCCATGATGCCCATCTCGGCGGCCAGGAACAGGTCGCTGAGCTGCCGTTCCGCGCCGCCGCCGAGGTTGGCGAACATCTCGCGCGCCTCGGGGCTGTCCAGGAATCCGCCGACGTCGGAGGCGATGTTGCCGAGGATCAGCCCCATCAGTGCGAACCCGACCACCCAGCCGGCGAGGCCGACCCGGTGCAGCCGCCACGCCAGCGCGAGCGGGCTGCGCAGCAGCGGATGTCCGGTGGCCCGCCCGGGCCGGTCGGAGACCAGCCCCGCCCCGAGGTCGCGGCGCGCCACGAGGAGGTACGCGATCCCCATCGCCAGTACGGCGAACCCGACGGTGATCAGCAGCACCCACCAGCGGTTGCCGGCGTACGGGCGGAACTGCTGGCCCCAACCGATCGGAGACAGCCACGACAGCCAGCGGGGGCCGTCGGCGCTGGCGGTGTCGCCGATCGCGCGGATCAGGTAGACCGCCCCGAGCGTGGCCGACCCGAGGCCGATCGTGGCCCGGGCGCTGGTGGTCAGCTGCGCGATGACCGCGGTGATCGCGGCGAACGCGACCCCGACGCCGGCCCAGGCCAGCCCGAAGGCGAGCGAGCCGTCGGCGGGCAGCCCGGCGGCGGCCAGCCCCACCGCGGTCAGCAGCCCGAGCACGAGGTTGGCGCCGATCGCCAGCAGCAGCGCGGCGGTCAGCGGTGCGTACCGGCCGACCACGGTGGCGCCGAGCAGCTCCTGACGGCCGGACTCCTCTTCGGCGCGGGTGTGGCGTACCACCACGAAGATGGTCAGTACGGCGACCATCGCGGCGCCCATCCCGCCCAGCTTCATCATCGAGACCGCGCCCAGCGAGGTGGGGTCGTACACCCGGCCGTAGAGCGCGACCAGGGCGGCGCTGTTGTTGGCGGTGGCCGCGGCGCTGACCCGGGACTCCACGGTCGGGTATAGCTCCGCGGTCGCGGCGGCCGACATCGCCGCCATGCCGACGAACACAGTCAGCCACGCCGGGAGCATGATCCGGTCGCGGTGTACCGCCAGGCGTACCAGTGCGGAGGTCCCTGCCAGGGCGTTCATGACGTCGTCTCCGATGTGGCGTAGTGCCGCAGGAACAGCGCCTCCAGGGTCGGTGGCTGGCTGGTCAGGCTGCGTACGCCCGACGCGGACAGCTGCGGCAGCACCGCGTCCAGCCGGTCGGTGTCGACCTCGAACCGCACCCGGTTGCCGTCCACCACGAGGTCGTGTACGCCAGCCAGCTGGGAGAGCCCGTTCGGCGGCGCCGCCAGCTCGGCGCTGATCGAGGTACGCGTCAGGTGCCGCAGCTGCGACAGCGTGCCGGTCTCCACGGTGACCCCGTTGCGGATGATGCTCACCCGGTCGCAGAGCGCCTCCACCTCGGCCAGGATGTGGCTGGAGAGCAGCACCGTACGGCCGCTGTCGCGTTCCTCGTTGATGCACTGCTGGAACACCGCCTCCATCAGCGGGTCCAGGCCGGCGGTGGGCTCGTCCAGCAGCAGCAGCTCGACGTTCGAGGCGAGCGCCGCGACCAGGGCGACCTTCTGCCGGTTGCCCTTCGAGTACGCCCGGCCCTTCTTCCGCGGGTCCAGCTCGAAACGTTCCAGCAGCTCGGCACGGCGCGCTGGATCGAGTCCGCCGCGCAGCCGGCCGAGCAGGTCGATCACTTCACCGCCGGTCAGGTTGGGCCACAGCGCGACATCGCCCGGCACGTACGCCAGCCGGCGGTGCAGTGTGGTGCTGTCCCGCCACGGATCGCCGCCGAGCAGCGTCGCCTGGCCGGCGTCGGCGCGCAGCAGCCCCAGCAGGATCCGGATGGTGGTGGTCTTGCCCGAGCCGTTGGGCCCGAGGAATCCGTGTACCTCGCCGGTGGTGACCGACAGGTCGAGTCCGTCGAGGGCGACGTTGCGCCCGTACGACTTGACGAGGCCGGATACGGAGATAGCTTCAGCCATATTTCAGAAGCTACACTCATTTCACGAATCCGTGAACACATTGAATGCGCGAGTCGCAGCTACCGTACGGGGACGCAGGAGGTGACCTTCAGATGGCGGATCTGAGCCAGAGCGATCCCGGGGCCGCGGGCCGGGACGAGGCCACCGGCCGGGACGAGGCCGCCGTGGCGCGGTTCGTCGAGCGGTTCGCGGCCGTACTGGCCGACGCGGGATTCCCGCGGATGCCGGCGCGTGCCTTCGTCGCGTTGCTGGCCAGCGACGCCGGCCACCTGACCGCGGCCGAGTTGGCCGAGCGGCTGCAGGTCAGCCCGGCGGCGGTGTCGGGCGCGGTGCGCTACCTGACGCAGGTTCAGATGGCCAGCCGCAGCCGGGAGCCGGGCTCCCGGCGGGACCACTACGTCGTACACGACGACGTCTGGTTCGAGGCGAGCGTGAACCGGGCGCCGATGTACAAGCGCTGGTCGGAGCTGCTGGCGGAGGGCGTCGACGCGCTCGGGGCGGACACCCCGGCGGGAGCCCGGATCGCGCAGACCCAGGCGTTCTTCGACTTCCTGCAGGTGGAGATGCCCGCGCTGCTCTCGCGCTGGCGGGAATACCAGGCCCGGTTGGCCGAGACCCGGTGAGGGTACGGCCCGGGACGGCTCCCGGGCCGTACCCGTGCCGTCAGGCGATGTGCTTCTCGATCAGCGTGCTGAGTCCGGGCAGCGCGGCGGTGACGTGCTCCTTGGCCTGCGGGCGGAGCCTGTCATACGCCTTCTTCAGGGTGACGCGGGTGGTGCGGTTCGCGCGGTCGTCGGTGACACCGAGCAGCGCCTCGGAGATCGCGTCCGACCTGCCCGCGAAGTACTCCTTCAGCGAGCTGCCGTTGCCCTCGGCCTGGAAGTCGGCGTAGAAGGGCTCCAGCCGCGGTACGAAGTCCGCGAGCAGGCTGTCGCTGGCGTGCCGGATCATGTCCGGGCGTACCGCCTTGACGATCTTGTAGCTGGTCTTGACGAGCAGACCTGAGGCACCGTCCTTCGACGCCACCTCGGTGTCGATCAACTGCTGGCAGTCGTCGACCACGGCGGGGCGCCGTTCCGGGGCGAGGAGGATGTCCTGAAGGGTGCGAGTCACCTGAGGTTTCGCCTCTCTGTGGGGGTGGGATTGCGGGGTACGACACCGTACGGCTCGCACGGCGGTTGCCGATGATTCCAGCAACGGCTTGGTGCACGCTAGCCGTACCCCCGCGCGGGTCGAGGGAGGGGTTTGTCAGACTTGATCGATGACGGACCCGGAGCTGGCGCCGGCGGCGGAGCACGCCGACGGTTCCGGCGCGTCCGAGCCGGCGGACCCGCAGCTCCCGGCGCCGGTACGGCAGCGGGTGGTCGCCCTGGTGGCGGCGGTGCTGGGAGACCTGCCGATCGACGAAATTCCCGGGCCGGTACGCCGGATCGCGCGGTTCGCGCCGCAGCGGCGGGCCAAGCTCGGGGGCACCGCAATCGCCGCGCAGCTCGCCTCCGATCCGCTGTTCCGGCAGCGGGTGGCGACCCGGGTGGTGCAGCGGGCCGGCGAGCTGGGCGAGGCGGTACGCGACGGTGCCCACCCCGCGGCGGCGGATCCGGTAGAGGTCGCGGCGCTGGCGTACCTGTCGCGTCCGGAGGGCTGGACCTCGCTGGTCGGCGCGGCCAGCGATGCCGTACAGGCGGCGGCCGTGGACGAGGCCGCGGCCGCGGAGATCCGCAGGG
>JBOGDF010000246.1:0-8515 GCA_050701635.1 Micromonosporaceae bacterium | reverse complement strand
GGATACCGGTGTTGTATCCGGACGGTTCTGCAACGCGGCCGGTCGTCGTCTGGCACCTGTCGCAGCCGACTGAAGATCTACAGGACAGGCCCTAAGCCGCGGCCTAGGGGTAACCCCGAGCCGGAGTCCAGGGTCGGCGTCCTCTCCGAGACCGATTCCGCCGGTACGGCGGCGGCGTACCGTCGAATCATGAGCCGCTGCCGTGGCGGCTCGACGAGGGGTGAAGTGAGATGGCTGCACAGTCACACGTACCAGTCAGGAAGCTGGTCCGGCCGCGGGACGACCGGTGGATCGCGGGCGTGTGTTCGGGGTTGGGGCGCCGGTTCGGGATGTCGCCGAACGTGGTACGGCTGCTGTTCGTGCTCTCCACCCTGCTGCCGGGGCCGCAGTTCATCGTCTACATCGCGCTGTGGGTGCTGGTGCCCAACGAGTAACCGCGTGAGCCGCCGGGGCCGGCCGCCACACGACCGGCCCCGGACCACGCGGGAGCAGCACGCGGCCAGCGCGCGATCGGCGCGTTGCTCAGGTCAACTCGGCGTCGGCTCGCATAGGCTCCCGCCATGGGGACACTGTTGGTGACGCTGCACGTACTCACTGCAATATTCTTGATCGGGCCTTTGACCCTCGCGCCGTTCATCGGGCTGCGTGCGGTGGTACGCCGTGACGCCGACGCGGTACGCCGCGCGGCGCGTACCACGATGCTGCTGGCCGGCGCCTCGGGCCTGGTGTTCTTGCTCGGCATCGCCGCGACCGCGAACTCCGACGTGATCCACTACAGCACGCCGTGGGTGGTCATCTCGATCACGCTGTCCGTGATCGCGCTGGTCGGCCTGCTGCTGGTCGCCGCGCCCTCGCTGCGTACGGTCGCCGGGATGATCGACGACGGCACGATCGCCAGCGACGCCCACGCCAAGGCGAAGATGGATTCGCTGCGCGGCCGGATCGGCGCCTCCGCCGGGCTCGCCGCCCTGGCCTGGGCTCTCGTTGTCATCCTGATGATGACCAAGCCGTTCAGCTAGCCCGGGCGGCTTCCTGGTCGACCCGCGGCCAGCCGGGGGCGTGCGGGCGCCACGGCGCGGCCTGCTCGATCTGGCCGGCGACCGCCAGCAGCAGCTCCTCGCTGCCGGGCGGACCGACGATCTGCACCGCCACCGGCAAGCCGTCCCGCCGGGTCCCGGCCGGTACGGCGATCGCCGGCAGCCCGGCCACGTTCCAGGGCGCGGCGTACGGGGCGTACCGCAGCGAGCCGAGCGCGTTACCGCGCCAGCCGCGACGCGACCACGCCTCGGCGCGGGGCGGCGCACCGGCCAGCATCGGGGTCACCAGCAGGTCGTGTCCGCCGTCGGTGAACCAGCCCAGCACCCGCTCCCGCCAGCGTTCCCGGTCCGACTCGCGTACCAGCCGCTCGGCGCGGCGTCCCAGCAGGGCATGCCGGCGGGTACGCGGCTGCAGCTCCTCCAGCTCGAACGGCTCAGCGTCGCGTGCCCCGCAGGCGAACCAGGTCGCTACCGTCGCGATCCCGAGCA
Organism: Micromonosporaceae bacterium; assembly: GCA_050701635.1. GTDB lineage: Bacteria > Actinomycetota > Actinomycetes > Mycobacteriales > Micromonosporaceae > WHSM01. The sequence goes on along the minus strand of JBOGDF010000246.1, from coordinate 6,989 downwards.
GCTGCGGGTAGTACAGCTCGGCCTGCTGTGCCGAGTGCCCGGCCCCGACCAGGGTGCGTACCGCGCGGGCTACCGCCTGCCGGGCGTCGCGGTCGGCGCGTACCCCGGCGACCGGGCTGCGCAGCGACACCGCCAGGCGCAGCCGGCCCGGCTCCGGCAGCGGCCCCGGCCGACGCCCCGCCAGCACCGCGAACCCGATCGCCGAATCCTCCACAGTGGACGCCAGTACGCCGTTTGCCACCAGGCCGAACCAGTCGTGGTCCGACAGCCCGGCCGGCACCACACCGCGCCCCGGCTTCAGCCCGACCAGGCCGCAGGCCGCAGCGGGGATCCGGATCGAGCCGAGCCCGTCGTTGCCCAGCGCGATCGGCACCATGCCGGAGGCGACCGCCGCCGCCGAACCGCCGGAAGACCCTCCGGGGGTACGGTCCAGCCGCCACGGGTTGCGGGTCACCACGTCCTCGTCGTCGGTGGTGGCGAACAGCCCCAGCTCCGGCATCCGGGTCAACCCGGCCACCACGGCGCCGGCGCCGCGTAGCCGGCGTACCGTCTCGTGGTCTTTCTCGGCGGAGTCCCGCAGCGTGGCGGCGGAGCCGAAGCACACCCGCTCCCCCACCACCGGGACGTTCTCTTTGATCGCGATCGGTACGCCGGCCAGCGGCAACCCGCTCAGGTCGGGCAGGTCGTCGACGATCTCGGCCTCGGCGAGCGCGTTGACCGTACGCACCACCCGGAACGCGCCGAGCGTGCCGTCGTTCGCCGCGATGTGGCGCAGGTGCTGGTCGACCACCTCGCTGGCCGACGCGTCGCCTCTGCGTACCGCCCGCGCGATGTTCGCCGCGGAGACCCCGACCCAGGACATGATTCCTCCCCTTAGGGTGTACGGCCCCCGCCCGGTTACGGCAGCGCCCGCTCCAGGTCGGCCAGCAGATCGTCGACGTGCTCGATCCCGACCGACAGCCGGACCAGATCGCTGGGGACCTCCAGCGGCGAACCGGCCGCCGACGCGTGAGTCATCCGACCCGGGTGCTCGATTAACGACTCAACTCCGCCCAGCGATTCGCCCAGAGTAAACAGCTTCGCCCGATTACACGTCTCTACCGCGGCGGCCTCCCCACCGGCCAGCCGGAAGCTGACCATACCGCCGTACCGGCGCATCTGCTTGCCCGCCACGTCGTGTCCCGGATGTTCGCTGAGGCCGGGGTAGAGCACGCCGCTGACGGCCCGGTGATCGGACAGGTACTCCGCGATCCGCTCCGCGTTGTCGCAGTGCCGCTCCATGCGTACCCCCAGAGTCTTCACTCCGCGCAGGGTGAGCCAGGCGTCGAACGGACCGGCGACCGCGCCCATCGAGTTCTGGTGGAACGCCACCCGCTCGCCCAGCTCGGCGTCGGCGGTGACGATGGCGCCCCCGACAACGTCGGAGTGGCCTCCGATGTACTTCGTGGTGGAGTGCACCACCGCGCCCGCACCCAACCCCAACGGCTGCTGCAGGTACGGCGAGGCGAAGGTGTTGTCCACGACCAGCACGGCGCCCGCGTCAGCGGCGATGTGCGCCAGCCCCGCGATGTCGGCGATCCCGAGCAGCGGGTTGGTCGGCGTCTCCACCCAGATCACGCGGGTCCGGTCGGTCACCGCCGCCCGTACGCCGTCCAGGTCGGACAGCTTCGCCGCGGTCCACGCCAGCCCCCACGGCTCGAGCACCTTGGAGAACAGCCGGTACGTGCCGCCGTACGCGTCGTTGGGGATCACGGCGTGGTCGCCGGGCTTGCAGAGGGTACGCAGCAGCGTGTCCTCGGCCGCCATCCCGCTGGCGAAGGCGAGCCCCCGTACGCCGCCCTCCAGCGCCGCGAGGCACTCCTCCAGCGCCAGCCGGGTGGGGTTGCGGGTACGGCTGTACTCGTAACCGCCGCGCAGCTCCCCGACCGCGTCCTGGTAGTACGTCGACACCTGGTAGATCGGCGGCACGACGGCGCCGGTGAGCGGGTCGGGCTCCTGGCCGGCGTGGATCGCGAGCGTGTCGAAGCCCGCGTGCTGGGAATCGGCGTCCCGACCCGACAGGCTGGCGTCGGTCGGCTGTGAGGCGGCCTCGTTGCCGCTGCTGGCGTACGTCATGCCTCGAAGATTAGTCCTGGCAGCGGTTGTGCTCGGAACGTGGCCCCCGCCACACTAAGGTGCGCTGATTTGCACGCAGACCAGTGCCTACGGACAGCTTCGCGCACGCTCACTCACGGTCTACGTTCAAAACGAGCATGGCGAGGAGTCTTGACTTTGCGTCCGGGGTGAGCAAAGTTCTGTCCATTAACCAGGGGACACGTACGTGTTTCCCGCAGCGTACGTCGGGTTGATCACCACTGGCCGAGGGCAGCAAAAGATGGCAGCAGATGAGCGGGAACGACCCGGCAGCTGGCCGACACCAACTCGGCAGCCCGAGCACGCCGACGCACCAGGCGGACGGTGCCAAGAACAACCTCGGAAGGCGGATTAATGACCACGAACGACCTGTCACGGCGAATCTTCCTGCAGCGCGCCGCGACCACCGCCGCACTGGCGGCCGGTGCAAGCCCGCTGCTCGCGGCCTGCGCCACCGGCGGTAGCGACGACACCGGCGGCGGCGGCAAGAAGTCGGCCGAAAACCCCTTCGGCGTCAAGGAAGACGCGCCCCTCGATGTCGTGATCTTCAAGGGTGGGTACGGCGACGACTACGCGAAGTACCACGAGACTCTCTACAAGAAGAAGTTCCCGAAGGCGGAGGTCAAGCACAAGGGCATCACCGACATCACCCAGCAGCTGCAGCCCCGCTTCAACGCCGGCAACCCGCCGGACGTGATCGACAACTCCGGCGCCCAGCAGCTGCCGATGTCCACCCTCGCCGACACCGGCCAGCTCGCCGACCTGACGGCGCTGCTCGACGCCGCGTCGGTCGACGACGCCGACAAGAAGGTGCGCGACACCCTCGAGGCGATCGCGATCGAGGCAGCCGACTACGACGGCAAGCCGCTCGTACTCAACTACGCACTGACCGTGTACGGCCTGTGGTACGACAAGAAGCTGTTCGCCGACAAGGGCTGGGAGCCGGCGAAGACCTGGTCCGAGTTCCTGACCCTGTGCGGAGAGATCAAGAAGGCGGGCATCGCGCCGCTGGCACACCAGGGCAAGTACCCGTACTACATCCAGCAGGTGATCATGGACCTGGCGGTCAAGCACGGCGGCCACGACGTGATCAAGGCGATCGACAGCCTGGAGCCCAACGCCTGGAAGCACGAGTCGATCAAGATGGCGGCCGAGGCGATGGCCGAGCTCAAGGGCAAGGGCTTCATCCTGGCCGGCACCGAGGGCCTCGACCACATCCAGTCGCAGACCAAGTGGAACCAGCGCAAGGCGGCGTTCATCCCGAGCGGCTCCTGGCTGGAGAACGAGCAGAAGAAGGTCGCTCCGGGCGACTTCGCCACCCAGGTCGCGGCCACCCCGCTGCTGGACGGTGCGAAGCTGCCGTACGAGTGCACCGAGATCAGCGCCGGCGAGGGCTTCATCGTGCCGGCGAAGGCGAAGAACCAGCCCGGTGGTCTGGAGTTCCTGCGGCTCATGCTCTCCAAGGACGGCGCCGGGAAGTTCACCGAGCTGACCGGCTCGCCGACCGTGGTGACCGGTGCCGCCGAGGGCAAGAAGCTCTCCGCGGGCGCCGAGTCGGCGAACACGCTGCTCGGCCAGGGCGGCGACAACAACTGGAGCACGTACCTGGCTGCGTGGTACTCCCCGCTGCAGCCGAAGCTGGAAACCGCGATCGGTGAGCTGGCCGCCGGGCGTATCAAGCCCGACGAGTTCGTCAACCGCTGCCAGAAGGCGGCCGACGACACCGCCAAGGACCCGAAGACCAAGAAGCGCACCCGCAGTTAGTACGCCTTCGGGGTGGCGTGGAAGTCCACGCCACCCCGAACGGCGTCACCGCCCAGGCCACAGCCAAGGAGAGAGATGCGGCACGGCAGATACCGGTTCATCGCCGGATTCCTCGCGATACCCATGGTGTTGTACGTGGTCTTCGTGGTCTCGCCGTTTATCCAGGCGTTCTACTACTCACTCACCGACTGGACGGGCGTATCGCCGGAGTTCAGCTTCGTCGGCTTGGACAACTACGAAGTGCTCGCCCGCGACGAGCTGTTCCGCGGCGCTGTCCTCCACAACCTGGTGCTGCTGGTCGCGCTGCCGCTGCTGACCATCCTGCTGGCGCTGTTCTTCGCGTTCCTGCTGAACGTGGGCGGCCAGTCCGGCACCGCCGGGGTCAAGGGCGTACGCGGCTCCGGCTTCTACAAGTTCGCGTTCTTCCTGCCGCAGGTGCTCGCCGTACCGGTGGTCGCGGTGATCTGGTTCGTGATCATGGACCCGACCGCCGACGGGCTGGCCAACTCCATCATGGGGCTGGTCGGGCTGGGGCCCGCCGGCTTCCTGGCCGATCCCAGCATGGCGCTGATGGCGGTGCTCTGGGTGCTGGTGTGGGGCAGCGTCGGCTTCTACCTGGTGCTGTTCAACGCGGCGATGTCGTCGATCCCGCGCGACATCTTCGAGGCGGCGCTGCTGGACGGCGCCGGCCGCGCCACCACGTTCTTCCGGGTCACGCTGCCGCTGCTGTGGGACACCATCCAGACCTCGTGGGTGTATCTGGCGGTGCTGGCGCTCGACGCGTACGCCCTGGTGGCGGTGATGACCATCGGCCCGGGCGGCCCCGACGACTCCACCCAGGTGATGGCGTTGCAGATCGCCCAGAATGGCTTCCAGTTCGGGCGGGCCGGCTACGCGTCCGCGATGGGCGTCGTGCTGTTCTTCCTGACCCTGGCCATCGCCGCGATCATGCTGCGGGTCACCCGCCGCGAGCGCATCGAGTACTGAGGGACGTGCCATGACCGTGAAAGTCGACGTACCCCCGGGCACCGGCGAGGACCGCGCCTCCCAGGCCCCGGCGCCGCACCGCGCGCCCGCGGGCGACAAGGGCATCCGTACGGTGTCCCACGCGCTGCTGCTCGCCTGGTCGGTGCTGGTGGTGGCGCCGTTCCTGTGGGCGATCATCGCTTCGTTCAAGACCACCGGCGAGATCTTCGGCGAACCCTGGTCGCTGCCGGACGCCATCCAGTGGATCAACTACCCCAACGCCTGGGCGAAGGGCGTCGGGCAGTATCTGCTGAACAGCCTGATCGTGGTCGCCGGCGCCACCACGGGCACGATGCTGTTCGGCTCGATGGTGGCGTACGTGCTGGCCCGCTACCCGTTCCCGGGCAACCGGTTCGTCTACTACCTGTTCGCCGCCGGGATGATGTTCCCGGTGTTCCTCGCGATCGTGCCGCTGTTCTTCGTGGTGGACAACCTGGGCATGCTGTCGACGTACCACGGGCTGATCCTGGTCTACATCGCGTACTCGCTGCCGTTCACGGTGTTCTTCATGCACGCGTTCTTCCGTACCCTGCCGACCTCGATCGCGGAGGCGGCGTTCGTGGACGGCGCTTCCCACACCGGGGTGTTCTTCCGGGTGATGCTGCCGATGGCGAAGCCCGGGCTGCTCAGTATCGGCATCTTCAACTTCCTGGGGCAGTTCAACCAGTTCGTCCTCCCGGCGTTCCTGTCGCCGGAGCGGCCGGTGCTCTCGCAGGGCATCGCGACCCTGCTGCAGAGCCAGCGGTACGAGAACGACTGGGGGCTGCTGTTCGCGGCGCTCACCGTCGCGATGGTGCCGGTGCTCCTGGTCTACCTGGTCTTCTACCGCCAGGTGCAGGCCGGCCTGACCGGCGCCACCCTCAAGTAGTCCTTACGAACTGCCCCTTGGGGTGCCACGGCCGGCGGGCTGCGTCATGCTGGAAGTCCGCCGACCGAGGAGTACGCCGTGATCTTCGTACGCCGTCACAAGCTCCAGCTGCCGACCGCCGACGAGGCGCTGTCCGGGCGGGCGGAGCCGATGCCGGTCGCCGAGCGGCACGCGGTGCTCGGCAACCCGATGCGCGGCCCGTGGCCTTCCGGGTACGAGATCGCCGTGTTCGGGATGGGCTGCTTCTGGGGCGCCGAGCGGCTGTTCTGGCAGCTCCCCGGGGTGTGGTCGACAGCGGCCGGCTACGCGGGCGGCATCACGCCGAATCCGACGTACGAGGAGGTCTGCTCCGGCTACACCGGCCAGAACGAAGTGGTGCAGGTGGTGTACGACCCGGCGCAGATCTCGTACCCCCAACTGTTGAAGGTTTTCTGGGAGAACCACGACCCGACGCAGGGGATGCGGCAGGGCAACGACGTCGGTATGCAGTACCGCTCGGCGATCTACACCACGACGCCCGAGCAGGCCGACGCCGCCGCGGAGAGCCTGAAGGCCTTCCGGGGCGTGGTCACCGACGCCGGGTACGACGAGATCACCACCGAGATCGCGCCGCTCGACACGTTCTACTACGCCGAGGATTACCACCAGCAATATCTTCAGAAGAATCCCGGCGGCTACTGCAACATCGGCCCCAACGGCATGTCCTGCCCGATCGGCATCACCTGACCCCTACACCGCGGCCGGCTCGGCGTCGCCGACCAGCGCCACTCTTACCGCGCCGGGGTCGTCGTCGTACAGCGGCACCGCGAACACCGCGGTCACCGGCTTGCCGTCGCGGCGGGCGGCGTACTCCAGGATCCGCCACTGCCCCTCGTCCCAGCTGTCGCGCACGTCCGAGGTGAGCGTCGCCCCCACCTGGCGGTACGCGTCGCTGACCTGCAGCCGCTGCAGCGTCGCGAGCAGCGGCACGTCGGAGGAGACGGTGTCGCCGAGGGGATGCGTCAGCCGTACCTTCAGGTGTCGCAGCGGGGTCAGCCAGTGCCGGTCCAGCTCGGACGAGAGCATCACGAACCCGGCCAGCACCACCGCCACCAACACCATGCTGGCCAGCCAGCCGGCGGCCAGCGCGCCGGGCCACCAGCGATCGGCGAACCCGGCGGCGAACAGCGCCACCGCCAGCAGCAGCCCGGCCCGGCCG
>JBOGDF010000245.1:0-8586 GCA_050701635.1 Micromonosporaceae bacterium | reverse complement strand
CCGGCCGCGGCTCGGGAGCTGTCCGCGCGGGACTGCTCACCGCGTACGCCGCCATCGGACTCGGCCTCCCGGCGGGTCCCCGCTTCGACCTCGCGCGCCAGCCGGCGACGCCGGTCAGCCAGCGACTCGACCTCCTGCTGACGCTCGCCGATCAGCTCGCCGAGCGCCACCCGCCGGTCGTTGCGCAGCTCGGTGCCCTGGGCGGTCTCGGCGCTGGTCGCGAACAGTACGCCGGCGCCGAACACCACCACCGGCACCACGTACGACCAGCCCTTGATCCGGTCCGGCCGCCGCCGTGGCAGCAGCGGACGCGCCGCCCGCCGCACCGCCGTACGCCATCCCACCTGCACCGCTCGTACCCTCCCCGTCCATTCCTGTTCCCCCAGCGGGTCGACAGGCGAAGTCGATCCGACCGCCGATCGGGTACTGTCGGCGTGCCTTGTGGTACGTCGCGGTGCGTCCGGTGTGTGGTCCGCCACGCCCCCTCCTTGAACCGCGCGCCGGTGTCGTATCCGGGCAAACCGACAGAGCCGCCCGTCGGTGAATTGGTCCGGCGCAGCCCGGCGGTTATCGTCCACCGAGTCGTTTGACTACGCTAGCTGGCGAAGTCCCCTGCAGGAGAGCAGCACCGTGCCTAAGTCCCGCGTACGCAAGAAGAAGGTCTACACGCCACCGGCGGAGCTCTCGCCCCGCCCTACCACCTCGGAGTCGAAGAAGCCGAGCCCGATGTGGGTGCCGATCCTGGCCGTCAGCCTGATCGTGCTCGGCATCGCGTGGTTGGTGATCTTCTACCTGTCCAACGCCTTCTACGAGCTTCCCGACTGGGCGCTGCCCGCGGCCGAGCTGGGCTACTGGAACCTGGCGATCGGCTTCGGCGCCCTGGTGGCCAGTCTGCTGGTGCTGTCCCGCTGGCGCTGACCGCGCCAGGTCGACCGCACCGGGATCGCCGTAGCTCGCGCTGTCCGTAACTAATCACACGCGTGTAGTTTTCCCCATCCGTTATCCACAGCTGTGGGTAACGGGTGGAGGTCGTGTAAAGCTGGGAGCCGTGACCTCACCGGACCCGAAGTCGCCGCGTCCCGCCCTACCGCCGGGCTCGCAGCCCGCACAACCTTCGCAGCCCTCTCAGCCTTCGCAGCCCGACGCGGCCGGGCAGGGCGGCGTGCCGTCCGCGGCGACCGAGCTGAGCTGGCGGGTGCCGGGGGGCACGGTGCTGATCAAGGTGCTCGGGACGGTCGGGTTCGGGCTGGTCGCGCTGTGGCTGGCCGCCGACGTCGCCGGGCTGGCGCTCGCGGTGGTCGCCACGCTCGCGATCGCGGCGTACGCGGCCCGCGACCTGCTCGCCCCGGTACGGCTGGCTGCCGACGGCGACGGGCTGACCGTGGTGACCGGGTTCGCCCGGCGCCGGCACATCCCGTGGCGCGACGTCGAGCGGATCCGGATCGACGAACGGCAGCGCTTCGGCACCCGCAGCGCCCTGTTGGAGATCGACACCGGCGAGACCCTGCACTTCTTCGGCACCAGCGAGCTGGGCGAGCCGGTGGACGACGTCGCCGAAGCGCTGCGGCGGCTGCGTACCGGCCGATGAAAGCGCTGATCCTGGGCGGGTACGGGGCGGTCGGCGCCACCGTGGTCCGCGAGCTGCGCCGGTACGGCGACACCGCGCTCGCCGCCGGCCGCGACCCGGACTTCTCCGACCAGCACACGCTGAGCCGCGAGCTGGGCGTGCCGGTGCGTACGTACTTCGGGTTGGACTCGAGGCTCGGCACCGCCGCGCTGGGCGTACTGACCTGGGTGCCGGGGGCGCGCCGGCTGCCGCACGACGTACCGCTGCCGGGCGGCGACGGGTGGCTGATGCTGGCCAGGGGTGCCGGCGGCACCAGCCGGTGGCTCCGCGGCCACGGCCAGTCCGAGGGCACCGCGCTCGCGGCCCGTGCCGCGGTCGGCCTGGATCCGGGGGTACGGCATCTGCACCACGTACTCACCCTGGACGACGTGGCCGTCGACGGCGCCCTGCGTACGGCAGACGCGCAGGGTTAGCGTTAGCCGAGCAGCAGCCCGGTACGGGTCACCGTCAGCACCACCAGCAGCACCGTCACCGCGACCCCGGCAGCGATCTGCACCGGCGTCCGCTGGGCACCCTTCGGCGCGTACGCGAATCCGAGCGCCACCAGCCCACCGGTGACCAGCCCACCGATGTGGCCGGTCATGCTGATGTTCGGGATGAACAGGCCCAACGACAGGTTGATCAGGATCAGCCCGATCACGCCGGAGTTGTCCAACCCGAGTTTGCGGTTGACCACGAACAGCGCCGCGAACAACCCGAAGATCGCGCCGGAGGCGCCGGCGGTGGCGTGGTTCGGCGCGGTGAACAGGTAGACCGCGACGCTGCCGCCGAGGCCCGCGATCAGGTAGAGCGCCAGGAATCGGGCCGGCCCCAGGGTGCCCTCCAGGTGGCGCCCCAGGATCCACAGCGCCCACATGTTCACACCGAGGTGCAGCAGCCCGTAGTGCAGGAACATCGCGGTGAACAGCCGCCAGTACTCCCCGGCGGCGATCCCCAGCAGGGAACCGTCCGGCCCCAGGGCGAGCCCGATGATCGCGCCCTCGGTGTGCAGTGGAGTGGCGCCGCCGAACAGACCGCCGCCGCCGAGCGCGGCCGCGCCGCTGATCACCATCGACGTCAACGCGACCAGGACGTTCAACCCGATCAGGGTGTACGTGACGTAGCCCAGCTGACCCGCCTGGCTGCCGCCGAACGCGGTACGCGGGGCGCGGACCGTACGCCGGGCCTCGGCCACGCACTCGGGACAGTGGAACCCGACCGACGCTGTACGCATGCAGTCAGGGCAGATCGGCCGGTTGCACCGGGTGCACCGGACGTACGTCTCGCGGTCAGGATGGCGGTAACACGTCGGCGTACCGACCTGGGGTGGCTGGCTCACGGCGACCAAGCCTACTGCCGCAACCTGAGCGGCAGCCGAGACGCCGCGCGGGCCGGGCATGACGCCCGGCCCGGCAGCACAGCACGCGTTTACGCGGGGCGGCGCTCGATGTCGATGCGCTCGATCTTGATGTCGTTCGCGGGACGGTCACCGGGGCCGGTCTTGGTGCCGGCGATCGCGTCCACCACGGCCTTGGACGGCTCGTCGGCCACCTCGCCGAAGATGGTGTGCTTGGTGTTCAGCCAGTCCGGCTCGGTCACCGTGATGAAGAACTGGGAGCCGTTCGTACCGCGGCCCATCTGCTTGCCGGCGTTCGCCATGGCCAGCAGGTACGGCCGGTTGAACTGCAGCTCCGGGTGGATCTCGTCGTCGAACTGGTATCCCGGACCGCCCCGCCCGTCGCCGCGCGGGTCGCCGCCCTGGATCATGAAACCGGGGATCACGCGGTGGAAGATCGTCCCGTTGTAGAGCGGCCCTTCGCCCTTCTGACCGGTACGGGGATCGGTCCACTCGCCGGTGCCGTCCGCCAGTCCCACGAAGTTCTTCACCGTCTTCGGCGCGTGGTTCTCGAACAGCCGGAGCACGATCGGGCCCTCGGTGGTGTGCAGCGTCGCGTACAACTCGTCAGCCAATGGTCCTCCTCGACCGATACTTCACAAGCCGCCCCATCCTTACACGCCCTTGTCGACCACCACCGGCATAGGGGTTGCATTCATCCCCGGGTGGTCGTGGTGACAATTACTCTGCGTGGCCTCGCTTCACGCGTTTCGGCGGTACGCGTACCGGGGAAGGGGCAGGATAAGGACGTGACCACAGGAGGTGGGGCACCGATGCTGCGACGTACCAAGGAGCGGCTCACCGAGCGCCATATCGGCGACGAGTTGCACGAGAGCTTCGACCATCTACGTACCGCCGCGGCGCTGGCCGCGGAGGAGGCGGCGGCCCGACTGACCCCCGCCGTCGAGTCGGCGCGTGAATCAGCCCGCGAGTCGATGAAGGAAGCCCGGGAGACGATGGGACCGCGTCTGGAACGCGCCCGGGAGCGCGCGATGGAGGCCACAGCGCCCCGCATCGAGCGCGCCAGGGAAGCGGCCAGCCACGCGTGGGACACCCGGGTGAGGTCCGCCGCGGACAGCGCCACAGAGATGTCCCGGCGTGCCCGCCGCAAGGCCGAGAAGGCCGCCCGCAAGGCGGCTCGGCGTACCCAGGAATTCGCGGACTCGCTGCAGACCGAGCAGGCCCGCAAGCCACGCCGCTGGCGCTGGATGCTCGGCGCACTCGGCGCGGGCGCCGCGATCGGTGTGGTGAGCGCCCTGATCTCGCGGCGGCGTGCCGCGGACTGGGAGGAGTACGACACCGAGACCGCTGCCGGCGGCAGCCCGAGCGCGGTGCCGTCCGGCGGCACCCGGTACGCCGCGGGCACTCCGAGCGGCGCGGTGACCGGCACCGACGACACCACGATGACGCCGGCTGGCAAGTGGTCCGACTCGTCGGCCACCGACACCGGCTCGGCCACCACGGAGCACAGCTCTCCGGGGGTGTCCAATGAGACGCCGACCGGCGGCGCCCGGGGCAAGCTCGGTGACGTCGCCGAGACCGCGAAGCGCAAGACCAGCGAGGCGGTCGAGGTGGCGCGCGAGAAGGCCTCCACGGCGAAGAAGCGGCTGGCGGACGTACGCAAGAACGACCCGACAGTCCCACCGGCGCCGGTACGGGAAGCCAACGCCGCCGGCGAGACAGCTACAACCAGCCGGAACGACGGAACATCCGGTACAGGACCACGGCACTGAGCACCATCAGGCCGACCACCATCGGGTAGCCGTACGTCCAGTTCAACCCGGGCATGTTCTTGAAGTTCATGCCGTACAAACCGGCGATCGCGGTCTGCAGGGCCGCGATCGCCGCCCATGACGCGATCTTGCGCATGTCGTTGTTCTGATCCACGGTCACCTGGGCCAGCCGGGCGGCCAGGATCGAGTTGAGCAGATCGTCGAAGCTGGCCAGCTGATCCATCACCCGGGTCAGGTGGTCGGCGACGTCGCGGATGTAGCGGCGGATCTCCTTCGGGATGCCGGGCACCTGGCCGCTGACCAGCGCGGCGAGTGGCCGCTGCAGCGGGAACACCGCCCGCTTGAACTCCACCAGCTCGCGTTTGAGCTGGTATATGCGTTGAATGTCGCCGCCGTGCCGGCTGAAGACGCTCTCTTCGACCTCGTCGAGGTCGTCTTCCATGGAGCCGGCGACGTCCAGGTAGAGGTCCACGATCCGGTCGCACACCGCGTGGAACACCGCCCACGGCCCGTGCCTGAGCAGGTCGTGGCGCGCCTCTAGGTCAGCGCGTACCGGCCTCAGGTTGCAGGCGTCGCCGTGCCGTACGGTGATCACGAACTGCGGCCCCAGGAACAGCATCACGTCGCCGGTCTGCACCACTTCGGTGGTCGCGGTCAGCTCGTGATGCTCGACATACCGGGCGGTACGCAGCACCGCGAACGTGACCTGCTCGTACCGCTCGAGCTTCGGGCGCTGGGACGCCTTGACCGTGTCCTCGACGGCCAGCTCGTGCAGCTGGAACGTGGTCGCGATGTCGGCGAACTCGGCCTGGCTCGGCTCCAGCAGCCCGATCCACACGAACGCGTTGTCGAGCTCGCGTGCCTGCCGCAGCGCGTCGGCGTAACCCGGCCGGCCAGGCTGCCGTACGCCGTCCACGTACAGGGCGCAGTCGACCACGCCGCTCTGGTCGGTGGCGGGCGTGTCCGGGGCGGTCGGGGACGCGGTGCGGGGCAGCATCTTCGACATCGCGCGTACGGGTGCGTCCCACGCGCGGCGCAGCGTACGCCGAGAGTCTCGATCAGCCACCGGAAGACACCCCCTCCACAGCTCCGCCCACGTGGCATCTTGCCCGAGTCTGCCGCCGGAACACCGGTCACCCGCGGAACCGGCAAAGGGTGACGCCGGGGGGCCGACCCGGGTACGGGGAGTCCAGTCGGCCCCCCGGCGCCATGGGGGCGGGGGGTAAAGCTTTTGTGTGGCCCACCGGGGTGAGCGCACCGTGCATGCCGATCAAATAGCGATCAGCACCAGAAGTGTACGACAGGAGGGTCGTGGCTTCGTGCCCCACAATCCTCAGCAAAGCAACAGAAATCTCGCTCGGGGCCACCCAGGTTTGCCGTGCGGGACGCCGCCTGGGGCGCTACGGTGCGGTCTGAGTTCGCGCGCTGCGCCGCGGGCGTACCCCAGCTTCGATATGCGCGTACCACCGCTGTGAAGGAGTAGTCCGATGACTTTGCGCTCCCGGCCGCCGTCCCCGTACGACTACCTGCCCGAGGTCCCCGGCTTCGCGCTGGAAAGCGACGACATCGCCGAGGGGCAGCCGCTGGCGAACGACCACGTGTACGACCAGGGCGGTTTCTCCGGTGGCAACATCTCTCCGCAGCTGCGCTGGTCCGGCTTCCCCGCGGAGACCCGCAGCTTCGCCGTCACCTGCTTCGACCCGGACGCGCCGACCGGCAGCGGCTTCTGGCACTGGGTGCTGTTCAACATCCCGGCGTCGGTCACCGAGCTGCCCCGCGGCGCCGGCAGCGGCGAAGGGCTCCCGGAGGGGGCGGTGCACGTACGCAACGACGCCGGCAGCAGGGACTTCGCCGGCGCGTTCCCGCCCAAGGGCGACCCGGCGCACCGCTACATCTTCGCCGTACACGCGGTGGACTCCGAGGAGCTGGGGCCGGACGCCGACGCGTCCTGCGCCGTGGTCGGCTTCCACCTGACCTTCCACTCCCTCGCGCGCGGCGTGATCACCGCCCAGTACGGCCACTGACTTGAACCACCCGCGCGCCCGGTTGCCCGTGGGCGGCTCCGCCGTCCGGCTGCTCGTGGGGAGCCTGGTCGCCGCCTGGCTGCTGCCCACCCTCACGCACCTGCTCGGTCTGGATCTGCTGCTGGTCCCGGTGATCGTGCTGGTCACGGCGTCGTTGCTGCGTGTCGGGGGTACGTTCGTCGGCCGGCTGCTGGTCGCCTCGGTCGTGCTGTGGTGCGCGCTGGCGCCGGCCGGGCTGCTGTTCTCGGTGTGGCCGTGGGGGCTGGCGCCGGTCCCGATCGCGGGGCTGGCGCTGTCGCTGCTGGTGCTGGTCGCGGCGCTGACCGGGCGCCGGCCGCAGTGGCGTACCCCCTTCACGGGTACGGACGCCATGGTCGCCGGGTCCGCCACCGTGGCCGCCGTGGTGGCCGGGCTGCCGCTGCTGCGTACGGACGCGACCGGCCGGTTGGCGCTGGTGTTCCAGGGTGAGGATCTCAGCCGGCACTTCGCGATCTTCGACCTGCAGACCCGGCTCGGCGGCTATCTCTTCCTGCGCCCCGACGCGGACTCGCTTCTGGCCCCGGGGCTGGTGAGCTATCCGCAGGGGTCGCACCTGGCGGCGGCGGTACTCGACCGGTTCCTCCGGGGTGGCGTACCGGGGTCGCCGGAGGCGGCGTTCGACGGCTACCTGCTGTGGACCGTGGTGACGTACGTGCTGTTCGTGGCCTGCCTGGTGTGGGCGACGGCCCGAATCGGCGGCGACCTGGTACGCGGCTGGTGGGCGGCGCCGGTGCTCACCGTGGTGGCGGCGAGCGCGATCTTCGGGCCGCTGTTCACGCTGCTGCTGCGGGGCTACCCGAGCGAGCTGGCGGGGCTCGCGCTGTTCGCGACCGGGGTCGCCTTGCTGTGCCGCGCCCGCCCCACCCGGGAGTACCTGGTGGTGCTCGCGACGATCGCGGTCGGGGTGGCGTACAACTACTACTTCCTGGTGCCGGTGCTGGGCGTGGCGGCCGGCTGGTGGCTGCTGGAGCACCGGCGCGAGCTCCCGTGGCGGTGGCTGCTCCCGCTCGGTGCGGTGGCGGTGGGGCTGGCCGTCGTACCGCTGTTGGCGAACCGTGCGGCGAGCGTCGGCGAGACGCTCGCGCTGGGCGGTCCGGTGGTGGCGGTGGACCGGATCTGGCTGTTGATCCTGCTCGCGCCGCCGGTGATGGCGGTGCTCGCCGGGCGGCTGTGGCGCGAGCCGGGCTGGCGTCTGCTGGGAGTCACCGGTGTCGCGGCCGCCGGCTTCGCCGCCGCACTCACCGTCTTCCAGGTGCTAGCGGCCGGCCAGGGCTATTACGTGGAGAAGGCGCTGCACATCGTGCTCGTCGTCGGACTGCTCGCCCTCGGCGCACTCGGCACCCTGCTCGCGCCCCTGGTCTCGGGCCGTACGGTGACCGCGGCGGTTGCGGTGGTGGGGGTGCTGGCCGTACTGGCCGGGTTCCGGGCGATCGACCCGGGGGTGACCCGGGTGCCGGCGTACCACCACATCCCGGCGCCGCACCACCAGGAGAGCTGGGGACGCGCCCACCTGGAAGGCCAGCTCTCGATGCGGTACGAAGCCGCCGCGGTCCGCGCCGCCGTGGCCCAGGAGCAGCAAGGCACCGACGCGCGGATGATCGTCTTCTGGGGCGCCTTCAACCGCGGCACCGACTTCTACGCCACCCAGTACGCCGCCGCGTTGCAACGCCGCTTCACCGGCCCCGCGTACGACGCGATGCTCTTCATCCCGCGCCCGCGCAGCGAGCAACGGCTGGTGGACTTCCTGACCCTGGTCGGCGACACCCCGGTCACGCTGCACACCCGGGA
>JBOGDF010000244.1:0-8607 GCA_050701635.1 Micromonosporaceae bacterium | reverse complement strand
CGGCGCGGCTTCGGCCGGGGGCTGCTCGCTCTCGGGCTGCCGCGCCGGGCGGGACGGGGCGCGTACCGGCCCACTCGGATCCACCGCCAGGTACGGCGTGGTGCCGCGACCCGGCTGTACGTCGAGCTGCCGTGCGCCGTGGCTGACCACCAGGCCGGTCGCGATCGACGCGACCACCACCAACCCGGCGATCACCGCCAACTGAGCGTGCGCCGAGATCCAGCGCAGCGCGCCACGCCAACGAGGACCGGAAGATACGGTGCCGACCGCCGCGGTGGGGGGAACCTCAACGGCCGGCACCGCGTGCGGGGGCAGGGCAAACCCAGCGGCCGGTGTATCCGCAGGTCCCGCCCGCTGCGCCTTGTCAACAGACCAGAGGTCTGATTTGGTGCTGATACGGCGCATCGCACCCCCGTTCGGTTCCTCTCAAGAGTGACGGCACCGTGCTCGTCCTGCGACCTCATTGCGGAAGATTTGAGGGATTGGGTCGGGATTTCCCGATAAGTACGTCTTGCCGGAACCGAAGATCAAAGGGGCCGCCAAGGGAAGCTTCATCGACCCGTGACTGTGGCTGGCCTCACCACACATGCGATGCTTTGTGGGTCGGCAACGGGGCCGCGCTGTCCGATCTTGCATGGCCGGGCGGGCCGGCGCACCGTACGCCGTGGACCTCTCCAACCGGACGAGGCACGGCTGCCGCACCCAGTGTGGCGCGGCGATCCCGCGTCGACTCGGAGATCGAAGGAGAGAGGATGGCGAAGGCCAACGTGGCCCGCAGCAGGAGCAGTTCGGGCACTCGGCCCGCGAGCTCCACGCGAGGCAACCGCAGCAGAACGAGCCGCACCCGGGGCAAGGACGAGCCCGAGTTTGTGCAGCTGCTGACGCCGGACGGCGAGCGCGTCGACCACCCGGACTACTCGGTCGAGTTCACCGACGAGGAGTACCGGGGTCTGTACCGCGACCTCGTCATCGTCAGGAGGCTGGACGCCGAGGCGACCGCGCTGCAGCGGCAGGGAGAGCTCGGCATCTGGGCCAGCCTGCTGGGGCAGGAAGCGGCGCAGATCGGCTCCGGACGCGCGCTGGCGACGCAGGACATGGCGTTCCCGACGTACCGCGAGCACGGTGTGCTGTGGTGCCGTGGGATCGACCCGATCATGCCGCTCGGCCTGTTCCGCGGCGTCGACTTCGGCGGTTGGGACTCCGGCGAGAAGAAGATGCAGATGTACACCGTGGTGATCGGCGCCCAGACGCTGCACGCCACCGGGTACGCGATGGGCATCGCCAAGGACGGCGCGCTCGGCGCCGACGACAGCGAAGCCGTGATCGCGTACTTCGGCGACGGCGCCACCAGCGAGGGCGACGTCAACGAGTCGTTCGTCTGGGCATCGGTGTTCAACACCCCGATCGTCTTCTTCTGCCAGAACAACCAGTACGCCATCTCCGAGCCGGTCGAACGCCAGGCCCGGGCCCCGATCTATCAGCGGGCCCACGGGTACGGCTTCCCCGGCATCCGGGTCGACGGCAACGACGTACTGGCCTCGTACGCGGTGACGAAGAAGGCGCTGGACGCCGCCCGGCACGGCGAGGGGCCGAGCCTGATCGAGGCGTACACGTACCGGATGGGTGCCCACACCACCTCCGACGACCCGACCCGCTACCGGATCTCCAGCGAGGTCGAGGCGTGGCAGGCGAAGGACCCGATCCTGCGGATGCACGCATTCCTGGACAAGCAGCAGATCGCCGACGCGGCGTACTTCGAAGAGCTCGACGCCGAGGCCGACAAGCACGCTGCTGACCTGCGGGAACGGGTGCTGGCGCTGCCCGACCCGTCGCCGGAGTCGATGTTCGACAACGTCTACCCGAACGGCTCGCCGGTGCTGCTGCGGCAGCGCGAGCAGTTCGCGGCGTACCACGCAGGGTTTGAATCAGGCACCGGCGAGGGAGGCGAGCACTGATGGCCGAGACCATGACCATCGGCAAGGCCCTCAACACCGGCCTGCGCCGCGCCATGGAGGACGACTCCAAGGTCGTCCTGATGGGTGAGGACATCGGCAAGCTGGGCGGTGTCTTCCGGATCACCGACGGGCTGCAGAAGGACTTCGGCGAGGACCGGGTGATCGACACCCCGCTGGCCGAATCCGGCATCGTCGGTACGGCGATCGGCCTCGCACTGCGCGGCTACCGCCCGGTGTGCGAGATCCAGTTCGACGGGTTCGTGTTCCCCGCGTTCGACCAGATCGTCACACAGCTCGCGAAGATGTTCACCCGCTCGGGTGGCCGGATCGCGCTGCCCGTGGTGATCCGGATCCCGTTCGGCGGCGGCATCGGCGCGGTGGAGCACCACTCCGAGTCGCCGGAGGCGTACTTCGCACACACCCCTGGGCTGAAGGTCGTCTCGTGCTCGAACCCGCACGACGCGTACTGGATGATCCAGCAGGCGATCGCCAGCGACGACCCGATCATCTTCATGGAGCCGAAACGGCGCTACTGGGAGAAGGGCGAGGTCGACACGGCCGCCACCCCGATCCCGCTGCACCAGTCGCTGCTGCTGCGTGAGGGCACCGACTGCACCGTGGTGGCGTACGGCCCGATGGTGCGGGTCGCCGTGGACGCGGCGACCGCCGCCGCGGACGACGGTGCCCGCTCGCTCGAGGTGATCGACCTGCGCTCCGTCGCGCCTCTGGACCTCGGCCCGGTGTACGAGTCGGTGCGCCGCACCGGCCGGCTGGTGATCGTGCACGAGGCGGCGCTCTCCGGCGGCATCGGCGGCGAGGTCGCCGCCAAGGTGGCCGAGGAGTGCTTCTACTCCCTGGAAGCTCCGGTGATGCGGGTGACGGGCTTTGACGTGCCGTACCCGCCCGCGCGGATCGAAGAGGAGTACCTGCCGGATCTCGACCGGGTGCTCGACGCTGTCGACCGCACCTTCACCTTCTGAGGAGCGGCATGACTCGGATCAGGGAATTCAAGCTGCCGGACCTCGGGGAAGGGCTCACCGAAGGCGAGATCCTCTCCTGGCTGGTCAAGGTCGGCGACGAGGTCAAGCTGAACCAGCCGATCGTCGAGGTGGAGACCGCGAAGGCGGCGGTGGAGATCCCCTCCCCGTACGCCGGGGTGGTCACCCAGCTGTTCCACGGCGAGGGCGACACCGTCGAGGTGGGTTCGCCGATCATCGCGTACGACACCGACCCGGGTGCCGGGGCACTGCCGGCACCACCCGACGACGGGGCGACCGCAGCCAGTGACGGGGCCGCGTCGTCGGCGACCGCCGCCGGTCCCGCGGTCGCGGCCGAGGCGGCAGCCGAGGCACCCGCCGAGGAGGGCGCCATCGAGGCCG
This sequence comes from Micromonosporaceae bacterium, assembly GCA_050701635.1. Taxonomy (GTDB): domain Bacteria; phylum Actinomycetota; class Actinomycetes; order Mycobacteriales; family Micromonosporaceae; genus WHSM01. The sequence continues at coordinate 5,273 of JBOGDF010000244.1, read as the reverse complement.
GGCTGATCGGTGGCCCGGCGCCGGGTGGGCGTACCGCTGTGCTGGTCGGGTACGGCCCGCGCCAGGTCGCCGCCAAGCGGCGCCCCCGCAAGTCCGACTCCACTCCGGCGGGCCCGACCGGCGCCACCCTGGCCTCGGCTCCGGCACCGGCGGTGGCACCCACGCCCGCCCCGGCTCCGGCCGCGCCGGCCGCTTCTCCGGCTCCGGCGAACGTGATGGTGCTGGCGAAGCCGCCGGTACGCAAGCTCGCCAAGGAGCTGGGTGTCGATCTGCGTACGGTCGCCCCGACGGGGCCGAACGGGTCGATCAGCCGGGACGACGTACTCACCAAGGCCGACCAGGCGCAGGCAGCGCCGCAACCGGCGGCAGCCGCGGCACCGACAACGGCGGCGGTTTTCGACGCCAGCCGGGAACAGCGAATCCCGATCAAGGGGGTACGCAAGCTCACCGCCGAGAACATGGTGGCGAGCGCGTTCACGGCGCCGCACGTGACGGAGTTCCTCACCATCGACGCGACGCGGACGATCCGCGCGTGCGAACGGCTGAGGAAGATGCGGGGCTGGGAGGACGTACGGATCTCCCCGCTGCTGCTGGCCGCCAAGGCGGTGCTGCTCGCCGCCAAGCGGCACCCGATGGTCAACTCGACCTGGGACGCCGAGCGGGGCGAGATCGTAGTCAAGGAGTACGTCAACCTCGGCATCGCCGCGGCCACGCCGCGGGGTCTGATCGTCCCGAACGTCAAGGACGCGGGCCGGCTGACGCTGCGGGAGCTGGCGGACGCCCTGACCGACCTGGTGATGACCGCGAAGGACGGCAAAACCAGCCCCGCGGACATGCAGGGCGGCACCTTCACGATCACCAACGTCGGCGTCTTCGGTGTCGACACCGGTACGCCGATCCTGCCCCCGGGCGAGGCCGCGATCCTGGCCTTCGGCGCGATCCGGGAGCAGCCCTGGGTGCACAAGGGCAAGGTCAAGCCGCGTCAGGTGACCACGCTCGGCCTGTCCTTCGACCACCGGATCGTCGACGGCGAGCTGGGCTCGAAGTTCCTCGCCGACGTCGGTCGCTTCCTGGAGGACCCCGAGGCGGCCCTGCTCGCCTGGAGCTGACACTGGACTCCTGGGGGTCGCGCCGGTACGGGCGGCCCCTCAGGAATCCGTCACCCCCGTACCAGCAGCGTCGCCGCGTCCACCAGGACGCGAGCCTGGCGTACCGCGGCGGTTGCCTTCTGGCGGGACACGAACACGGCTCCGTAGTGAGCGCCGTCTTTGATGTCGAGGAGCCGGTCGAGGGTACGACCGAGGCTCCGCCCGTCTGAGCCCACCTGAGCTAGCAACTCCACCGCCTGCCGATGGTCCTGTCCACGTGACCGGACACCGAGCCGGGCGCAGCATGCAGCGTCGGCAGCGGCGATCCCGGCTAGGACGGCCAGCGCCGCCGCGACACCTGGCGAGGCCAGATCATCCGGCTCGTCACCGACCAGCTCCGCGACCTCGAGAAAGGCGCGTGCCTGATCAATCCGCACCCGCGCCTGTTCGCGTGCGCAGGTCTGCGTACGCCCCGTGGCACGCGGACTCACTGAACCGCTCCGGTGCGCCGGATGAGCTGGGACAACTCTTCGCCCGTCAGCGTGATCGCGTCGCGCCGCCAGTCTTGAACGATCTCCTCGCTCGCCCGGATGTGGTCGGAGAGGCCGCTCTCGTCGATGTCGTAGATCTGTGCATGGTTGCCAGTCCACCTACGTACGTGCTCAGCGAGCAGAGATACCTGTTCCTGCCATAGTTCGTCGTCCTCGGCGGTCTGGTCCGCGCGCACCAGCAGCAGGTCGACGTCGCTGTGTACGTCACCGTCCCCGCGTGCCGTGGAACCAAACAGGCTGGCCTGCGCAGGCGCGAGCCGCCACGCGGAGACTTCCCCGCGAAGCCGCTCAATCAGAGCTGCGCGAAGCTGGCTCAGAGACTCCACCGCAGGTGCGGCCAAGTGCTCTCGGTTCAGCACATAGAGGTGCGTGCCACCTGCCTCGGTCACATCAACCAGACCATGTGCGACGAGGCGGTTGAGTACGTTTCGTACGCCCGCCTCACTGCCCACTCCACACAACCGGTGGACCTGTCGGCCGCTGAGTGGCCGAGTAGTGCCTGCCAGCGTCTCCAGGACCGGGCCGTCCAAGGACGGGATGACCGCGGTGACGGGGTGAGACATGTCCATGCCTTCATCCTCACTTCGCGGGCGTGGCGAGCGTCCCTAATATACTAGGGACATCCCTAGAAAAGTGAGGACCCACAAGCACGGCGACAGCGGACCTCGAACGTCGGGGGTGGCTGGTAGGAATGCCGGCATGTCCGTACCACTGCACCATGTCGCGTACGGCGAGGGCACCCCGGTGGTCGCGCTGCACGGCTGGTCGCTCGACCATCGGCTGATGACCGGGTGTCTGGAGCCGGTGTTCGCCAAGCGGGACGGCTACCGGCGGCTCTACCCCGACCTGCCGGGGATGGGGCTGAGCCCGGCGCCGGAGTCGGTCGCCTCCTCCGACGACATCCTCGCCGCAATCGAGGGTTTCATCGACGAGCAGCTCGGCAGCGCGCCCTTCCTGCTGGTCGGCGAGTCGTACGGCGGCTACCTGGCGCGCGCGGTCGCATCCGGCGCAGGTACGCGGCCTGGCGTTGATCTGCCCGGCCGGCGTAGCGATCGACCCGGGGGCGCGCACCGTACCGCCGCATACTGTCCTGGTGTCCGAGCCGGGAGTGACCCACGACCTGGAGCCGGCAGCGGCGGCGGAGTTCGAGAGCGTGATGGTGGTGCAGACCGCCGAGACGGCACAGCGTTTCCGGGACGAGGTGATGGCCGGGGCGGAGCGCGCCGACCAGACCGCCCTGAAACGAATGCGCCGGCGGTACGCGCTGAGCCGCTCGCCCGAGCGCGAGACGCCCTACCCCGGCCCGACGTTGATCCTGACCGGGCGGCAGGACTCGATCGCCGGGTACGCCGATGCCTACCCGCTGCTCGCGCACTACCCGAGGGCGACGTACGCGGTGCTGGATCGCGCCGGACACGGGCTGCAGCTGGAGGCGCCGGCGCTGTTCGAGGCGCTGGTTTCCGAGTGGCTGGACCGGGTCGGGGACACCCCGGCGTAACCTGCGTCACTTCGGAAGTTCGCCCTCTAGCCCGAATAATCGAAGGTACGTGTGCCAGCTCACCGAAGAATCGCTGGCAGACGCACCCCCGCAGAGGTTTAATGGAGACATCAGAGATAAGCGACCAGCGAGTCGAGGCGAACCGCACATGAGCACCCTGCTGAGGAAGTACCGCAACCACCGGACCACCACCCGCCAGGCCCGCGAGCTTGCCCGGGCGATCGCGACCGCGCCGTCGAGCAACGTACGAGACGAGCTGCTGATCGCCGCCCAGCGCGCCGCGCGGATCTAAGGCACACCAAGACAGCACTGCCTCCCTCCCCAGTCCGACGACCCGGATGGCCACTGGCCGCCGGGTCGTCGGCGTATTTTCACGGGAAGCCATTCGCGGGGAACCTTCTGTCGCTGCCGATTGTCGTGATGGTGAGACCACCCGATCGGAGGCAGTGTGGACACTTCCGACCAGATACAAGAGCCGCCGGCGCGCCGCCCGGGTGCCGTCGTGTCAACTCACGTTCATCTACGGAGCGCAATCGGCCACGATCGCAGCCCAAGTACGGAATATTGGTGCCCTGGGGGCAGATGGGAGTGACAGTGGCCGGTACGGTGGTCACCTGCCGCTCAAGTGGTTGGCCAGCGTGGGCCGTAGCGCCGGCCGGAACCGGGTGTAGGAGGCGCAATGACGTCGGAGGGAAGCTTCCCGCGGGATAAGCAGCCCGACGAAGCAACCCAGCAGATCGACCTCGGGGCCGATGCGGAGCGTCACCTTCCGCAGCGGTCGTCCGAGGAGAAACCCGATCTGCCGCTGCCCGAATCCTCCAGCGACGTCCCTGGGATGAGTTCCCAGTGGTCCAGTCAGAGCGCTGAAGGTTCCAGCCAGGGCGCTGAGGGTTCCAGCGATGACGCCGAGGAAGCTGCCTCTCAATCCACTTCCGGGGGTACGTCATGGCAGCCGGCCGCGGAGTCCGACGCTCCTGCCGCTGACGCCGGCACGGTTGAGCCGCCGTCATCCGGGGCGTCCTCTTACGAGCCGTCCTCGCCTGAGCCGTCCTCGCCTGAGCCCTCCTCGCCTGAGCCGTCCTCGCCTGAGCCGTCCTCGTCTGAGTCGTCATCGGCCGAGGCGTCGGACACGGCGTCGGGGGCCGCGGAGCCCGTCGAGGCATCCGACGTGTCCACTGCGGACACGTCCGGCGAGCCTGAGTCGCGTCCGGGGCCGTTCCCGCCGTCCGGGCCGATCGCGCCGCCGGCATCCCCGCCGTTGGGCTCAGTGCCCAGCCCGGGTACGCCGCCTCCTGCCTGGGGCACGCAAGCGCCCGGCAGCGCTGCCGCGCCCGGTAGCCCCGCCGCCCCTGGCAGCCCGGTCGCATCAGGCAGCCCCGTAGCCCCTGGCAGCCCGGTCGCGCCTGGGAGCCCGGTGGCACCCGGTAGCCCCGTAGGCCCTGGTAGCGCTGCTGCGCCCGGTAGCCCGGTTTCCCCTGGTAGCCCTGTGGCGCCGGGGAGCCCTGCCGCTCCCGGTGGCCCCGTGCCGCCTGGCCAGGGGATGCCCGGCGCCGGTTACCCGCCGGCCGCCCCGTACCAGCAGCCCCCGCCGCCGGCCGGTCCCGGCGGTCAGCAGCCGACCTACCCGGGCGCCCCGCAGCCGGGCACCCCGTGGGGTGGCTCGCCGCCGCAGGGCTACCAGCAGCCGTACCCGCAGCAGGGCCAGCCTCCGCAGCCCGGGCAACCGCAGCCGGGCCAACCGCACTCCGGTCAGCCACCTCAGCCGGGCCAGCCGCAGCCGGGCCAGTCCCACCCAGGGGCGCCGCAGCCAGGACCCGGGTACCCGGGTCAGGCGCAGCAGCCAGGCCAGCCCTACGGTCAGGCCGCACCGCAAGGGCCGCCGCAGCCCGGGCAACCCCAGCCGGGCCAGCCTTACCAGTACGGTCAGCCCCAGCCAGGCCAGCCCCAGCAGTACGGTCAACCGCAGCAGCCCGGTCAGCCGCAGCAGCACGGAGCGCCGCAGCCGGGGCAGCCGCAGCAGCCCTACGGCCAGCCGCAACCCGGCCAGCAGCCTCAGCCAGGCTTCCCGGGCGCCGGTGCGCCGTACCAGGCTCCGGGACAGCCCGGCCCGCAGCAGCCGTACGGGTCGGCACAGCC
>JBOGDF010000243.1:0-8633 GCA_050701635.1 Micromonosporaceae bacterium | reverse complement strand
GTGTACGGTGTGCGCCACCTCGGCCCGCTGGGTGTCGGTGAGCTCCGGCCGCCGCTGCCGCAGCCGCCGCAGCTCCCCGCCGACCAGCTCGTCGGCGCGGGCCCGCAGCGCCGCCACGGTCGGGGCGACCTCGCCGCTGCGCAGCTGCGCCAGGTGCGCGGCCAGCTCGTCGGCGACGATGATCTCGGCGGCTTCCAGGTCGTCGGCGGTGACCGCGTCCACCACGTCGGTGAGCTGGTCGATGCCGATCAGGGTCACGCCGGGCAGCTCGCCGGCGGCCGGGTCGATGTCCCGCGGCAGCCCCATGTCCAGCAGCAACAGCCGCCGCTCCGACCGGGTGGTGCCGCGCGCGGTGTCGGCGAGTGCGGCGGCGATGGTGTCGCGATCCAGCACGTGGCCGCCGGAGGAGGTGGCGGTGACCACGATGTCGACCTTCGCCAGCGGGGCGGCCAGCTCGTCCATGCCCACTGCGGTGGCGCCGTAGCCCGCCGCCAGCCGGTCGGCGCGGGCGGCGCTGCGGTTGGCCACGTACAGGTCGGTGAGGCCGGCCCGGTGCAGCCCGGCGAGCGCGAGGGAGCCCATCGCGCCGGCGCCCACCACCAGCGCAGGTCGCCCGTCCAGCTCGCCGAAACGCCGCGCGCCGACATGCAGCGCGGCGCTCACCACGTTCTGTCCGGCGTGGTCGATCCCGGTCTCGGCGCGTACCCGCTTCCCGGTACGCAGCGCGTGCTGGACCAGCTCGTGCAGCAACCGCCCGGGCGTGCCGTGCTCGACGGCGATCCCGTACGCGTCTCGCAGCTGGCCCAGGATCTGGGTCTCGCCGACGACCATCGAGTCCAGCCCGGCGGCGAGCCGGAACGCGTGCCGGGCGGCGTCGGCGTCGTAGTGCACGTACAGGTGGTCGGCGAGCTCCGTACGGTCGATGCCGGCGCGGGCCGCGAGCAGCTCGGCGATGTCGCCCAGCGCACCGTGGAACGCGCTGACGCCGGCGTACACCTCGATCCGGTTGCACGTGGAGAGCACCATCGCCTCACCGACGTGCGGCCCCGCCAGCAGCTTCTCGGCCAGCTCGGACACCTCGTCGGCCGGCATCGCCAGCTTCTCCAGCAACGCCATCGGCGCGGTCCGGTACGACAGCCCCACTACCAGCGCGTTCATTTGCCCACCGCCTTCTCGCCGAGAATGCCAGGGCGGGCGCCGGGACCGCTACGACGCCGGTCACCCTGCACCGGTAAGGACGTCACGACCGAGGTCAGCGCGGAGGCCTTGCGGTGCTCGTGGAACGACAGGATCTGCAGCTCGATGGCGAGGTCGACCTTGCGTACGTCGACCCCGTCGGGCACGGACAGTACGCACGGCGCGAAGTTGAGGATGCTGGTGACGCCGGCGGCGACCAGCGCGTCGGCGACGTCCTGGGCGGCGTGCGCCGGCGTGGTGATCACGCCGATGGTGATCTCCTCGGCGGCGACCACCTCGGTGACGGAGGACATGTCCTGCACCACCAGGTCGTTGATCTGCTCGCCGATCCGGGTCGGGTCGGTGTCGAACAGCGCCGCGACCCGGAAGCCACGGCTGGCGAATCCGCCGTACCCGGCGAGCGCATGGCCGAGGTTGCCGATCCCGACCAGCGCCACCCCGCGGCGGCCGGTGAGCCCCAGCACCAGCTCGATCTGGCCGGTCAGCCGGTCGATGTCGTACCCGACGCCGCGGGTGCCGTACGAGCCGAGGTGGGAGAGGTCCTTGCGCAGCTTGGCGGAGTTGACGCCGGCGGCGGTGGCGAGCTCCTCGCTGGAGACGGTGTCATGGCCGGCCTCCGCGAGGTGGTGCAGGGCGCGCAGGTACTCCGGAAGCCGGGCAATCGTCGCCTCGGGGAGGTCCGGCACCGGAGGGTCCTTACGATCGCTCATGCCACCTTGATTCGTCCGCGCGGTGAGGTCTGTCGACACGGCAGCGCCGCCCCGCCGCTCCCCCGGCCGCGGGTCTGTGCTAACTGCCGGTGAATCAGAGTATGCGCTTGTGAAGCCGTGCACAAATCGCGATCTTGGTGGCAGGCATGATCACGATTCTGGGTACGAAGCCGCAGCTCAGCCGCGTCCTCGTACCCAGAATGATGATCTTAAATGCCGGTGCCGCAGGTGGCCGGCGTGAAGTCCCGCGCGGCGATGAAGTCCGGCCGCGGGCTCGCCGCCACGTACGGCTCCACCAGGGCGTTCTCCACGCTGTTGTAGACGATGAAAATGCTCGTCCGGGGGTACGGGGTGATGTTGCCGTTGGAGCCGTGCATGCAGTTGGAGTCGAACATCGTGGCGTTGCCGGCGGGCCCGGTCACCAGATGGATCCCGTGCTCGGCGGAGAGCTGCTTGAGGCTCTCCGGATCCGGGGTGCCGATCTCGTCACCGACCCACGCCTCGTAGTAGTACTCGTCCGAGGTCGGCCGGCCGGCACAGGAGACGAAGGTGGTGTGCGAGCCCGGCATCAGCATCAGCCCGCCGTTGCACACCTCGTTGTCGGTGAGCGCGATCGAGATGCCCAGCGCCCGCATCCCCGGCATCCCGTCCTGGGCGTGCCAGGTCTCGAAGTCGGAGTGCCAGAAGAAGTCCGTACCGTCGAAGCCGGGCTTGTAGTTGACCCGGCTCTGGTGCACGTACACCTCCGAGCCCAGGATCTGGCGGGCCCGCTCCACCAGCCGCGGGTGGTTGGCGAGCGCGCCGAAGATCTCGCTGATCTTGTGTACCTCGAAGATGCAGCGCACCTCCTGGGTGTCGCGCTCGACCACCGTACGGGAGTCGGCGATGAACCGCGGATCGAGCGCCAGCCGCCGCATCTCCGCCGTGTACGCCGCGACCTCGGCCGGGCCGATCAGCTGCTCCAGGGTCAGGAAACCGTTGGTCTGGTATTCGTCGAGCGCCGCGGCGTCGAACGGCCCGTCGGAGGCCTCGCCCCAGACGCTGGGCTCCTGGCGCCGCAGCAGCGACGGCGCACTCTCACCACGGGTGGGGTAGCGGTCGGTGGTCGCCGGTTGCTCGGTGGTGACCGTCATACTGGCGCCCCTTCCGGCTCCGGGATGTCGGGCTCGGTCAGCAGCGGGTAGACGCCCCGCTCGTCGTGCACCTCGCGGCCGGTCACCGGCGGATTGAACACGCACACGGTGCGCAGGTCGGTGTGGGCGTGCAGCGTGTGCTTCTCGTGGCCGTCGAGCAGGTACATCGTCCCCGGCCATAGCTGGTAGGTGCGGCCGTTGTCGTGGTCGATCAGCTCGCCCTCGCCCTCGATGACGTACACGGCCTCGATGTGGTTGGCGTACCACATGGAGGTCTTCGTTCCCGCGTACAGGACGGTGTCGTGCAGAGAGAATCCAACGCGCTCCTGGGCGAGCACGAACCGGCGCGAACGCCAGGTGCCCTTGGCTACGTCGCGGTCGTTGCCGAGCACGTCGCGGTCGGTGCCGGACAGCTCCTCAAGGGTGCGGACGATCATGTCTCTCCTCGTGGGGGTGTCAGGGATGGTCAGGTGCGGTCAGGCGGCGCGGGCGGCGCGCAGTGAGTCGGCGAGGATCGCCATACCGGCGTCCAGTTCGTCGTCGGTGGCGGTCAGCGGCGGCAGCACCTTGGCCACCTCGCCGAGCGGGCCGGAGGTCTCCACCAGCAGCCCTCGGTCGTACGCCGCGGCGCACACCTTGCCGGCCAGCCCCGGGTCGTCGGAGGTGAGCCCCCAGACCATGCCGCGGCCGCGGATCGTGGGGTCGATCTCGGGGTGCTCGGCGGCGATCTCGTCGAGCGCGGCGCTGATCCGCTGGCCCTTGGCTTCGACCTCGCGGGTCAGGGCGTCGTCCGACCAGAAGTGGTTCAGCGCGGTGGTAGCGGTGACGAACGCGGGGTTGTGGCCGCGGAACGTGCCGTTGTGCTCGCCCGGCTCCCAGACGTCGAGGTCCGAGCGGAACATGGTGAGCGCGAACGGCAGCCCGTACCCGGAGAGCGCCTTGGACATACACACGATGTCCGGCACGATCCCGGCCCCCTCGAACGAGAAGAACGGCCCGGTACGCCCCACCCCCATCTGTACGTCGTCCACGATCAGCAGCATGTCGTACTTCTTGCAGACCTCGGCGAGCCCGCGCAGCCACTCGAAGCGCGCCACGTTGACGCCGCCTTCGCCCTGCACCGTCTCCACGATCACCGCGGCCGGGGTGTCCAGCCCGCTGCCGCTGTCCTCCAGCAGCGCCTTGAGCCAGACGAAGTCCGGAGTCTGCCCGTCCAGATAGTCGTCGTACGGGATCGGCATCGAGTGCTGCAGCGGTACGCCGGCGCCCCGCCGCTTCATCGAGTTGCCGGTCACCGCGAGCGCCCCGAGCGACATCCCGTGGAACGCGTTGGTGAACGACAGTACGGTCTCCCGCCCGGTCACCTTCCGCGCCAGCTTCAGCGCGCACTCCACGGAGTTGGCGCCGGTCGGCCCGGGGAACTGGAGCTTGTAGTCCAGGCCGCGAGGCCGCAAGATCCTTTCCTGAAAGGTCTCCAGCAGCTCGCGTTTCGCGGCGGTGTGCATGTCCAGCGAGTGGGTCACTCCGTCGCTGGTGAGGTAGTCGATCAGCGCCTGTTTCAGCAGCGGGTGGTTGTGTCCGTAGTTCAGGGTGCCCGCGCCGGCGAAGAAGTCGAGATAGTCGCGGCCGTGCTCGTCGTACAGCCGGCTGCCGGTGGCGGTGGTGAAGGTGGTCGGCCAGCCGCGGCAGTAGCTGCGTACTTCCGATTCGAGACTCTCGAAGACGTTCATGGTCCTCCCCTTGGTCATCTGGCGGTCCTGGTCAGCTGGTGAGCGGTCCGATCCGGAAGAGCACTTCGGGCTGGTGCGTGGCCCCGAGCTGGTGCGTGGCCCCGGCCGGAAAGTGGCTGGCGTCGAAGAGCACCTGCGTGGTGTCCAGCGGTGCCCCGGCCTGCTGGGCGAAGCCGGTGAACAGAGCGGCCGAGGCGAGGTTGTCCGGGGTGACGGTGGCTTCCAGGTAGCGCGGCTCGAGCCGGTCAACGAGAGCGGCGAGCATGCCGTGTGCCAGGCGCCGGCCGCGGTACGCGGGATCGACGGCGACCTGCCAGACGAAGAGGGTGTCCGGCGCGTCCGGTCTGCGGTAGCCCCAGACGAAGCCGACCGGGCGGCCGGCGACCCGGGCGATCACGGAGGTCTCGGCGAAGTGCGACGCGCCGAGCAGGTACATATACGGAGAGTTGAGATCGAGCGTCTGCGAATCTCGGGCCATCCGCCACAGCTCCGCGCCGTCGTCCGGCTTAGGAGGCTCGTACGCCGGGGTTTCCGGCGTCGGGGCGGGGCCCACGGTATGGGAGGGCTCGGGTGGTGACATGTGCATCGAAGCTAGCAGGCACCAAGATCAACTTCGAATATCCGCAAGCCCGTGAGCAGCGGTTTCGCGATTTCGTGCCCGAGCCCGCCGAAATCCCGCGACGCTGTGTGGTCGGCGTACGAGGGTTGGCCGGGCCGCCGGGGCACGGTGCCCGAAATCGGACGTTTCACCAGCCAGGCCGCGTGTTACGGCCATGTAAATCCAGCCGTGTAGGCGAGCTGGCCACCGTGGACCGGTCAGGGCTTCTGTGACTCTGAGTAGTCGCACTCCGCGGCCAACTATGACCTAGGCCACATTAGGTGCCAATCAGACAAGAATGTCCGATTCCCGCTAAGTCGGCGCCGCGAGCGGGCACATTCCGCTGGTAGCGCGGCTCTTGCGAGAGGCGTTGTCCACTGTGCGGCACGGGGAACCGGTTTCCCTGACGCACAGTGGACAACGCCCCACCGCCCGCCGCCGGACCGGGCGCTACCCGTCGAGGCGGACGATCATCTTGCCGGTGTTCTCGCCGCGGAGCAGGCCGAGGAACGCGTCGGGCGCCTTGTCGAGGCCGTCGACGACCGTCTCGTCGGCGATCAGGTCGCCGCTGCGTAGCCAGCCGCCGACCTCGTTGACCAGGTCGGGGAACCGGTCGTAGTGGTCGAACACGATGAAGCCGCGTAGACGAAGCCGCTTGCCGACCGCCTGCCGCAGGTTGTGGATGCCCGGCGCCGTCTCGTTGTACCCGGAGATCGAGCCGCACAGCGCGATCCGGCCGTACGGGTTCATCGCCGCGATCGCCGCCTCCAGGTGGTCTCCGGCGACGTTGTCGAAGTACACCTCGATGCCGTCCGGGGCGGCGTCGGAGAGCAGCTTGCCGACCTCACCGTCGCGGTAGTTGAAGGCGGCGTCGAAGCCGAGCCGGTCGGTGAGGTAGTCGACCTTCGCCGCCGAGCCGGCGCTACCGATTACCCGGGTGGCGCCGCGCAGCCGGGCGATCTGCCCGACCATGCTGCCTACCGCGCCGGCGGCGCCCGAGACGAACACCGTGTCGCCCGGCGTGAACTCGGCGATGTCCAGCAGCCCCACGTACGCGGTCAGCCCCGGCATCCCGAGCGCGCCCAGATACAGCGACGGCGACAGCCCCTCGAGCGGCTCCACCTTCCGTGCCGCATTCGCGTCGAGCACCGCGTGGGAACGCCAGCCCAGCCCGTGCAGCACCAGATCGCCCGGCGCGACGCCCTCCACCCGGGAGTCGACCACCTCGCCGATCGCGCCACCGTCGAGCGGCTCGCCGATCTGGTACGGCGGCACGTACGACTTCACATCGTCCATCCGCGGCCGCATGTACGGGTCCACCGACATGAACAGGTTGCGTACCAACAGCTGGTTGTCACCGACCGCGGGCAGCGAGGTCTCGACGAACCGGAAGTTGTCCGGGGTGGGGAAGCCGTCCGGGCGGGAGGCCAGGTGGATCTCGCGGGCGACTGTCATGCGGCCACCGCCACCGCGACCTCGACGTTGCCCCGGGTGGCGTTGGAGTACGGGCAGACCTGGTGCGCCGCCGCGGCGAGCGCCTGGGCGGCGTCCGGCTCGACGCCGGGCACCTCGACGGTCAGCTGCACGGTGAGGCCGTAGCCCGGGCCCGACGGCACCAGGCCGACCGCGGCGGTCACCGAGGAGCCCTCCAGCTTCATCCGCTGCTTGCGCGCCACCAGCTGCAGCGCGCTGTGGAAGCAGGCGGCGTACCCGGCGGCGAACAGCTGCTCCGGGTTGGTGCCGTCGCCCCCGGGGCCGCCCAGCTCGCGCGGCACGCTCAGGTCGGTGATCAGCGCCTCGTCGGAGGAGCGGACGTGCCCGCCCCGTCCGGAGCCGGTTGCGGTGGCCTTCGCGGTGTAAAGCGTCTTCACGGTGTCCCTGTCTGTCACGGCTCAAGCCGCTGTGCGTTGACGGTCGTGGTCAGTTCGGTGAGGCGTCGCCGGAGCGCGTCCAGCTCGGCCAGCTCCAGCCCGGTGGCGGCGGCGATCTTTCCCGGTACGTGCTCCGCCCGCTCCCGCAGCGCGCTGCCGGCGTCGGTGAGCTCGACCCGTACCGAGCGCTCGTCGTCGGCGCGGCGGCTGCGCCGGACCAGCCCGGCGCTCTCCAGCCGCTTCAGCAGCGGCGAGAGGGTGCCGGAGTCCAGGCTGAGCGCCGTGCCCAGCTCCTTCACCGTGGTCGGCCCGCGCTCCCAGAGCACAAGCAGAACCAGATACTGGGGGTACGTGAGCCCGAGCGCGTCGAGCACCGGACGGTAGAGGTGGGTGACCGCGCGGGATGCCGCGTACAGCGCGAAGCACACCTGCCGGTCCAGCTCGAGTCGATCCACCATCGACGCCACCTCCATGACAAGAACGGTAGCGAGCCATTCGATTGTGCACAACTGAACTACAGCGTGTGCCTCGTCACCCTGGAAGGCAAGATCGCCATTTCGGGTACGGAACGGCGCCGCCAATCGCCGTTCCGTACCCCAAACAGCGATCTTGCAGAGGCTCGACCCAGCCCGCCGGCCCGCCGGCGCGGTGGCGTGGCGGCGCGGGTGGCCGGGCGTGCGGTGGCCTGGCGGCGCTGTGGGCAGGTTGGCGCGGCGGCGCGGTGGCCTGGCGGTGCGGTGGCATGGCGGTGCGGTGGCGCGGCGGTGCGGTGGCCCGGTGGCGCGGTGGTGCGGGTCAGCCGGGGGAGCGGCTGCCGGAGGTGGCGCGCGGGCAGGCGGCTTCCCGTGCCGAGCCCAGCCGCAGCGCCTCCGGCAACGCCACCTCGGCGGTACGCGGGGCCAGCCCGAGCACCCGTACGTCGATCCGGACCGTACGCAGCAGGCTGCCGGCGCGGGCGGAGAGCCGTTCGCAGTCGGTCATCAGCACCCGCAGCACCACCCGGCGGGTGCCGTACGGGCCGAGCGTGAACCCGTGCGGTGTCAGCCCGCGCAGCCGCATCAGCGTCGGGTGCGGGTTGTCGCGGGCGAGGCCGCCGACCCGTACCGGGACCATGCCGCGGTTGACCAGGGTGAAGGCGTAACGCAGCTCCTGGTGATCTAGATAGCGGACCTGCTGCACCGTCAGGTCGCCCAGCTGGAAGCTGGCGTCGGCGGTGCTGCCGTCGACCGCGACCGGACCGGCGGCGCGCAGCGGCTGTGGCCCGGCCCACCAGACCGCGCCGCTCACCAGCAGCAGCGCCGCCAGCAGGGCGACCAGCCCGAGCCGCCACCACCGCCGCGGCGCCGCCGTCCGGCTCTTCGCCGGCCCAGGCAACGGCGTCGGCGCCGCCGATC
>JBOGDF010000242.1:0-8703 GCA_050701635.1 Micromonosporaceae bacterium | reverse complement strand
AGGCGGCGGTCCGGCAAGGCGGAGGTTCGTCCGAATACCGGTGTTGTATTCGGACGGTTCTCCAACGCCGCCGGTCGTCGTCTGGTGCCTGTCGCAGCCGACTGAAGATCTACAGGACTGGCCCTAGACCTCGGCGCGGAGTTCGGGTTCGGCGGGGGTACGTATCCGGTGCCGGAGCGGGTGCGGCAGGCGGATCCGGCGGGTGCTCGCCAGCAGCGGTACCGCGACCCCGATCACCAGCGTGGTGGTCAGGATGATCTCGACCCAGACGCCTTCCAGGGACGAGTCCAGCGGGGCGGTCAGCCCGACGATCAGGCTGAAATTCAGCAGTGCGTTGAACACCCGGCTGCCCAGCGGTACGGCCGCCAGGAACGGGATGAACCACAGCGCGTACCAGGCGTGGACCACCGGGCTGAGTACGAACGTCGCCGTCATCACCACCGCGGCGGCCTGCACCGCCGAGCCCCGGACGCCGGTCCGCCCCTTCGCCGCCAGCCACCCCGCGACCCCGATCGCCAGTACGGTGCCGAGCCCCCGGAAGAACGCCACCGAGCCGTCGGACAGATCGTCGGCCGAGAGTAGCCCGAACCCGCTCTCGAACAGCCGTCCCACCTGGGTGGACAGCGACAGCGGCGTACGGATCTCGGCCGGCACCCCGAGGGTGTGGATCCAGCCCGAGCCGACCCCGGCGATCCGCCCCACCCCGACCAGCGTGGCGACGCTGACCACCGCGACCCCGGCGAACCGTCTCCACCGGTCACCCAGCGACGCGGCGGTCGACAGCGTCAACAGCGCGACCGCGACGCAGACCACGCCGCCGGGCAGCTTGACCGCGGCGGACAGCCCGCCCAGCACCGCGCCCGCCACCCAGCCGTACCGTTCCGCCACCACCAGCGCGGCGGCGGCCAGCCCGACCACGAGCAGGTCGTTGTGCAGGCCGCCGACGCCGTGGGCCAGCATCAGCGGGCTGGCCAGCACCACCGCGGAGACCACCGCCGGGTCGTGCCGGGTCCACTGCGCCAGCCGCGGCAACGCCCAGGCGAGCAGCAGCAGCCCGGCGACCGCCGCCAGCCGGTGCGAGATCACCAGCGCCCACGGGTCCTCGGTGACGCCGGCGGACAGCGCGCCCCACATCAGCGGCAGCGGACCGTACGGGGCCGGGGTGTCCAGCCACCGCGGGTCGACCCGGTCCACGATCGGCCCGTGCAGCACCATCGGGCCGAACACGTACGGGGACCAGCCGCGCCAGGTCATCGCGCCCTGCGCGGCGTAGCTCCAGCCGTCCCGGCTGAACAGCGGCGGGGCGACCAGCAGCGGAAGCCCCCAGGCCAGGGCGGCGGTCCACACCTGGGCCAGCCGCCCCTGGGTGTCCTCGGAGGTCTGGGTGTCCTCGCAAGTACGTGTCATCCGGCGTACCAGCGCCAGCCACGCCCACGCGAGCAGGCCGAGACCGGTGACTGTGATGGTGAGCCCCACCATCCGGCCGGGCATGGACGTGCCGACGTCGGCGAGCGGGGTGAACACCGTACGGCCGACGGATCTGGGCAGCGGCGTCGTGATCAGACCCCCGACGAGCACCAGGACCGAACCGGCCACCCCACGTAACAGCACGCGGCGACGCTATTGAGCCGGGCTTTGGTGACGACCGTGCCGCGGTGAACCGCGCGCGAACTTTTCGGGTCGGGTTGCCAGCGTGAGGGTGTGTGATCTCACACCGTGTTACGCCGTACCCCCTGGGTACGCTGCGCGTGATGGAGCAACCGCCGCACTGGACCGAACCCGGCGCCCACCTGGTGGCGCCGGGGGTGCACCGGGTGCCGCTGCCGCTGCCCCACGACGGGCTGCGCGCGGTCAACGTGTACGTCATCGAAACCGGCGCCGACCTCACCCTGGTCGACGGCGGCTGGGCGCTGGAGGCGTCGCGCCGGCAGTTGGAGTCCTCGCTGCGTACCGTCGGCTACCGGGTCAGCGACATCGGGCGGTTCCTGGTCACCCACGTACACCGCGACCACTACACCCAGGCGGTGGCGATCCGCCGCGAGTTCGGCTCCAAGGTGAGCATGGGTGTCGGGGAGAAGCCGGGGCTGCAGGCGTTCCACGACGCCGCCCGCGCTGGGGAGCCGCCGCAGTGGGACCAGCTGCAGTTCGCCGGTGCCGAGCCGCTGATCGCGCCGCTGCGGGACTTCAACGCCGAGGATGTCCCCGACCTGTCGGACTGGGAGTTCCCCGACGAGTGGCTCACCGAGGACAGCATGCTCGGCGTACCGGGGCGGGACATCACGGCGGTGTCGACGCCCGGGCACACCCGCGGGCACATGGTGTTCGCCGACCTGGACGGCGGGCTGCTGTTCGCCGGGGACCACGTGCTACCGCACATCACGCCGTCGATCGGCTTCGAGATCACGCCCAGCGAGCAGCCGCTGCGGGACTTCCTGGCGTCGCTGGCGAAGGTACGCGCGCTGCCCGACCTGCGGCTGCTGCCCGCCCACGGCCCGGTCACGGAGTCCGTACACGCCCGGGTGGACGAGCTGGTGGCTCACCACGACCACCGGCTGGCGCAGTGTTTCGATGCTGTCGCCGCCGGGCTCGAGACCGGTTATCTGGTCGCGGAGGCGCTGCCGTGGACCCGGCACGAGCGGCGGTTCGCCGATCTCGACCTGTTCAACCAGCTGCTCGCCACCATCGAGACCACCGCGCACCTGCAGCTGCTCGCCGCTCGCGGTGATGTCAGCCGCCAGGTGTACGACGGCGTCGCGTACTACGCGGTGCCCGCCACCGACGCGGCCGACAGCCAGCTGCCCGGCGCCTGATCGGGGCGGCTACTTCGGGGCCATCCGGATCGCACCGTCGAGCCGGATCGTCTCGCCGTTGAGCATCGGGTTCGCGACGATGTGGGCGGCCAGCGCGGCGTATTCGGCGGGGTCGCCCAGCCGGCTCGGGTGCGGCACCTGGGCGCCGAGCGAGTCGATCGCCTCCTGCGGCAGGCCGGCCAGCATCGGGGTGTGGAACAGCCCCGGTGCGATGGTGACCACCCGGATCTGCGAACTCGCCAGGTCGCGGGCGATCGGCAGCGTCATCCCG
This sequence comes from Micromonosporaceae bacterium, assembly GCA_050701635.1. Taxonomy (GTDB): domain Bacteria; phylum Actinomycetota; class Actinomycetes; order Mycobacteriales; family Micromonosporaceae; genus WHSM01. Next base: position 5,622 of record JBOGDF010000242.1, on the reverse strand, counting down.
ACCACCCCGCCCTTCGAGGCGGCGTACGCCGCCTGCCCGATCTGCCCGTCGAACGCCGCGATCGACGCGGTGTTGACGATCACGCCGCGCTCCCCGTCGACCGGCTCCTGACGGGCGATCCGCTCCGCGGCCAGCCGGATCACGTTGAACGTACCGATCAGGTTGACTCCGATGACCTTCGCGAAGTCGGCGAGCGGGAACGGGCCTTTCCTGCTGACCGTACGGATCGCGTTGCCGATGCCGGCGCAGTTGACCGCGACTCGCAGCGGCCCCAGCGCCTCGGCGGCGTCGAGTGCGGCGGCGACCTGCGCCTCGTCGGTCACGTCGGCGGCGGCGAACCCGGCGCGCTCGGCGCCCAGCTCGGCGGCGAGCTTCTCACCGTCCGACGACGGCAGGTCCACGATCAGGACGCCGGCCCCGTCGGCGTGCAGCCGGCGTACCGTCGCCTGACCCAGCCCGGAGGCACCTCCGGTGACCACCGCTACGCTGCCCGCGATCTGCATGACTTCGGTCCTTCCGTGCTGCTCGAGCCCCGCCGCCCGGAGCGGCTCTCATGATGGCAGACCGGCGGGGCGCCGACTCAGCACGGGCGAGGCTCAGGGCCCGGGGGCCGTTTCACCTGGCTGGGCTCCGTCGGTGCGGTGGGTTCAGCCCAGCTCACCGGGTCACCCGGCCGGGTGGGCGCTGGCGTAGCGGTGGCCGGCGTACCGCCGCAGCGCGGTCTCCACCGCGCTGGCGGGCTCGGCCAGCTCGCCGACGTCCGCGACCCGGTAGCCGCGGAGTCCGTCGAGCGTGATGTCGGGGTCGACCGGGTAGTTGACGGTGTCCCGGGTCCAGACGGTGAGCACGGTAGGGGTGGCGTTCTGCCGGTCGTTGGGCTTGCGCTCGATCCCGATCCGGGTCACGTCGTCCCACCCGAAGACGGCGGTCCGCTTTCCCTTGGTCCAGATGACGCCGGCGGCGTCGACTCGTAGCGCGTACGCCTTGAGACCGTCGACGGTCAGCACGATCCCGGAGAGCAGGGAGACGGCCGCCATCGCGTACCCGACCCAGTTGCCGAACGCGAATTCGTAGCCGACGAGCGCCAGCAGTTGCGGGGAGAAGAAACAGACCACGGAGAGCAGGAGCAGACCTGGTCCGTACAGCCGGACTTTCCAGTGACGATGGAGATCCACGAGACCTTCCCGGTGCCGAGGGTGGCGGGCCCGGAAAGCACGCTAACAGGCTGTTTCGTTCCGCGCCGTACACCCGAAGGGGTTTCCCGTGACTTGATCGCGCGAGTCTGTGCGGCGCGTGACCGCGCGGGTAGTGTGCGCGCCATCGACCTGGGGAGGTCTGGAATGAAACGCACCATCATGCTGGCCGCCGTGGCCTTATCCGCCGGCGTGCTGCTGACCCCGTCCGGGATCGGCAGCGCGTCTCCGACCGCTACCGCCGAAAAGAGCGTCACCGCCGAGTACGTGGTCGAACACGTACGCCTCAACGCGGAGCGCACCGCCATCGCGGGCACCGGCGCCGCGATCAACTACTACGAAGACGGCAAGCTGTTCATCACCGCGACACCGGCCGAGATCCGCGCCATCAAGGGGCTCGGCTTCGGCGTCGTCGCGATCCCGAAGCAGGCGCCCGACGACGGCGTCTCGACCTTCGACTTCCCGCCGGCGGACTCCGGCTACCACAACTACGCCGAGATGGTCGCCGAAGTGGACGCGGTGGTGGCGGCGTACCCGTCGATCGCCCGCAAGGTGGTGCTCGGCAAGTCGTACGAGAACCGCGACATCATCGCGCTGAAGATCTCCGACAACGTGGCGGTCGACGAGGCCGAGCCGGAGGTGCTGTTCACCCACAACCAGCACGCGCGCGAGCACCTGACCGTCGAGATGGCGGTCTACCTGATGAAGGAGTTCACCGGGAAGTACGGCAGCGACGCCACCATCAGGGGGCACGTCGACTCGCGGGAGATCTGGATCCTGCCCAGCCTCAACCCCGACGGCGCCGAGTACGACGTCGCCACCGGCTCGTACCGGTCGTGGCGCAAGAACCGGCAGCCGAACGCCGGGTCGTCCTATGTGGGCACCGACATGAACCGCAACTGGGACTACAAGTGGGGCTGCTGCAACGGCTCGTCCGGCAGTACGTCGTCCGACACCTACCGGGGTACGGCGCCCGAGTCCGCGCCCGAGGTGAAGGTGGTCGCCGACTTCGTACGCTCCCGGGTACGCGACGGGGTGCAGCAGATCAAGACCGCGATCGACTTCCACACGTACTCGGAGCTGGTGCTCTGGCCGTACGGCTACACGTACAACGACACCGACACCGGGATGACCGCCGACGACGCGCGGGTGTTCCAGACCCTGGGCCGGGACATGGCCGCGACGAACAACTACACCCCCGAGCAGGCGTCGGATCTGTACATCACCGACGGGTCGATCGACGACTACCTGTGGGGCGTACACAAGATCTTCGGTTACACGTTCGAGATGTACCCGGCGTCGGCGAACCCGGGCTTCTACCCGCCCGACGAGGTGATCCCGGCTCAGACCTCGCGTAACCGCGCGGCGGTACTGAAGCTGCTGGACGTCTCGGACTGCCCGTACCGGGTGATCGGACAAACCTGCGGTGGTACGCCTCCGCCGCCCCCGCCGCCGACCGGCTGCTCGGCCACCAACGGCACCGACGTGGCGATCCCGGACAACACCACGGTGTCGTCGTCGATCGCGATCGCGGAGTGCGCCGGCAACGCGTCGGCCACCGCGACGGTGGACGTGAACATCAAGCACACGTACATCGGTGACCTGGTGGTCTCGCTGGTCGCTCCGGACGGGACGTCGTACGTGCTGCACAACCGGACCGGTAGCGGTACGGACAATATCGTCAAGACGTACACGGTGAACCTGTCGAGCGAGGTCGCCAACGGTACGTGGAAGCTGCAGGTGCAGGACGCGGCGAGCCAGGACGTCGGCACCCTCGACACCTGGACGCTGAACCTGGGCGGCGGCACCACACCGCCTCCACCGCCGCCGTCGTGCGGTGGCACCAACGGCACCGATGTGGCGATCGGCGATCTGTCCACTGTGGAGTCCTCGATCGCGGTGTCCGGTTGCACCGGCAACGCGTCGGCGACCTCCACCGTCGAGGTGCACATCCGGCACACCTACATCGGGGACCTGGTGGTCTCGCTGGTGGCGCCGGACGGCACGGTCTACACGCTGCACAACCGGACCGGCTCCGGTACCGACAACATCGACAAGACGTACACCGTCGACGTGTCCAGCGAGGTGCGCAACGGCACCTGGAAGCTGCGGGTGCAGGACGCCGCGGCCCAGGACGTCGGCACCATCGACACCTGGACGCTCACCCTCTGAGCGTCCGGTCGCTGGGGTCCCCACCATCGTGGTGGGGACCCCTTCGGCGTCTGCAGGCGGTCGGTACGCTTCTGGGATGACTGAGACTCCCCGCGAGTTCACGCCGGATCGGACCTGGATCGAGAAGGCGAAGGACCCGACTCCGGGCGTGCCGGGCCACCTGCGGGAGGACGGCGTACCGCCCAGCTTCGACGTGTCCCGGGACCCGACGCCCGGCGTACCGGACCACGCCTGGCCCGAGGACGACGACGAGCAGCCCACCGAGGAAGGCGCCTCGTAGCCTGCGCCTCTGCGCCGGTGCAGACAGCCGCCGCCGGCGGCCGGCCGCTACGGCGTGAGCGGGCCGGTGAGTATGGCGCGCGCGGTGTCGCGGTCGCCGTCGCACGCGATCGTCGGGTCGTCGGCGGGCAGCCGGCCCCACAGCATCAGCAGCAGTTGAGCGGCGGGCGCGCTGACCGTCGCCACCGGCTCGCCGGGGCCGTACGTCACGGAGTCGCCGGTGTCGGAGGCGGTGAACCGTACCGCTGCGGGTGGGGCGGTGGCGCGGCCGCGGGCGACCATACGCGGCGCCATCACCTGGAAGACCTCGGCGACGCCGTCGGCGGCCCGTACGGGATCGAGGGACGGCGTCACGCCCAGCGCGTGCTCGGCGTCCCACCGGTGGATGAGAGTCTCCAGGTAGCGGCGGCGGCGCCAGAATCCCACGGTGTGGGGCGGGTAGAACGTCCACGCCTCGGTCTGCGGGTCGGCGTGCAGCGCGGCGAGCAGCACATCGCAGGTCTCGGCGTACCAGCTGCGTAGTTTTTCGTGGTCTTGTGGGGCGGGATCGGGGGAGAGGTCGCCGCGGCGCTCGGTGATCGCGGTCGCCGCCCACAGGTTGCCGCCGCCGAGGTGGTCGGCGAGGTCGTGCAGCGTCCAGTCGCCGCAGTGCGCGACCCGCGCCGTGAGGTCGCCGTCCAGGCAGGCGGCGAACCGGTCGAACTCGTGGCGCAGCAGGGACAGGTAGTCAGCGGAGTCCATGGCCGGGAATGTACCGGCCGGGACCGACAGTTAGGCCGCCTCAGGCGCCGCTGCCGTACGGGCGGGTGATGATCTCCAGGAAGTGGCCGCTCGGGTCTTCCCAGTAGACGCCGCGACCGCCGTCGTTGGTGTTGAACTCGCCGGGATGGCGTCGCGTCGGGTCGGCCCAGTAGGTCAGCCCACGGTCCCGGATCCGGCCGAAGATCTCGTCCCACTCGGCTTCGCTGACCAGGAACGCGTAGTGCTGCGGCGTCGGGTCGGGGTCTTCCATGAAGTCCAGCGACACGTCGTTGGAGGCCTCCACCACCAGGAACGGCCCGAACCGGGTCGGCGGGTCCAGCCCCAGCATGTCGGCCAGGAACTCGGCCGATTCCCGCTGGTCGCGTACGTGGACGATGGTGTGGTTGAGCTGGACGGCCATGCTTACCTCCTCGGGATCGAAGGATCAGTGGCGGGCGAACGCACGTCGTGGGCGGCGCGGGGCACGGCGGGCCGGCAGGGCGCCGCCGGCGGCGATCAGGCGGACCACGTACCCCCGCCAACCGGCGAACGGCGCCAGCAGCTCCAGCATCCGGGCGTCGTCGGCGCGGGGTTCACCGGCCAGGGTGTACGACACCAGGTGCGGCAGGTGGAAGTCGCCGACGCTGACCGCGTCCGGATCGCCGTACGCCAGGCGCCCCAGCTCGCCGACGGTCCACGGCCCGATCCCGGGCACCGCGCGCAACCGCCGGGCCGCGTCTGCGGGCGGCATCCCGACCGTCTCCTCCAGCCGCGCGGCCACCGCGGCGCACCGGCGGAGCGTGTCGGCACGGCGCTGCTCGACGCCGTACCGGTGGAACGCCCAGTAGGGTGTCGCCGCCACCGCGGCCGGATCCGGCGGCAGCACCAGACCGGCCGGGCCGGGGGCCGGCTCGGCGAAATGGCGTACCACCCCCAGGTAGGAGTGGGACGCCTCCTGCCAGGTCACCTTCTGCTGCAACACCGTGGCCAGCAGCTCCTGGAACACCAGCCCGCTGCGCGGCAACCGCAGCCCGGGCAGGGCCGCCGCCAGCCGCGCCACCACCGGATGCCGCTCGGCCACCGCCGGGAAGTCCTCGACCTCCGTGTGCAGCCCCGCCAGCGCCTCGGCGCCCGCCACCAGCCACGGCCCGCCCGGCCCGTACCCAGTGGCTTCCAGCTCAGACCCGGAAACCCGTTTCAGGTGTACGGTGCCCGCCCCGTCCGGGGTGCGCGAGGC
>JBOGDF010000241.1:0-8704 GCA_050701635.1 Micromonosporaceae bacterium | reverse complement strand
GTCGTCGTCGCCAGTACAACACCGGTACTGGCTCCTCCTCCGCCTTGCGAGCCACCACCTGGACGTCGGACTTCATCAAGCAATCTCTGGCGCAGGACACTAGCGTTGGGTGCACTGGTCGCGGCCGGGCTGGTGGTGGTCGGCGGCGGTACGTCCGCCAGCGCCGCGACCCTGCCGGCCGGCTTCTCGGAACAGACCGCGTTCTCCGGGCTGACCCTGCCCACGAACGCCGAGTTCGCGCCGGACGGACGGGTGTTCGTCACCCAGAAGAACGGCGTGGTCAAGGTCTTCGACGGGCTCGGTGACACCACCGCGGCGGTGTACGCGGACCTGTCGGCGAAGGTCCACGACTTCTGGGACCGCGGCATGCTCGGGCTCGCCGTACCGCCGGACTTCCCGGCCGGCAACCCGTACGTGTACGTGCTCTACACGTACGACGCGCCGATCGGCGGCAGCCACCCGACCTGGGGAGACGCCTGCCCGAGCCCGCCCGGCGCCACCGCCGACGGCTGTGTGGTGAGCGCGCGGCTGTCGAAGCTGGCCGCGGGCGGCGCCGAGACGGTGCTGATCAACGACTGGTGCGCGCAGTACCCCAGCCACACCATCGGCGACCTGCAGTTCGGCGGCGACGGCAAGCTGTACGTCTCCGGCGGCGACGGCGCCAGCTTCAACTGGGCCGACTGGGGCCAGGACGGCAACCCGGTCAACCCGTGCGGCGACCCGCCCGGCGCCCCCGGTACGGCGCTCACCCCGCCGACCGCGGAAGGCGGCGCGCTGCGCAGCCAGGACGTGCGTACGCTGGCCGACCCGACCGGGCTGGACGGCGCGCTGCTGCGGCTGGACCCGGTGACCGGCGCCGCGCTGCCGGACAACCCGCTGTACAACACCACGACCAACGCGAACGCCCGGCGGATCTTCGCGTACGGGCAGCGCAACCCGTTCCGGTTCACCTTCCGCCCCGGCACCAACGAGATCTGGGCCGGTGACGTGGGTTGGGGTACGTGGGAGGAGATCAACCGGGTGGTGAGCCCGACGGCGGCGGCGGTCAACTTCGGCTGGCCGTGCTACGAGGGCAACGCGCGACAGGGCAGCTACGACGGCGCCAACCTGAACCTGTGCGAGAACCTGTACGCCGGGGCGGGGCAGACGGCGCCGTACTTCACGTACAACCACGGGTCGAAGGTGGTGCCGAACGAGACCTGCCCGTCCGGCGGCTCCTCGATCTCAGGCGTGGCGTTTCACCCGGCCAGCGGCGGTGAATACCCGGCCAACTACCGCGGTGCGCTGTTCTTCTCCGACTACAACCGGGACTGCATCTGGGCGATGCTGCCCGGCACCAACGGGCTGCCCAACCCGGCGAACATCGTCACCTTCGTGGCCGGCGCCTCCAACCCGGTGGATCTGGAGGCCGGCCCGGGCGGCGACCTGTTCTACGTCAACATCGAGGGCGGCACGATCCAGCGGGTGCGCTACAACCCGAACAACGCGCCACCGACCGCGGTCGCCAGCGCCACCCCGAACTCCGGCACCGCCCCGCTCGCGGTGCAGTTCAACGCCACCGGCTCGTCGGACCCGGACCCGGGCGAGGTGCTGGCGTACGCCTGGGACTTCACCAACGACGGCACCACCGACGCCACCGGGCTGACGGCGAGCCACACGTACCCGTCGAATGGGAATTTCACCGCGAAGCTGACCGTGACCGACACGCTCGGCGCGACCGACACCGAGCTGGTGCCGATCTCCGTCGGCAACGGGCCGCCGACCGCGACCATCGACACACCGGCCGCCGGCACCAGCTGGACGGTGGGGGACACGATCAGCTTCACCGGCCACGCCAGCGATCCGCAGCAGGGCACCCTGCCGGCGAACGCGCTGGACTGGCAGCTGCGGCTCTACCACTGCCACGAGTCGGACCCGACCGACTGCCACATCCACTACCTGCAGGACTATCCGGACGTGGCGGGCGGCTCGTTCACCGCCCCGGACCACGAGTACCCGTCGTACCTGGAGCTGGCGCTGACCGCCACCGACTCCGGCGGGCTGGCCCACACCGTGACCCGCCGGCTCGACCCGACGACGGTGGCGCTGACCTTCGCCACCGACCCGGCCGGGCTGCAGCTCACCGCCGGCTCGACCACCGCGGCGGCGCCGTTCACCAAGACGGTGATCGTGGGCTCGTCGGTCGGCGTCAATGCGCCGTCGCCGCAGTCGGCCGGCGGGACGTCGTACGGGTTCCAGTCCTGGTCGGACGGCGGGGCGCAGAGTCACGCGGTCACCGCACCGGCGACGGCGAGTACCTACACCGCGCGGTACGCCGCCGCGTCCGGCTCTCCCGGGATCACCGGCACGGTCAGCAACACCACCACCGGTCTCGGGCTGGCGGGGGCCACGGTGACGCTGAGCCCGGGCGGCGCCACCACCACGACCAACGCGTCCGGCGGCTACAGCTTCGCCGGGCTCGCCGCCGGTAGCTACCAGCTGACCGCGAAGCTCGGCAACGGGCGGTGCGTGCCGCCGCGCACCGTACCGGTCACAGTGGACGGTCCCGAGGTGGTGGACGTCGCGCTGGACCAGAAGACCGACACGTACGGCTACTCCTGTGTGGACGCGCCGGCGGCGTTCGTGCCGGCGAGCACCGTGATGCCGCTGACCGGCGACGACGCGGTGGCGAAGCTCGACCTGCCGTTCAGCTTCTCCTGGTACGGCACGCCGACCAGCGCGGTCTGGGTGGACACCAACGGGATGCTCACCGTCGCCGCGCACACCAAGGAGCAGGGCTACACCTACAACCCGCTGCCGACCCCGGCCGGCCCGAACGGCATCATCGCGCCGTTCTGGAACGACATGGTGGTCGACTCGTACGCGTCGGTGCGTACCTCCGTGGTCGGCGCCGCGCCGAACCGGCAGGTGGTGATCGAGTGGCGCAACGTCGCGATGTACTCGTACCGCTCGCACCGGGTCACGTTCTCCGTGGTGCTGGGCGAGAACGGCACCGTCACCTTCCACTACGCCGAGCTCTACGCCGCCCGCCCGGACGAGCTGGGCAGCCTGGCGGCGGTCGGCATCGAGAGCCAGACCGGCGCGGTCGGGATCGGCTACTCGTACCGGCAGCCGGTGCTCGCCAACGGCGTCGCGATTACGTTCCGCAAGCCATAGACGCACCGATGGCCGGTCCCCGTGCGGGGCCCGGCCATCGGTAGCGGCTCGATGGGTCAGTACGACGCGTCGTACACACCGTCGTTGTCGGTGTCCATCTCGACGCTGTCGGTGCCGGAGTCGTACACACCGTCACTGTCGGCGTCGGTGACCTCGATCTCGGCGGTGCTGTCCTCGTCGGTGCTGACCATGTACGTGGTGCTGCCGTCTTCGTTGGACTCGACCTGCAGGTCGTCCAGCTGACCGTCACCGTCGAAGTCGGCGTAGTCCTCGTAGTAACCCTCGCTCACGGGCCGTTCTCCTTCGTTTGTGAGCCCTCCGCGCTGCGGTGGCGCGTGCTCCGCCCTGCTGACGTGCGTCAGATTAACTGGCCGTCGTCACCCTATGTGTCCCCCCTTCGTGCCACCCCCGGGATCCCCGGTGGTGGTCCGCGCCACCGGCTCAGCCGAGCCCGCGGTCGCCGCGCAGCAGCCGCTTGGGGTCGTGCGGCGCGGTCACGGTCCGCAGCCACTCGGCATGTTTCCGGGGGTACGCGGCGCGCACCGTCTCCGCCGCCGTGGCCGGGTCCGGCGGCGCCAGGATGAAGCTCGGCAGGTTCCCGCCGCTGACCGATCCCGCGGTGGCCTGCTGCAGCGCGGTGCCGAGCTCGGCGGCGGCGGCGCGGCTGGCGTCGTCGGGGGTGACCGCCATCGTGAAGACCAGAAACTCCGCGCCGAACCCGGGCAGGCTCTCGCTGACCACACCGGCCACGTGCCGCGCCTCGAACAGCAGGTACGGCCCGCCCGGCCGCGCCAGCTCCGCCAGCTCGTCCGGCACCGCGCTGACCGCGACCGAGTGCCCGGTACGCGGCATCGCCCGTTCCGGGTCGTTGGTGACCGTACCGATCTCCCGGTACGGCATCGCCCGGAACGTGTCCAGCACCGCGCCGGGCAGCTCCGTCATCGGCCGCAGCAGCTCCGGCCCGTCGGCGGGCTCCGACGCGCAGGCACGGAACTGGATCACCGTCTGGCCACGCAGCGCGTCGGGCAGCTGCGGCGCGTCCGGATACTGCATGAACGTGATCGCCGAGGTCACCTCGCGCGGCGCCGTCACCACCCACTCCCGGTACGCCGGCAGGATGTCGCCCGCGGCGGCGTACGGCCAGGAGCGGGCGCCGGCGTACACCCGGGGCACCGGCACCAGTCGGAGTCGCAGCGCGGTCACGATGCCGGCGGTGCTGTAGCCGCCGCGTACCGCCCGCCACAGCTCCGGCTCGTGGTCGGCGTCCACCCACCGCCGTACGCCGTCCGCGGTGACCAGCTCGGCGGCTTCGATCGTGTCGGCGCACAGGCCGTACCGGCGGGCCAGCCAGCCGGCGCCGCCGCCGATGGCGTACCCGATGACGCCGACGAAGGACGCGCTGCCCGACAGGCCGGCCAGCCCGTGCCCGTCGGCGGCGTCCAGCAGCTGTTGCCAGTGGGTGCCGCCCACGACCTCGGCGGTACGCCGGCCGGGCTCCACCCGTACCCCCGTGAAATCTCCGGTGTGGATCAGCAGACCGTCACTCGCGGCAGCCAGCGCACCGTGGCCGGTGGCCTGCGCCCGCACCGGCAGGTCGTGGTCGGCGGCGTAGCGCACCGCGGTCGCCACGTCGGCGGCGTCGGCGGCGGCGACCACCAGCGCCGGGGTGTGCCGGATCCGGGTGTTCCAGCCGGTGGTGAGCCGGTCGTACCCGGGGTCGCCGGGTCGGAACACCGGCCCGCGGAGATTGCGCATCCGGCCATCCTGCCGCACCGGGGCGCAGCCTCGGTCAAAATTGGTGCGGTGGGTGCCGAGCGTGCGGCCGCGGTTGCGAGGATGGAGCCATGTTCAGTCTCGTGCTCGCCAACGGCGGCACCGGCACCCGGATCGACGCCGGCCAGCCGAAGCAGTTCGTGTCGGTCCACGGGAAGCCGATCATGGCGTACTCGCTGCTCGCGATCGAGGCGGTGGCCGAGATCGACGAGGTGGTGCTCAACTACCCCGAGGGCTGGCGGGAGGAGACAGAGCGGCTGGTCGCCGCGCACCTGACCAAGCCGGTGACGTACGTGCCGCCCGGCGGCAGCCGGCAGGAGTCGATCCGGGCGCTGCTGGCGCACTGCCGGGGTGAGCACATCCTGCTGCACGAGACCGCCCGCCCGATGGTGTCCGCCGAAGACTTCCGGGCGCTGATCGCGGCGCCGCACGACAACATCGGCTACCTGCTGCCGATCCCGTTCACGGTGGTGCACGTGGACCCGGACGCGCGCCAGGTGACGGGTGCGCTGGACCGGTCGAAGCTGCGCAACGTGCAGCTGCCGCAGCGGTTCCGCAAGGCCGATCTGATCGAAGGCCACGAGTACGCCGCGCGCGAGGGGATCGTCGCCACCGAGGACGGCACGCTGGTGGTGCTCGCCGGGTTCGAGATGTTCTACCTCGACGGGGCCGACCGCAACATCAAGGTCACCACCCCGACCGACGTACGGATCGCCGAGCTTATGCTGGGCGACGAGCACGGGTAGTGGCCGACCCGAAACCGGCGGTAAAGCATTCATAACGTTCGACGCGTCGTAGCTCACATCGCCCGGGTCGGGTAAGGCATCGGGTGACTTAGCTGGTTACCCTGCGCGTGGGCCCGAAACCCACGACAACGGGGGAAATACTTCATGTCTTACGGCAATCAGAGCCGGCGCTGGACGCTGCGCGCGGCCGCCTGCGGCGTACTCGCCGCGGGGCTGCTCGCGGCCACCGCCGGCACCGGCCTCGCCGAGCCGGCAGAGCTCGGCACCGAGAACTACCGGTCCAGCGGCGGCAAGATCGCCGAGGGCAGCGTGTACGACTACGCACCGACGATCATGGAAGACGGCGGCATCTGGCGGATGTGGTGGTGCGGCGCCGACCCGAACGGCAAGGTCCGCGGCGACGACATCCTGTACGCCGTCTCCGAGAGCCTGGACGGTCCGTTCCACGTACCGGGTGGCAGCGCCAAGCACCAGATCGTCTTCGAGGGCACCGGCACCGGCAGCTTCGACGACCAGCACGTCTGCGACCCGTCGGTGGTACGCAACGACGCCGGCATCTACTTCATGTACTACGGCGCCGCGAAGGACGACGGCGTCACCAGCATCGGCGTCGCCACCAGCAGCGACGGGCTGAACTGGACGCGGCTCAACGCGGGTCAGCCGATCATCACGCCGTCCAACCAGGTGAGCCGCCCGAACAAGTACGGCGCCGGCCAGCCCAGCGTGGTGTTCAAGGACGGGCAGTACTACCTGATCTTCACCGACACCACCGGTGCCGGCGCGCTGGACAACGGCGCGGGGCAGTTCGCGTGGCGCTCGTCCGACCCGACGTTCCAGGTCGGCGTCGAGGCGTTCACCAAGGACGGCTGGGAGGCGAAGACCGACGCCAACTCGCGCAGCTTCATGGTCGCCAACGCGTTCTCCGCGGACTGGCAGTACGCCCCGGAGCTGAAGTCGTTCATCGTGGCGCACCACAACGACGCCGGGAAGAGCACGCTGACGTTCCTGGACCAGGGCAACCTCGCGGCGCAGCCGTACCGGCCGGTGAACGTGGACGGTGCCTGGGTCGAGGGGCCGGGGATCGCCTCGTCGCCCGAGAAGCACGCGATGGTCGGTGCCAGCGGCACCGACGGCCGGGTGCCGGTCGACCTGGTGCACTCCACCGAGGGCGCGCCGGACCCGCACAACCCGCCGCGCAGCCTGGGCCACAAGGGCATCGACCTGATTGGCGAGGGCACCGGCCCGTCGCCGTCGCCGTCGGACTCCGCGTCGCCGTCGACCTCGCCGAGCGCCTCGGAGTCGCCGTCGGAGTCGCCGTCGACGCAGCCGACCCCGTCCGCCAGCGAGACCGGTGGCGGCGGTGGCCTGCCCACCACCGGTAGCAAGATCGCGCTGGCCGCGGGGCTCGGTCTGGCGCTGATCGCCGCCGGTGCCGCGATGTACGTGGTGGCGCGCCGCCGCCGCACCGCCGCCGCCGGGGTGGACGTCGCCGAGTAGCCACGACGAGTAGATCTTGGTAGTTGAGTGTCAGAATCCAGCACTCAACTACCAAGATCTACTTACAGTACGGCGGCCGTTAGCGGCGTTGTGCCTCCTCGGGGGTCACCACCAGGTCGGCGTACTCGGGGTGCCGCTCGATGTAGCCGGCGATGAACGGGCACAGCGGGAGCAGCTCGAGCCCGTTGGCCCGTACGTCGTCCAGCGCGGCGCGCGCCAGCTTCGTACCGAGCCCCTGGCCCTCGTACGCCGGCTCGATCTCGGTGTGGGTGAAGATCACGATGCCGGGTCGGGTCCGGTACGCCGCGAACCCCGCGACGGTGCCGTCGACAGAGACCTCGTACCGGTGGCGTTCTGGGTTGTTTCGCACGCTGGTCGGCATGCTGCCGATGCTACGGCCCTGCGCCGGGGCTGGCGAAGTTACGTGCCGACCACGAGTGTGATGCCGCCGATGGTGTACGCGATCATGATCAACAACAGCCCGAGCTGCCCCTCGGTGCGCTTCCGCAACTCGTACGTCGCCATCGCCCGGTCGTGCGCCGCGGTCACCCCGAGCACGTGCCCGGCGACGATCGCGCCGACCTGGATCAGCGCCACCGCGGCCGGCCCGACCAGGGTGTAGTTGATCTGCTGCCCGGCCAGCCCGAACAGGTCCCAGCCCCGCCCCAGCGGGTCGGTGGCGAGCAGGTAGCCGCCCTGGCCCTCGTACAGCGCGAACGAGAAGTAGTGGGCCACGGTGTAGCCGAGCAGGATCGGCACCAGGGAGTGCACGAACCGGTCGGTGATGCCGTCGGCGTACTCGGGGGCGCAGTGGCGCGAGGAGCGTACCGCCGCGGTGTAGCTGAGCAGGACGAACAGCACGCAGACCAGCAGCCCCGCCGTACCCAGCAGCAGGTAGCCCGTGATCGACCGGCCGTAGCTGACGACCAGGTCGCCCCAGAGCTGCCCGCGGGTCAGGCCGTCGAACGCGGTGGAGCCCAGCAGTACGCAGATCAGGCTGACCAGCCCGGGCGCGGGCCGCAGCGAGTCCAGGGAGTCGAGCGGGTTGCGCAGCACCAGCCGGCCGTCGTCACGGCGGCCCAGCGGTGAGAGGTGCCCGAGCAGCGTGGAGTACGCCTCGAAGCCGTCGCCGCGGTCGAACCAGCGCTGCCCGTACACCGCGCCGGCGGCGACATGGACCAGGGAGTAGACCGTGACGAACACCGCGACCGTCGTCGGGGAGCCGGCCGAGCGGTAGACCAGCTCGATCCACACGAACACCAGCAGCCCGGCCACCGCCGGCCAGTAGCCCACCGCCGCCGGCAGCTCGCGGGTCGGCACCCCGAGCCGGTTGATCGCGGCGGCGATCGTACGCAGTGGGTTGAGCAGCCGCCACACCGGCCCGAACAGCACCGACGCCGGCACCAGGCCGACCCAGAGCCAGACGTACAGCCAGGTGGGGGCGGGGTTGGTGGCGGTGACGTCGGTGCCGAACCACGCCGCGGCCAGGGTGGCGGCGAGCAGCAGCAGCCCGACCCCGCGCAGCACCGCCC
>JBOGDF010000240.1:0-8705 GCA_050701635.1 Micromonosporaceae bacterium | reverse complement strand
CAGCCCGACCCGAAAGTTGACCACCGCCAGCCGGTAGGCCACCATCACCACACGGCCCGCGACCCGAGCCCGAGCCGGTCCCAAGCTCGTGGCAAACCGGTGGTCCCATCACCGTGGCACGCGACACGCCAGCGGCGACGAGAGCCATCGTCTTCCCGTCAGCGGGGTGGCGCACCAGAACTGGGCCATCGGTGTCCGGCGAGGCCGCTGGGTCCGAGGAGCCAGGCTCGACCGCACCGCTCACGGACCCGCTGTTGATCAGCAGTTTGAACCGGCCGTGGACATCGGCGCCGGCCTGCTCGAGTGCGGTATCCAGCATCGCCTGGGTGTCGGGACGGGGCGAGATCTGGTCGCCACGTGCCTCCCACTTCGACACAGCGCGCTCGCTCACTCCGAGGTACTCGGCAAACTCGCGGATACTCATGCGCCTGGCTTCTCGCAGGGCACGAGTTTCGACGCCCGACCATCGCTGCACCGCGGCCAACGCTTTGCCCCCTCGCCCTTGTGGCCCGGATCCTTGCCAATCGCCAGACAGCGTAGTCGGAGGGTGTACTGATAGGCACCCAGCGCGCAAGTCAGAGGGGGTCGCCAGGCAGCGCCAGGTACGCCTTGCGGAGGAGTGACATAAACGAGATGTCCTCCGCGAACGGCTGGGCGTTGATCGCGACGACCGAACGCAGACCGACAGCCGCATTGGTCAGGAATGCAGCCCGGAAACGCGACACTTCGTCCGGGCTGATCGGGATGTCCTCGGAAGAGATGCCTGCCTTCTCCAGGACCTCCTTGATCAGGTGCATCGTGACCCCCGGCAGACATTCCGCTGCGGGCCACACCACTCGATCGCCGTCGACAAAGGCGATATTGGAGGTGGCTACCTCGTACACCTGGGAATCTGAGTTGACGAACAGTACGTCGTCGTAGCCGCCGAGCTGCCCTTGGCGCCGGTGATACAGGGTGGCGAGCAGGCCGATGTGCTTGACCGCGGGAATGTCGCGGTCATAGCGCGTCGTGGCGAGCCTGACCGGCGGTAGGTCCCCAGTGCTGGCCGAGCGCGTGGTGACCAGGATCTGCGGCTGGTTGGCGTCTGCGGGATGGCCTAGGTCCAGCGAGGGATCGAACACGGTCACCCGTATGACGACTGCACCTTCAGACGCCTCGGCCGCGCGACGGGCAAGATGGCGGACCCGGTCGGGGTCCAGCTCGGCACCGAACATCGTCCGGCAGTCGCGGGTGAGCCGCTCCAGATGGCGGGCGAGGCCGCGCACCCGCTTCTCCTCCACCCGCATCGAGGTGAAGTGCCCGTAATTGCACAGGGCAAGCGAGCGAAGGTCCTCGGGCGAGACCGGATTGCCGTTCAGCTCCATCATGTCGCCCATCATGACAGCGCGGCTCGCGGTCACCGAGCCGTCCCCTGACGAAGTTCGGTGCCGGTTCGGTGCGGGTGCGATGTGCGTACATTCTCGGCCGCCGGCATTCGGGTGACGCTGTCTCCACGGTCAGTTGCGTGCCCTCCTCGTCGGAGCGAAACGCGGACAACAGCCAAGGGAGACATAGTCATGGCGAGGCCAAGCGATGGTATCCAAGCCGTCGTCCTCGATCTCTTCGGGACGCTGGTGGCAGCGCCACGCACAGCCGACCGGCTTCGCGCTGTGTCATTAATGGCTGGGTGCATGGACGTCTCGCCATCGGCTGTCGACGACGCATTGACGGAGAGCTGGCCAGTCCGCCACAACGGACAGCTCGGCAACCGCCAGGCGATCGCCTCGCACCTGGCGGCGATGTGCGCCGCGGACCAGTCGGCAGTGCCCGTGCTATCTGACTGCCTCCGCGGCCTCGCCGTACCCCGTCTCCTCGCTGACCAGACCGTGCTGGACGCAGTGCAGACGCTGCGCGAGACGGGCATCCGTGTGGGCGTGCTCAGCGACGTAGCCGCGGATGTCGCAGAAGCCTGGCTCGGGTCCGACCTGGCGGCCCGTGTCGATGCGGTCGTGTTCAGCTGCAGGGCCGGCAAGACCAAGCCACACCCCAAGCTGTACGAGGAGGTCCTGGGCCAGCTCGGCACGGAACCGTCCACGTCCGTCTACTGCGGCGACGGCGGCGGCTCCGAGCTGGACGGCGCCCGTCACGCCGGTATGCGAGCGGTACGCGTACGCCGTCGTGGTGGCCCGGAGGCGCTGTCGTACGGCGAGACCGCCTGGACCGGACTCACGATCAGCGCGGTCGAGGATCTGCCAGCCCTGCTCGCGAGTGGGCACCTGCGATGAATCCGAGCCTGGCCTGGGAGGTACGGGAGGGCGCACTGCGGCTCGCGCCGGTGACGGTCCCCGATCCGACTCCGGAGCTGACCGTGATCCGCGTCCGGTACAGCGGCGTGTGTGGCAGCGACCGCGCGAAGCTTAGACCGGGATGGTCTGGCCCGATGCCTGATCCGTGGTACCCGGGTCACGAGATCGTCGGCGTCGACGCGCGGACCGGCCGACTCGTCGCGGTCGATCCGCTGGTTCCCTGCCGAGCCTGTTCACGCTGTCTGCGCGGCGAGATCCAGCTCTGTCCAAGGCTGCGCCGGATCGGCTGGGACCTCCCCGGTGGCCTCGGTGAACTCGTCCTGGCACCGGTGCCCAACGTCGTCGACCTGCATGGCCTTACGGATCCGGCGTACGGGGTTCTTGCCGACCCGATGGCGGTCGCGCTGCACGGGGTGCGGTGCGGCCTGGACATGCCGCCGGGTCAGTTGGGAGTGATCGGCTCCGGCGTCCTCGCCGTCTGTACGGCAGCGTGCGCCATGGCGGCCGACTGGAACGTCCATCTGCTCGTACGCGATCCGCATCGCGCCAGCGAGCTCCGCCACGTGCTTGATGTCGACACCGTCCCCTGCACCGACGCACTTCCCGCCTGCGATGCCGTGGTGGACGCCGCCACGGGCCGCGACGACGGGCCACTGCGCCAAGCTCTCAGCTCCGTCCGTGATGGCGGGACGGTGCTGGTTCAGAACGCCTACGACCCGGGCGTCGCACTGTCCGTGCCGGTGCGTGACCTGTTTCGCCGCTCGATCACAGTCCGCGGCTCGTTCTCGTACTGCCGTGCGGCCGGCAGGGACGACTTCCGCGACGCGATCCGCCTGTTGGCGACGAGCACCGACTGGCCGGCGCTGCTGACCAAGGCCCGGTATCGGCTACCTGAGCTTCCGCTCGCACTCGACGACCTCGGAGGCCCGGCGTCCACCCGCCCGTTTCGGGTCCTGCTGGCCATCGACGCGTGACGAGGAGGATCTTCATGACCACGCTGGCTGCCGCGCTCCCGCACCGGATCAGCGATCCCGCGGACATCCCGCCAGAGCAGGTGTACGAGGGGCTGCTGCACCTGCTCGCGCTGCCACCCGGCCCGGCACGTGATGTGATGCTGGGAAGTGTCCTGACCGGCTTACTGCTGCGAGGCCCGCGGCCCGACGAGGTTGAAGCCGCCGTCCGGGCGGCGCTGTCCCTCGACCAGCCCGTACCGCAGCATCGCCCTCCCAAGCGGGCCCGGGTTGTCGGCTACACCGGCAGCGGCAAGAAGGCGTTCAAGACCTTCAACATCAGTACGGCCGCCTCGCTGGTCGCCGCCGCGGGCGGGGCCCACGTCGCGAAACTCGGGTCGCACAGCGCGTCATCGGTGACTGGCTCGCGAGACTTCATGCAACACGTCGGAGCGCTGCGCGTCCGCGTACCGGCGGAGGACATGTGTGCGCTCACCGTGGAGCTTGGCTTCGGCTTCTTCTCCATCGAGGACCGGATACCCGAGTTCGACCACCGGTACGGCGGGCGGTTCCAATCGATTCACGCGCTGAGCCTGGGACTGCCCGCGCTGCTGAGCCCCATTGAGTGCGACTCCTTCGTGTACGGCTTGGCGCACCCCGCTGTGGGCACGTCCGCCGCTCTGCTCACCAGCCTCGGGATGACTGACATTTCCGTCGTCAGCTCCGAGATGCCCGGTGGGCGGCACGTCGATGAGCTGCTGCCGGGTGGGACCGTTCGCACGTGCCGTCTGGTCAGCGGCGCCCCGGACCTGGACATCGCCGCGTCGCTGACGACGGCCGTGGCCGGGCATCCCTTCGAGCCGTCGTCAGTTGCCCAACATGGCGACGCCCGGCGAAACGTCTCCAGGGCGCTGCGCGTACTCGCAGGGCGCGGAACCAGCGGGGCAGCCGATGCCGTGGCACTCAATGCGGCACTTCTCATGACGGTGTCGGGCGTGGCGACGAGCTTCTCTGACGGCGTAAAACGTGCCCGCCACGTCGTCTCATCCGACGCGGCCCTGGACGTACTCATCACATTCATCCGCGCGACCGGTGGGTCCGACGCAGAGCTGTGGTCGTTGCTTGACGACACGGAGCAGACATCTGTGGGGACCGGCCCTGGGAGGGAGATGTCGTGCTCACTCGTCAAGAGCTAGCGATCGTGCACCTCGTTCCCAACATCAACTACGAGGAGGGAGTCGCATGAAGTTCGATAGCGCGTACTACGAACGCCTGATCGGGCTGAACCAGTACGAACGGCTTGAACTGAGCGCCATCGACTTCGAGCTGGCCGAGCTGAGGGCCGAGGACCTGCGCGCGAAGTGGATGTGCCACACCGGCGCTCGCGAGTTCGCCGCGGCGGTGTCCGCTGGGGAGCCGGCGATCGTCACGACCGGAATTGGACTCGGTGGTCCGCCGCATGCCGGCACCCTGTTCCAACTGCTGCGCGCGATCGGGCTGCAGCAGGCGGGCCTCGCCGTACAGATCGTGCTCGGCGACCTGGACTCCTACAACGCTCGCCGTACGCCGCTGGACACCGTCCGCGATCTTGCCGACCGGTACGAGGAGTTCGTGCTGCGGCTCGGGTTCGACCCTGGGCGCGGCGTACTGCGGCGACAGGAGGGTGAGACCGACGTGCTCGCGACGGCGTACCTGCTGTCACGGCACATGGAGGACGAGGACTTCCTGTGGGCGGAGGAAGATCTCGCCGGGCTGTACCGGGCACACGGTGTCTTCGAACAGGTCAGCTTCCGGATGAAGCAGTCGATGCTGCTCATGGCCGCCGACTTCATCCACCTCGTGCAGAGCGGTCACCACGTCCTGGTCTCGCTCGGCGTCGATGAGCACAAGTACGTCGCCCTCGCGAAGCGCGCCGCGCACCGCTGGGGCATGCCGGCCGACCGGCTCGCCGGCATCTACACCAAGATGATCCCCGGACTATCCGGGATGCCGAAGATGAGTAAGAGCATCCCCGGATCTGGTGTCGACGCGGCGATGCGCCCGGAGGCGATACGCGCGCTCCTCACCGAGGATCCAGACCTCGCGGCCGATGAGGACTGCTCGGCAATCCTGCAGCTGTACGCCTGCCTGCCCGAAGTGGACGGACGAGAGTACGACCGCGCCCTCGACGCGCGTCGCGCCGGAGGCGCCCAGTGGCAAGCACTCCGAGGCAAGCTCACCGACCGGATCGTCGACCTGTTTGCCCTGTGGCCACGATGAGGAGGCACACGATGTCCACCACCACGAACCCAACTGCGACACAAGTCGGAGGCCCCGCCACCTACTTCATCCGCGCCGGCTACCGCAGCCGCGAATGCGTCGAGTACTTCGTCGATGAGACCACCGACGCCGTCTGGCAGCCGGACGTGTATCCGTACACGGCCGACCAGGCACTCGCTCGCGGACACGACGCCATCATCGACATCGGATGCGGCCGCGCCGGAAAGCTCCTGTCGCTGTCCACCACGCATCCGACCTGGGCGTACATCGGAGTCGACTTCGGCGAGAACCTCACCTGGTGCCGGGACAACCTGCCGTTCGGCACGTGGATCCACGCCGACTTGGAGACCACGCAGCACCTGCCGATCGCCTCCCATCTGCTGGAAAGGTCCGTTGTCGTCTGCTCCGACGTGCTCGAACACCTACTCAATCCCGTGCCGGCGCTGACGATGATCCACGGTCTGCTGAAGGGTGGTGCCGCCGTCGCCGTGCTGTCGACACCGGCTCGTGAGCGGCGTAGCGGCTACTCCGATCCCGGACCTCCCCGCAATCCCAGCCATGTACGCGAGTGGGCCAGCGACGAGTTCCAGTCGCTACTGGAATTCGCCGGTTTCCGGATCCTCCATGCCGGTCTCACCCGGAGCGACGACATCAGCGGCGGCATGACAACGCAGCTTGTGCTCGTCGACCTCCGGCCGGAGTAGACCGATGGTGGAACTGGAAGGTGGGCACATCGGTCGCGGACTGGGCGTGGTGCACCTCCCCTCGCGCACGCCGTATGTGCGGAAGCTTCATTGCGAGGACTTCCACATCGTCAACGGCACCCAGCTACCGAGCGGCGACACCGTGCCCACCACTGTCAACGCCGACTGGCTCCTGGCGCACCGGCCGTTGCAGTGGCTCGACGTCCTGCACCTGCATCACGTCGAGTTCGAGGACATCGAGAGCCTCGGGCGTCTCCTTGACGCGTGCACGGCCGACGGCATCCGTGTCGTGTTCACGGCCCACGATGTCGAGCCGATGTTCACTGGGGAGGACGAGCTGAGCGCGCGGCTCCGCCTGCTCGCTTCGGCCGACGTCCGGTGGATCGGTCTCACCCCGGGCTCCGTGTCTGCCGTACGAGAGCTGGTAGATACGCCGGTCCCGATCACCGTCATCCCGCACGGGTACGTCGCCGCACCCGAGGCGTTGGCCGACCGCCAGCGGACCCAACAGAGTCAGGCACGCCGGTACCTCATGTTCGGCGCTTCCCGACCTAACCGCGACTTCGTCTCGACTCTCGTCAACTGGAGCCTGGGCACCGCCGACCCGGACGCCCGCCTGCAGCTTCTACTACGCGCGTTCAGCCCCGCCGACTTTGCGGACCCCAACGGCCGCGTGGCTCAGCTCATCAGCGCTGCCCGCAGCGATCCCCGGGTACGTCTCACCATGCGCCCCTACCCGTCCGACGACGAGGTGATCGACGCCGGCCTGGGCGCGGACACGGTGTTGCTTCCGTACCTGTGGGGATCCCACTCCGGTCAGCTGGAGCTGGCGTTCGACCTCGACCTGCTACCGGTCTGCTCGGACGTCGGCTACCTGCGGGAGCAGTACGAGCCGCACAAGGGGCTGGTCACCGAGCCTGAATGGTTCGACTGGCCACGCCAGAACCCGTACCTGTTCGGTGAGCAGTTCCTCGCCGCGCTGGAACGCGCCACCGACCGACCGGTCTCGGGCGTACGGCACCACAACACCGACTTCATCGAGCACCGCCGCGACGAGCACCAACGCATCATCGCCGCCCACTCCAGGGTCTACGGAGGTGACCCGTGAGCGTCCCGACTGTCTCGTGCGTGATCATGTGCCATAACTACGGGCGGTACCTCGACCAGGCGATCACCAGTTGCGCGACCCAGGAGCCCGGCGACTACCGGCTCGCCGAGATCGTCGTGATCGATGACGGCTCCACTGACGACACGCCGACCGTGTGTAACCGGTGGGCCGGCAAGATCAAAGTGATCCGCCGAGAACGGCAGGGCTTCGCCGCGAGCCTGACCGACGCCATGCGGGTGAGCACCGGAGACTGGGTCGCGCTGCTCGACGCCGACGACTGGTTCCACACCGGAAAGCTCCGAGCGTGCGCACCACACCTGCGGTCGCAGGCACTTCTGGTCCAGCACTGGGAGTACGTGGTCGATGGGTACAGCTGCCCTCTCATCGACCAGCGCCACGCCGGAGGAAACACCAGCACCCTGCTCGTCAATCGGAGGGCCGCTCAACCCTTGGTGCCCGTGAGCAACGAAATCTTCTTCCACGCGCTACGCGAGGTCGGACGCGGTGTCGAGCTGCGTGAACCGTTGACGTACTACCGCGTACACGGGCTGAGCATGACTGATCGGCGTACTCCCGGAATCTCTCAGGACTACCGGGCCGGCGTCACCAAAGAGATCGCGGACAGGCTCCGGGGACTGCGGAGTAACCCGCCGGCATGGGCGACGCGGTCGCAGCTTCGGCGTGCCGCTGCGGCGTTTCGAGCCGTTGCGTCCTCACACAAGGTCGAGGCGGCGGTCCAACGTGGCACGCGCCGGTACGCACTTGGAGCCCTGTTCCGAATGGCGATCGCTACCATACGTGCCGGCCGACCGCTCAAACCCTGGATGCGCAGCCTCGTCAGCGTCACAACCGGACGACCCCAGGCGCGTCTCGGCGTACCTGTCTATGACCGGGGTTTTCGGGCGGCGGGCGCCGACCCACCGGGTAGCGTGACAGCCGTCCGTCAAGCGACCAAGAACGTCGAACCGACGAGGAGCGAACCGTCATCATGAGCCGCCTCAGCGAGTCCGTCAGCCGAGTGATGAACATCCTCGACACAGCTGACCTCGCCTATGACGGCGCCGTCGCTGACCTGCTCGCCGAAACCACATCGCGGCGTTCGCTCGACCTGTCGGACCTCACGCCCCGCGAACAAGCCGAACTGGTCGCCGGAAGGTCCCTGAACCTGATGCCGTCCGTCGAGGCCATGGCCGAGGCCATCCAGAAGGCGTCCGGCGAGGGCCGGCAGATGGTCATCAAGTACGGCATCGACCCCACGTCGCCCGACGTGCACATCGGTCACGCCGTACCGATTATCATCGCCAGCCGGCTCCAGCGCATGGGCCACCACGTGGTCTTCATCATCGGTGATGTCACCGCCAAGATCGGTGACCCGTCCGGACGTTCAGACGAGCGGCCC
>JBOGDF010000239.1:0-8736 GCA_050701635.1 Micromonosporaceae bacterium | reverse complement strand
GGTACGCGCCGGGCGTACCGCCCTGCATCACGACGTTGAAGAAGTAGCCGCCCGCCACGCCGACCACGCTGACCAGGCCGTTGAGCAGGGTCGCGACGAACATGCTGGCGATCACCCGGGGCACCACCAGGCGCTGGATCGGGTCGATGCCGAGCACCTGCATGGCGTCCAGCTCTTCCCGGATCTTGCGGGCGCCCAGGTCGGCGCAGATCGCCGAGCCGCCGGCGCCGGCGATGATCAGCGCGGTCACGATCGGGCCGGCTTCCCGTACCACCGCGAGGACGCTGGCGGCGCCAGAGAAGGACTGCGCCCCGAGCTGCCGGGTGAGCGACCCGAGCTGCAGCGCGATCACGGCGCCGAACGGGATCGCGACCAGCCCGGCCGGCACGATCGACACGCTCGCGATGAACCAGGCCTGCTGGATCAGCTCCCGTACCTGAAACGGCCGGCGGGGAAACGTCCGGAAGGTGTCGAGCACGAAGGCGAAGAACTTACCGGCCTCGGTGAGGGAGCTGGCCGCGACCGCGACCGGGCCGGGCATCTAGCTCTCCCTCCGGTCCAGCGTGACAGTCTCCTGGTCACCGGAGCCGGTGTAGCGGCTGGCGTACATGGTGCCCTCGGCCGGCTGCGGGGCACGCGCCCAGTCGTCGCCACCGAACGAGCCGGGAGGCGGGGTAACGCCGTTCTCACGGCACCACTCGCCCGGCGCCCGCTGGGTACGCCGTGGCATGCCGTTAGACGGCGTCAGCTGGATCGGTACCGGCGGCAGCGTGCCCAGCTCCTCGCCGGACTCGGCCTCGGCGGCCAGCTCGTCGGCGTCCTTCTCCTCCGCCATCCCGATCGGGCCGATCCGCTGCGCGTTGAGGAACTGGCGTACCACCGGCTCCTCGGAGCAGAGCAGCATCTCCCGCGGGCCGAACATCGCCAGGTGCCGGTGGTAGAGCAGACCGATGTTGTCCGGCACCGTACGGGCGGTGTTGATGTCGTGGGTCACGATCAGGAACGTCGCCTCGATCTGCTGGTTGAGGTCGACGATCAGCTGATTGAGGTACGCCGTACGCACCGGGTCCAGCCCGGAGTCCGGCTCGTCGAACAGGATGATCTCGGGGTCGAGCACCAGGGCCCGGGCCAGGCCGGCGCGCTTGCGCATGCCGCCGGAGATCTCGCCGGGCAGCTTCTTCTCGGCGCCGAGGAGACCCACCATCTCCATCTTCTCGAGTACGACGTCGCGTACTTCCCGCTCGGTCTTCTTGGTGTGCTCGCGGAGCGGGAACGCGATGTTGTCGAAGAGCGTCATCGAGCCGAACAGCGCGCCGTCCTGGAACAGCACACCGAACAGCTTGCGGAGCTCGTACAGGTCGTGCTCGCTGAGCCTGGGCAGATCCTTGCCCTGGATCCAGATGGAGCCCTGCTCCGGGCGAAGCAGCCCGACCAGCGTCTTCAGGAACACCGACTTGCCGGTGCCCGAGGGCCCGAGCAGCACGGAGATCTCGCCGGGGGGCAACGTCAGACTGACGTTCCCCCAGATCAGCTGCTTGCCGAAAGACTTGCTCAGACTCTCGACTTTCACCTCGACGCCCAACGGGCCCCTCCCACACGCTGGCGGTTTACGCACCGGTCAACGCCGACCGCACGACTCGCACCGCAGCTTACTGACCACGGGTAATGGCATGAAGTTAACGCGTCAGTAACCGGGATGGAAGACCTCTTATCCACATGCCACACCTCAGTCATGGAATCGCAACTTCGGCCTAGCAACGTTACGCGCCTCACAGCCAAGATAAATCGGACGAAGCCATACCCTAGCCAGTAAACCCGGATGGAGGGGTACGGCTACGAGCTCGGGGTGGTCACCCGGCTGGGTGACCACCCCGGATCGAGGCGCGGGAAACTGTTACTTGAGGGTGACCGTTGCGCCGGCGCCCTCGAGCTGCTCCTTGGCCTTCTCGGCGGCCTCCTTGGTCACCTTCTCCAGGACGCTCTTGGGGGCACCGTCGACCAGGTCCTTGGCCTCCTTCAGGCCCAGGCTGGTCAGCGCGCGCACCTCCTTGATGACCTGGATCTTCTTCTCGCCGGCCGCCTCGAGGACGACGTCGAACTCGTCCTGCTCCTCGGCGGCGGGAGCCTCGCCGGCGCCACCGGCGCCCGGCATCGCGGCCACGGCGACCGGCGCCGCGGCGGTGACCTCGAAGGTCTCCTCGAACTTCTTCACGAACTCGGAGAGCTCGATCAGCGTCATCTCCTTGAACGCGTCGAGCAGGTCGTCACTGGACAGCTTCGCCATGATGCTTCGTACTTCCTCTCACTGCTTACGTGGTCTGTGGGCTCTATTTCGGGGGTACGGCTACGCCTCGGCGGGCGCCTCAGCCGGTGCTTCAGCCGCGCGCTTGTCCTGCAGCGCCGCGGCCAGCCGTGCCACCTGGGACAGCGGGGCCTGGAACAGGCCCGCAGCCTTGGTCAGGTTGCCCTTCATCGCGCCGGCGAGCTTGGACAGCAGCACCTCGCGCGACTCCAGGTCGGCGAGCTTGGTGATCTCCGCGGCGGAGAGCGTCTTGCCCTCCATGACGCCGCCCTTGACCACCAGGTGCGGGTGATCCTTGGCGAAGTCGCGCAGGGACTTCGCCGCCTCCACCGGATCGCCGCCGATGAACGCCAGCGCGGTGGGGCCGGAGAACAGGTCGTCCAGACCTTCGATGCCCGCCTCGGCGGCGGCCTTCTTGATGAAGGTGTTCTTCGCGACCCGGTACTTGGTGTCCTGGCCGAGCGAACGACGCAGCTGCGTGATCTGCGTAACCGTGAGGCCGCGGTACTCGGTCAGCACGGTGGCGGCGGAGTTCTGGAAACGGTCGATGAGCTCGTTGACCGCGGCCGCCTTGTCTTCCCGTACCGGCTTGCTCGCGTCACGGGTCGATGGTTCTGTCGTCATGTCCCTCCTCTCTCGTACTCGGGGTGCACCGGGGTCGTGGAGCCGATGCCCGAAGACGAGAGAAGCCCCGGCGCAAGGCGCACGGGGCGTCAGGGACCAGTCGGCGCGAGCCGCGGCCTGTCGCTTCCGTCCTCCCTGCGCGGGCCGCCCGTCTTGCGGGGCCTTCGACCGTGTACGCCACGGTGACCAGCGGTCTGTGGGTGAACCGCAGGCAAGGGTACGCGGTGCGCCCCGTACCCGCCAAATCGGGGTCACCGACGGTGCTGGTCAGCGCTCCAGGGATCGACCGGTGGCGTGGGCGACGCCGGGACGATCGGGATCTGCTGGGTGACCGACTGGATGTCCGATCCGGGACCCGAGCCAGGCGCACCCGGCTGCGGAGTCGCACCGGCGCCGGGCTGCGGACTCGGCCAGCCGCCGCCCGGTGCTCCCATCGGCCAGGGTGGCGCTGGGGCCGGCATCGGCCCCGGGGGTACGGCCTGCCGTACCGCGGTGGGAGCCGGTGCCGGGTACGGGCCGGCAGCACCCGGATGACCTGCGGGCACCGGGGCGTACGGCTGCGGCTGGTAGCCGGGCACCGGGGCTCCCTGGTACGGGAATCCGCCTGGCGGCGCGCCGTACGGGGTCGGCGGCGGCGCTCCTGGGGCGCCCGGCGGAGGCCAACCGGGTGCGGCCTGCGGTCTGCCGCCCCAGATGGTGCCGGCGGACATCTCGACGGCGTCCGCGCCGGGCACTACGCCGGCCACCACCACCCGGCTGGACCGGCGCGCCAGCACGATCAGGTACGTCGCGACCAGCAGCAGGATCACGCCGCCGGCCGCCGTACCGACCACGATCAACACTCCGTTGCGGGTACGGCTGCGCTCGCGGTCCGCGGCGGCCGCCTCGTCGGACCTGGCCGCCTCCGGGGAGACCAGCGGGTTGTGGTTGACGCCCGGCACGTCGCCTTCCAGGGCCGCCCTGGCATCGACCACGCCGAAGCCGTACTCGTCGTCGCGGCCGGAGGTGCCCCGGTCCTCGGAGGTACGGATCAACCGGTTCACCACGTCGCTCGCGGACGCCTCGGGGAACGCCGACCGGATCAGCGCGGCCACCCCGGACACCAACGCGGTGGCGCCGCTGGTGCCGTCGGCGAGCATGTATCCGCTGCCGTTGGAGACACTGGCCGGCGCCGCCACCGGCAGCCCTTCGGCGGGTGCCGAGACCACCACCTCGGGGCCTTTCGCCGAGCCCTTCCAGAAGCTGCCGTTCTTGGTGACTCCGCTGACCGCCACCACGCCGGGAATCGAGGCCGGCTCGGCGACCCGCTCGTCGCCCTGTTCCACGTTGCCGGCGGCGGCGATCAGCACCACGTCCTTTTCCAGGGCGTACCTGATGAGCTCCTTCTTCCACGGAGCGTCGGTGCTGCGCTCGCCGCCGAGCGACATGTTCACCACCTTGGCGCCGTGGTCGATCGCCCAGCGGACGCCGCGGTAGACGTACTCGGGGCGGAATGCGCCTTCGGAGTTCTGCTTCAGCCGTACCGGGAGGATCTTGGCGTCGGGGGCGATCCCGAGGATGCTGTTGGCGCCGTGTTCACCGGTGCCGGCGATCAGGCCGGCCATCCCGGTGCCGTGACCGTCGGTGTCGTCCCGTCCGTCGCCGGTGGCTTCGTCGGTGGCTTGCTCGCCCACCTCACCGCCTTCGAGCACCTGACCCCGCAGATCGCGGTGGCTGGAGTCGACGCCCGAGTCGATCACCGCGACGGTGACGCCGTCGCCACGGCTGATCCGGTGGGCCTCGTCGACGTGCATCGCGTCGAGATACCAGCACAGCTCCCGGATGGTCGGCTGCGCCGCCGCCGGCTGCGGGACGAGCAGGGCGCCGGCCCCGGTGCCGACCACCGCGGCGAGCGCCGCAACAACTCCGGCCAGGGCGCAACCACGCAGCCCCCGACCAGGTGACCGTCGACGCACCTGTCCTCCACACCCCGCTTGAGAACCCATACCGTAGCGGCTCGCGCGCCGCCTCGCGGACCCGTACGGACGCCTCGAGGGGAGCGGCTGGGCCGGCTCCCCTCGATAGTGACTCGTTAACGGCTCACGCCGAAGCGGAAGCCTCGTCCTCGGCGACCCCACGGGTACGGCTCGGGTCCACCTGGATCCCGGGACCCATGGTGGTCGACAGCGTGACCTTCCTGAGGTACTTGCCCTTCGCCGAGGCCGGCTTGGCGCGCAGCACCTCGTCCAGCACGGCGGCGTAGTTCTCCGCGAGCTGCTGTGCGGAGAAGCTGGCCTTGCCGATCAGGGTGTGCAGGTTGGAGTGCTTGTCCACCCGGAACGAGATCTTGCCGCCCTTGATGTCCGCCACCGCCTTCGAGACGTCCATCGTCACGGTGCCGGTCTTCGGGTTCGGCATCAGGCCGCGCGGGCCCAGAATCCGCGCGATCCGGCCGACCTTCGCCATCTGATCCGGGGTGGCGATGGCGGCGTCGAACTCCAGCCAGCCGCCCTGGATCCGGGCGATCAGCTCCTCCGCGCCCACCTCGTCGGCGCCGGCGTTGCGGGCCTCCTCGGCCTTCTCGCCGGCCGCGAACACGATCACCCGTACGGTCTTGCCGGTGCCGTGCGGCAGGCTGACCGTGCCGCGCACCATCTGGTCGGCCTTGCGGGGGTCGACTCCCAGCCGCATCGCGAGCTCGACGGTCGCGTCGAACTTCGCCGGGTTGGTCGCCTTCGCCAGCGCCGCCGCCTCCAGCGGGGCGTACAGCTTGGTCTTGTCGACCTGCTCGTCCAGCTTCCGGTACGTCTTGCTGCGCTTCATGTCATCCCTCTTCTTCCCGGATGGTGTGGTACGGGCGAGCGCCGCCCTCCCACGTACTGCGTTGTCAGTCCTTGACGGTGATGCCCATCGACCGCGCGGTGCCGGCGATGATCTTCTCCGCCTGGTCGAGGTCGACGGCGTTGAGGTCGGCCATCTTGCGCTCGGCGATCTCGCGTACCTGAGCCCGGTTGACCGAGCCGACCTTGTTCATGTGCGGCTCGCCGGAGCCCTTGTCGATGCCGGCGGCCTTCAGCAGCAGCTTCGCGGCCGGCGGGGTCTTGAGGATGAACGTGAACGAGCGGTCCTCGTACACGCTGATCTCGGCGGGCACGATCTCCCCGCGGTTCTGCTCGGTCGCGGCGTTGTACGCCTTGCAGAACTCCATGATGTTCACGCCGTGCTGACCCAGCGCGGGGCCGACCGGCGGGGCCGGGGTGGCCTGGCCGCCCGCGAGCTCCAGCTTGAACGTGGTCATGAGCTTCTTTGACTTCGGAGGCATGGTGAAACTTCCTGGGCTGTGTGCGATTTCTGGACGTCTGTGACGGGGCCTAGAGCTTGGCGGCCTGGTTGAAGTTGAGCTCCACCGGCGTTTCCCGGCCGAAGATCGAGACCAGCACCTTCAGCTTCTGCTGATCCGGGTTGATCTCGCTGATGGTCGCCGGCATCGAGGCGAACGGCCCGTCGGTCACCGTGACCGAGTCGCCGACCTCGAAGTCCACGACCTTGACCTCAGCCTTCTCCTTCTCCTTCTCCACCGCCGGGGCCAACCACTTGAGGACCTCGTCGATGGTGAGCGGAGACGGCCGGTCCGCGCGGTCGGTGGCACCCACGAAACCGGTCACGCCCGGCGTGTTGCGGACGCAGGAGTATGACTCCGGGGTGAGATCCATCCGGACCAGGATGTAGCCCGGGAAGACCTTCGCCTCGACCTGCTGCCGCTTGCCGTTCTTGACCTCGGTGACCTGCTGGGTGGGCACCTCGATCTGGAAGATGTAGTCCTCCATGTCGAGGCTGGTGGTACGGCTCTCCAGGTTGGTCTTCACCTTGTTCTCGTAGCCGGCGTACGAGTGGACGACATACCACTCGCCGGGGGCGCGCTTGAGCGCTTCCCGCAGCTCCTGGACCGGATCGATGTCCTCTTCCTCGTCGGCGGCCGCCACCGGCTCCGCCTCAGCGGGCACCGCCTCAGCCGGCGCCGCCAGCTCGGCGGTGCCGGTCACGTCAGCGGCGCGGCTGTCAGACGGCGCGGTATCCCCGACCGTCTCCGATCCGGTGTTCTCGACCGACGTGGCCTCGCCGGCCGCGGGCTTGTCGTCCGCGGGCTTGGCGATCTCGTCGTAGTCAGGCACGTGTGCTCACTTCCGTGCAGTTATCGGTACGTCGGGCGCGGCGGGCGCGCTGCCGACGGGTCACTCTCACTCGGTCGTACCAGCGGACTTGCTGCCGAACACCCACAGCATGGCGCGGGCGAAGCCGAGGTCGTACAGGGCGATGATGCCCAGCATCACGACCACGAAGACCACCACGACCACGGTGTACGTCAGCAGCTCCTTGCGGGTCGGCCAGATCACCTTACGGAGCTCGGCCACGACCTCGCGGATGAACCGGATCAGCCGGCCGATCGGCCCGACGCGCGCGGGGCGCTTGGTCTTCTCGGCCTTGTCCGTCTTGCCCTTGTCGGGACGGGTCTTGGATTTGGTCTCGGCGTCGCTTTCCGCCTTCGCGCGTTTGACCGCGGTGCCGGTGCGACGCCGCGCGGGGCGGGCGTCCTCCTCGTCGTCTTCCTCGTCGAGGTCGGCGGCGTCGAGATCGGCGTCGTCGAGCTCGTCGGCGTCGAGGTCCTCGTCGTCCAGGTCCTCGGCAGCCGAATCCAGCGCCTCGTCAGTCTCCTGCTCGAGTCGCTCGTCGTCGGCGTCGTCACGCCGGTTTCTCCTGGCCACTTCGCCCTCTCTCGGGTCTGCCCGGCAATGCCGGTGGTGCCGTCAGCGCAGGGGCGACAGGACTCGAACCTGCAACCTGCGGTTTTGGAGACCGCTGCGCTGCCAATTGCGCCACGCCCCTTCGCGTCCGCCCCACCCGCGGCCGCCCGGAGACGGCCGCCGCCGAGCCGGCCGCGTCATACGCCGGGGGCGAAAACCCGCCCCGACTACACCCGAATCGGGCACGCCGGAGCAGGGGCTGCTCACCCCCAGGCGGACCAGTGTACGGGTTGCGGATTGATTATCCCAACCCGCCCGGGAGGCCGCCAGACCAGGCGGTGGGGCCGGCGCCGGCGAGCCGGACTTCCCTACGCCGGGGTACGTCCTGGAGGCCGCACAGGCCGGCCGCGCCTTAGTACGTCAGCCAGATCCGCCGGCTCGGGCCGTCGATCCGGATCCGGCCGCCGTACGGCACGATCAGCTGCGGGTCGGTGTGCCCGAAGTCGAGGTCGAAGACGGTCAACACCCCGGGGTGGTATTCGTCGAGCGCCCGGCTCACCGCCTCCTCCTGGTCCCGGCGGTACGCCGCCCGCTGCTCCGGCGTGGTGCGCCGATCGATGTTCCACGCTTTCGGACGGCCGACCAGTACGGCGGCGAACCGCTGCAAGAAGCCGGCCTCCCCGGCGTTGCGCAGGATCCGGTAGACCTGGGTCGCGGGCGGCATCTCCTCGGAGGTCTCGATCAGGAGCACGCAGCCGTCGTACCCGTCGAAAGGGGCGAGCCAACGACGGACCGCGAGCTGCCAGTCGAGGATCTCCAGGCAGCCGCCGAAGGTCTTTCCCTCGACCACCTGGTCGGCGTGGCGCCATCGCCAGCCGTCGTTCGGCACCACCGGGCGGCCGCTGGTCAGCGCCTCGGGACGGTCCCACTCGATGACCTCGTCGGTGGACGCTCCCGGCGCGACCACCTCCACCTCACCGCTGGTGAACAGCGCGGTCCGTAGCGACTCGATGCTGTACGGCAGCAGCTCGCCGCGGCCGAGGTGCACCATCACCGACCCGCCGTGGTAGCCGACGATCCCCTGCTGCC
>JBOGDF010000238.1:0-8748 GCA_050701635.1 Micromonosporaceae bacterium | reverse complement strand
GCACCGCTGTTGTCCGGTGCTTCGCCGCCCGACTCGCCGCCCGGCTCGCCGCCGGCCGGCGGAGCCTCGGAGCCCTCGCCGGAACCGCCCTCGCCACCGGACGCGGCGGAGTCGTCCACCAGCGGCTCGGAGCTGTCGAGCCAGCCGTCGCCGTTGTCGTCCGTCCAGCGGGTGTCCAGCTGGCCGTCGCCGTTCTCGTCGTAATCGGCGTAGTCGACCAGGCCGTCGGCGTTGTCGTCGTGGCCTACGAAGTCGACCGTGCCGTCGCCGTCGACGTCACCCTCCAAGGTGACCGTGCCGTCGGCGTGCTCGGTGACTTCTACGTCGTCCCACTGGCCGTCGCCATCGATGTCGACGTTGGTCTCGTAGTCCGTCACTGGTTAACCCCTCCGTTGCCTTTCCTGCCCATGCACCTGGCCCACCATAGGTGCCGCGTACCAGAACGCGAGCCCCCCATCCGTGCCAGCCCGGGGAGTTGCTCCGCGTGCCCCGCACCTAGGGTGGGTACGAGGCAACAGCCCGTACGGTGATGAGGAGGATTCGATGGCGGTGTCGTCGTTCATGGTCCCGCTCGGTAGCCCGGTGCCCGATTTCGCGGTGCCCTCGCTGGACGGACCGACGATCCGGCGCGCCGACTTCGACGACGCCCCCGCGTTACTGGTGATCTTCCTCTCCAACCACTGCCCGTACGTACGGCATCTGGAATCCGAGCTGGGCGAGACGCTGGCGGCGTACCCCCAGATTGGCATTGTCGGGATCTGCAGCAACGACACCGACAACTACCCCGACGACGCGGCGAAGTACCTGCGGGAGCAGCGCGCCCGCGCCGGCTGGAACTTCCCGTACCTCGTCGACGAGAGCCAGCAGGCCGCCAAGGACTTCCGCGCCGCGTGCACCCCCGACTTCTTCCTGTACGACGGCCAGGGCCGGCTGGCGTACCGGGGCGCGTTCGACCACTCCACACCGGGCAACGACAAGCCGGTGACCGGGGAGCTGCTGCGGCACGCGATCGACACCGTGCTGGGCGGCAAGCCGGTGCCGGAGCCGCACCAGCCGAGCGTGGGCTGCTCCATCAAGTGGCGCCCCGGTAACGACCCGAACTAGCGCCCGTCTCGGGAACGACCCGAACCAGCCCCCACCGGGCTCACTTCGGGGACGGGCGGCGCGGCGTGCGTACCGGCGGCTCGGGCTCCGCTTCGTCGTCCGACTCCAGCTCGTCGTCGGGCTCGTCGTCGAAGTCCTCCTCGTCGACCTCGCGGGTACGCAGGTAGGCCAGGCCGCCCAGCGAGAGCGCGACCAGGGCGGCGGGCAGCGCCACCAGGCCGAGCCAGAGCGGCGTACCACCGTCGCGGTCTGACTCGGTGGCGGCCGGCGCCGCAGCGGTGCCGCGGTCGGTGACCCCGGTCGGGACCGCGGCGTTGCCGTTGGGCGGCTTCGCCAGCGTCAGCACCGGCGCCGGGTGCTCCGGCTCCTCACCGCCGGTCGGCTCCTCGGCCCACTGCACCACCTCGCGGTTGCTGTACGTCTGCACCGCCGGGAACACCATCGTGGCGGTCTCCGGCAGCGGCCCCAGCGACACCGGAAACTCCAGGAACTGACCGGGCGCGATCGCCGCCTGCTTCGACGCGGCGGTCCACGTCAGGTGGCTCACCACCACGTTCACCTTCACGCCGTGCCGCTCGATCGGGGTGGCGAGCGTACGGGTCTTCACCGCCGTCTTCCAGCCCGGCACCGGCATGGTGCGTACCGCCGCCACCGGGTGCGCCTCGGGCAGCCGTACCTCGACCTTGACGGTGCTGGCGTCGTCGCGCTCGTTCGGCACCCGGAACACCACCCGGGCGTACCCGCCCTGGACGGCGACGCCGGGATCCACCGTGACGTGCGCAGCGGCCGGGTGCGCGTACCCCAGCACCGCGATCACCACCGCACCGAGTACGCCGGCGCACAGACGTCTGATCATCCGCCGATCTTCTCCCACCGCCCGGCGTCCCGCAGGCCAACCCGCCTGCCGCGCCGCAGGCCAACCCGCCCGGCGCCCCGCAGGCCAACCCGCCGGCTCACACCACCGCGGTACGCCCCGCGTCCAGCACCGCCGGCCGGCCAGTACGCCCCAGCGCCCACAGCAGCCCGGCCTGCAGGATCACCAGCGCGTGGCCGACCTCGTGCAGCACCGTGGTGGCGCCGTTCGCCAGGTCGATCCCGGTGGTGAGCGCCAGCGCCACGGCGAGCACCGCCGCCACCGGCATCAGCGCGCGGGCCCGCTCCGGGTAGCGCGCCGCCAGCAGGAACCCGACCGCGATCGCGACGTCGAACGACGCGCCCTCCCGGTGGGTGTGCAGCTCCCCGGCGGCGCCGAACAGCAGCTCCGGCAGCGCCAGCCCGAGCTGCAGCACCGCGGCCAGCGCCACCGCGATCCGCAGCGCGGTACGCCACCCCGGCCACCGGGCGGCTGCCGGGCGCCCCCCTGAGCGCCCGGCACCCGACGCCGCACGGTCGGCGTTCACCGCCGCCAGCACCCGCGCGGTGAGATCCGGTACGTCGGCCGCGGCACCGACCCGTACCTGCCGGGTCACCTGCTCGGCGCGCAACTGCCACTGCCGGCAGTCCGCACAGCCGGCCAGGTGCCGCCGCGCCACCTCCGCCGTCACCGGTGGCGTTTCCGAATCCAGCAGCGCCGAGAGCGCCTCACGTACCTCACCGCAGTCCATGCCCCGATAGTCGCCCATCAGGGGGTACGAGTTCCCGCCGGCCGTGTTTCCGCATCCCGTGGCGGCCCCCGTACCCTGGGGAGCTGTGAGCTCGGCCCTGGACCCGGTGACCCGTTGGGCACTCGCCGCCGCGGATGGTGACCCGGTGGCGCAGGCGGCGTTCGTACGGCATACCCAGGCCGAGGTGTGGCGGCTGGCCGCGGCGCTGGTCGACCCGGGCGCCGCCGACGACCTGGTGCAGGAGACCTACCTGCGGGCGTTCCGGGGGCTGTCGTCCTTCGAAGCCCGTTCCACGGCGCGGACCTGGCTGTTCGGGATCGCGCGGCGTACCTGCGCCGACCATCTGCGTACGGTGACCCGCCGCCGCCGGCTCGAGTCGCTGCTCACCGTGCAGCCCAAGCGCGACGCGGCGCCGGATCCCGCCGACTCGGTCGCCGCCGCCGACCTGCTGGACCGGTTGCCGCCGGAGCGACGCAGCGCGCTGGTGCTCACCCAGGTGCTCGGGCTGTCGTACGAGGAGGCGGCCGCCGTCGAGGGCGTGCCGGTGGGGACGATCCGCTCCCGGGTCGCCCGGGCCCGCAGCACGCTGATCGAGGCGCTCGCCGACGAGCTCGCCAGCTGAGCCTGCGCGGCTCGAGGTGACTCTCAGCTAACTCCCAGCAACCGAGGGGAACCGGTGGGAGCTGCCGGTCGACTAACCCAGCGTGACGACCACGCTGCGAGGTTGGCTCGCGCTAGTCCCCCGACTGCTGCTCGCCGGCGTCTGGCTGTACGCCGGCGCCAGCAAGGCCAGCGACCTGCCCGGCTCGATCCGGGCGGTCAACGCGTACCAGCTGATGCCGTACGACGCCGCCCAGGTGGTGGGAGCCGCGCTGCCGTTCGTCGAGTTGATGCTCGGCGTGCTGCTGCTCGCCGGGCTGGGCCAGCGCGCCACCGCGATCGCCTCGGCGATCCTGCTGGCCGGCTTCGTCGCCGGGATCGCCGCCGCCTGGGCCCGCGGGCTGCGCATCGACTGCGGCTGCTTCGGCGGCGGCGGTGCGCTGGCCGAGGGCTCCGCGCCCCGGTACGGCATCGAGATCGCCCGCGACATCGGGCTGCTGCTCGCCGCCGGGTTGTTGGCGGCGTGGCCGCGTACCCCCGTCTCGATAGACGCCGCGCTGACCGTGACCGAACCGACCGCACTGAAGGAGAGCCAGTGAGTACCCGCACCAAGCAACGGGCCCGTCAGGCACGGCAGGTGATCGCCGCCCAGCACGCCGCCGAGCGCCGGCGACGCATGCTGGTCACGTCGGCGGTGGTTGCCGCGCTGCTGCTGGTCGCCGGCCTGATCGGATACGGGGTGTACGTGAACCAGCGCCCCGAGCAGGTCAACGCCCCGCGCGAAGCGGTGCAGTCCGGCACCGGCCTCAGCGTCGGGGACGGCCCCGTGACCGTCGACCTGTACGTCGACTTCCTCTGCCCGGCCTGCAAGCAGTACGAGGAGCAGGCGTCGCCGACCCTGCACCGCTACCTCGACGAAGGCAAGATCACGCTGGTCTACCACCCGCTGAACATCCTGGACCGGCTCAGCACCACCGACTACTCCACCCGGGCCGGCGCCGCCGCCGCGGTCGCCGCCGAGGAAGGCACGCTCCTGGAGTACGCCGAGGCGCTGTTCGCGCAGCAGCCCCCGGAGGGCGGCGCCGGCCTCACCGACCAACAGCTGATCGAGATCGGACGCTCGGTCGGCCTCACCTCGGATCGCTTCGCGAAGGCGGTGACCAGCGACAAGTACCACGACTGGATGACGTACGTGACCGCCAAGGCCGACGAGCGCGGCGTACGCGGCACCCCCACCGTGCTGGTCAACGGCGAGCCGGTCGAATCCACCGTCACCGCCCTCACCACCGCCATCGACGCCACCTGACCGGGCTGTGCGGGCGTCAGAGGGGGCGCCAGGTGGTGAGGCGGCAGGAGGCGGTGACCTCGACGGTGGCCGGCAGCGCGGCGATCCGGGCGGCGCGGGCGTCTGGCTCGGTGTGCCAGGCGCTCGGGCCCATGCCGACCAGGGCCGAGACCGCCGCGTGGTCCAGCCGCAGCGTCGCTTGATGGTCGTCGGCGTCCTCGGCGGTGAAGTCGGCGAGCGAGTCGGCCAACCGTTGCTGCTTCGACTCGTCCACGGACAGCAGCCCGAGCCGGTCGATCAGCTCGGCGAGATGTCCTCGCCTCGGGGTGACCGTGACCAGCCGGCCGCCGGGCGCCAGGATCCGGCGGAACTCCGGGCCGTTGCGGGGCGCGAAGACGTTGAGAATCAGGGTCGCCACGCCGTCGCGTACCGGAAGTGGTCGCCACAGGTCGGCGCGTACCGCCCCGATGGCGGGGTGCGCCTTCGCGGCGCGGCGCAGCGCGTACGCCGAGGAGTCCAGCGCGACGCCGACTCCGGGCGCGCGGTTCAGCACCGCCGCCAGGTAGTAGCC
The DNA here is from genome assembly GCA_050701635.1 of Micromonosporaceae bacterium. Taxonomy (GTDB): domain Bacteria; phylum Actinomycetota; class Actinomycetes; order Mycobacteriales; family Micromonosporaceae; genus WHSM01. The sequence goes on along the minus strand of JBOGDF010000238.1, from coordinate 3,584 downwards.
GGTGCCGGCGCCCGCGTCCACCACGCACGCCTCACCGCCGACCGGTCCGCCCTGGTGCGTCGCCCGCACACCCGGGTCCGGGTCGCACGTCGTCGCCAGCTCCGTGCAGCGGGCGGCGAGCAGGTCGGCCAGCCAGGCGTAGTGGCCGGCGGAGAGGAAGCTGTCGCGCGCGGCGACCATCGCGGCGGTGTCGCCCCGGGGCGCGGCGCCGGCGAGCAGCGAGACGTACCCGTGGCGGGCGATGTCGTACGCGTGCCCGGCGCCGCACCGCAGCGTGCCGCCGTCCTGCGCCAGGGTCTCGTGGCACACCGGGCAGCGCAGCAGGCGTACCACCGCGTCGTGCATGTCGCCGACCCTATGCGGCGGGACCGGCGGAGCGGAGCTAAGGTCCCGGGCATGACCGACACCGCACCCAGCCGGCTCGCCGAGGGCGACGCCGCACCGGACTTCAGCCTCACCACCGACGCCGGCGAGACCCTGTCCCTGGCTGACCTGCGTGGCCGCAAGGTGATCCTGTACGCGTACCCGGCCGCCATGACTCCCGGCTGCACCAAGCAGGCGTGCGACTTCCGGGACTCGATCGGCTCCCTGCAGAAGCAGGGGTACGAGGTGGTCGGCATCTCCCCCGACAAACCCGAGAAGCTGGCCAAATTCGCCGAGCGCGACGGGCTGACCTTCCCCCTCGTCTCCGACCCCGACAAGCGGGTGCTCACCGCGTACGGGGCGTACGGCGAGAAGATGAACTACGGCCGCAAGATGATGGGCGTGATCCGGTCCACCTTCGTGATCGACGAGGACGGCACCGTCGCCAAAGCGATGTACAACGTGAAGGCCACCGGCCACGTCGCCAAGCTCCGGCGCGACCTCGGCCTCGACTGAGCCGGCGCCAGGCTGACCCAACGCGGGACTGACCCAACGCGAGGCTGACCCAACGCGAGGCTGAGCCACACCAGGCTCAGCCACACCACACTGAGGCACAATGTGAGACTGGTGCGCCCGCGCGGCGTACCACCTGGGGCCGTAGCCCAACTGGCAGGAGGCACGCGGTTTAGGTCCGCGACAGTGCGAGTTCGAGTCTCGCCGGCCCCACCCTTGACGACCCGGCCCCGAACCGGTCCCAGGCACCAGCGAGGTTGCAGTTGACGCACTGCTTGTGCGGGACCTCCGGCACTGGCGTGCGACAGTCTTGGAATGGCGGACAGAGTCAAACGAGAGCGGCGGGCCCTGCGTGGGAATGATCGTGCCGCGGTCGCTGGGGGAGCGCGAGCCTCGACACCTGATAAACGGCAATCGAGGCGGGGGTGCTGCGTCCGGTGTTGACCGAGCCGGAAACTGTTCCGATAACGGGGGAGCAGCGCCAGCAGGCGGCCAACGTCTTGGCGACCATGATCTGCGGTTGGGTAGAGAGGCAGACAGCGGCCGGTGACAACCTTGTCAGGGGAGCGGGCCGACCCCCAGATTGCGAGGGACCGGCTCAAAGGTAGACGACGCGTTGCGTGGGGAAGGGGCCGCACGCACGCGATGACCGGTGACCTGGCGGACTCTGGGCAAACCAGGGGCCGTCGCCAAGCTGCCACGCCGCCGAGGCCGAATCCATAGAGATCATGCTCGCGGCTGCGCGGCGATGCGGTTCTCCTGGGCCAGGGGACTGTCCCGAAACGGGTGGGTGAGCTGGTGATCGCGGATGCTCGGGCGGTTGCCCTGGCAGGAGAAGACCGAGCAAGGGTGGTGTGCTCGCGAGATGTTCTACGAAGGGCGGGAGCCGCCAGCGCTCGGTTACTACTATCCTGCTTAGGGTTGACGCGGCCGTGTGGCCGCGGGACGGCGCGCGAGGACGGACGTAGCACATGGCCAAGCAGAAGGCGACCAAGACCAACCCTGCTCGGGCGTCACGGGCCGGAGGACCGGCCCGTGGGAAGGGGCGCAGGCCACCGAGGAGATCCGAGTGGTCCCCGGCTGCCATTGCGGGCGTGGTGGCGGTGGTCTTGGCCGTGGCGCTCGTGGTGTTCTGGGTGACCCGTACCGGGTCGAACGAGGCGGAGGGTGGCGATCGGATCGATCATGTCCACGGGCTTGGGGTCAACCCGGCCAACAGCGAGCTGTACGCGGCCGCGCACAACGGGGTGTTCCGGGTCGGCGGCGGCGGCAAGGCGCAGCGGGTGGGCGACGGGGAGCAGGACACGATGGGGTTCACCATCGTGGGCGCTGACCACTTCCTCGGGTCTGGTCACTCCGCGCCCGGTACGGGCGGGCCGGCCAACCTCGGACTGATCGAGTCGACCGACGGCGGCAAGACCTGGAAGACGGTCTCGCTGGAGAACCAGGCGGACTTCCACGCCCTGCGCTTCCGCCACGGCAAGGTGTACGGGTACAACGCCGGACAGCTGATGGTCAGCGACGACAAGCAGACCTGGGACACCCGGAGTCAGGTCGCGCTGCGGGACTTCGTGATCAGCCCGTCCGATCCGGACACGCTGGTAGCCAGCGGCGAACAGGGGCTGATGCGTTCCACCGACGGCGGGCGCACCTGGAGCGAGGGCGGCGCCACGGTGATGTTGCTGGACTGGCTGGCCGACGACCAGCTGTGGGCAGTCGGAGTCAACGGCGAGGTGATGCGGTCGGCCGACGGCGGCGCGAACTGGTCCAACCTGGGTACGGTGACCGGTCAGGCCACCGTGTTCGCCGCACACGACCGGGCGTTGTACGTCGCCACCCAGGATGGCCGGATCCAGCGCAGTACGGACAGCGGAAAGACCTGGGACGCGCTCTACTCCTGACGGCGTGCCGCCGGCGACCTCGTGAGGGTGATTACTGCGAGGACCGACGCGCTGGTCAACCAGGGGCTGGTCGCGCTCGGTGGACTGGCCATCGTAGACAACATCGTGATGTCTAACCCGGACGCGTCCCTACCCGTCGAGGTCGGACTGGGCGGCGTGGGCATGGTGCTGCTGGGGTTCGGGGCAAGAGCGGCGCGCTCGGCGCCCAGGCGGGTCCTAGCCGAGGGTCGCGAGCACGCTGCCGGCTCCGATGCCGAGCAGCAGACCGGTCGCGGCGGCTGCCAGCGCAACGCCGCGCGACGCCGGCACGAAAGCATCAGATCGTAGGTCAGCGAATCGGCAGAACCATCAGCACGCCCGCCGCCACCAGTGCGGCGGCTGCGGCGACCGCGGTGAGCGGCCCGCCGAGCGCGGACTTGCGACGCTCCGCGCGAAGGCGCAGCAGAAGCTGCCGGCACAGTGTGTACGCGGCCAGCGATGCGGCGAACACGGCGCCGGGCACGGCAGGTCGTATCTGCGTCAACAGGGCCCACGCGGTTATCGCGATGGCGGCGGATGCGGCGGACTCCCACAACTGAGTGGGAACCCGGCGGGCGCCGACTCGCCGATCCGACGACCACAGTGCCCAGCGGGATGCCGTGGGGCGGCCGGCGCAGCATCCGGTGAAGAAGCAGCCGATTCGCCCGATCGCCAGCCCGGCGAACATCCCGGGAGCCGTGGCGTCGAGGACCACGCCGACGGGCAGGTCCGCGATGGCGAGCCCGGCGGTCACGGCGACTGCGGCGCCGAGCAGGAACCCTTGGATGC
>JBOGDF010000237.1:0-8829 GCA_050701635.1 Micromonosporaceae bacterium | reverse complement strand
GATGGACGGCGGGCGCGGCGACGCCGTACGCCACGCGGCGTGTGGTGCCGGCCACGGACGGCTCCCACCGGGTCGAACTGCCGCCCGCGGTGCCCCGGGGCGGGCGCGCGTGGATACACTCAATGGTCGTGCAGCCCCCCGGCAGTTCCCGCAGAGTGTGGCGGCCCCGTGCCAAGGCGCCGACGCCCCCGTCCGACCAGCCGTCGGAACCGCAGTCCGACGACGACTGGACCGGTCAGCGACCGCCCGTCGTGCCGGGCTGGGGAGAAGACGCCGCACCGCGCAGCCGGCGCGCCCACCCCGAGCCCGCGCCGCCGGCGCACCCGTCGCCGGCGCCCTATCGGCAGGCCGAGCCCGGCGGCTACCCGCCCGCGTACCAGGGAGAGCCGGCCGGGTACCAGGCGGAGCCGGCGGCGTACCCGCCACCGCACGCCCCCGACCGCGGAGCCCCGTACGGCGACCCGGCGCCGCCGGAGACCGACGGAGGCGGGTACCGGGCACGACGGGCGTACCCGGAGCCGGAGCAGGGGCTGCACGGGCCCGCGGACGAACCGACATGGGCCAGCTCGTCACTCGGCCTGGAAGGGCGCCCCGCCACCGCCTCGCAGTGGCACGACTCCGGCGAGCCCACCTGGGGCGGCACCGCGGCGCGACCCCGGGCTCAAGCGCCGTCGCCGTCGCCGTCGCCCCGCCCGTCACCGCGGCCGGCGGAACCCGCGCCGGTGCCGGAGACCGCGCCGATGCCGGAGGACATGGCCGGTCCCGGGGAGGACGGCTGGCTGCGTCTGGAAGAGGAGCCCGCGCAGGAGACCTGGCGGGATCGCGCCACGAAGGCGGCCACCCCGTTCCGGCGCCGCCGCGGCGGGATCGCCGGTCGGGTCACCTGGATCGCCATCGCGTCGGTGCTGTGCCTGGCGCTGATCGGCGGCGGCATCTACCTCTGGCAGTCCGGCGGCCCGACGCTCGGCGACGAGACCAAGTACCTCGACGGCGTCAGCACCTCGAGCGTGATCAGCCGGGTGGAGGGTGAGGGCTTCGAGTGCATCCCGGGTCGTACCATCGCCCAGTGCGAGAAGCAGATCACCGGCGCGGACCTGAGCATCACGGTGCACTTCGCCAGCGAGGGCGAGGTCAGCAAGATCGAAGCCAGCGGCGGTACGGCGGCGTACTCCGACGAGGAGGTCAAGCCGGAGGAGCTGCAGAGCTTCTTCGAGATGGCGGCGGCGCTGCCGCTGTCGAGCAGCTCCGGTGACGCCGGCGCCGCGAAGGACTGGGCGAAGCAGCACGTCGGCACCGAGGGGCAGGAGACCATCGGCGGCGTACGGTACGAATCCGCCGGTGACCAGCCGCTGCTGGTGATGACCCCCGCCGCCTGAGTCGGATTTCGGTCGCCTTCCGGCCAGCCGCCACCACGGTGCGGCCGGCCGCGGGGAGGATGTATGCCAGGGAGGTGAGGCAGTGGCGGGTCGGATCCGGGACGCGGACATCGCGCTGGTACGCGAGCGCACGGTGATCGCCGACGTGATCAGCGAGCACGTGACCCTGAAACCGGCCGGCTCCGGCAACCTCAAGGGGCTGTGCCCGTTCCACGACGAGAAGACCCCGAGCTTCACCGTCAGCGTCCCCCGAAACGTCTACTACTGTCATGGGTGCGGGACGGGCGGCGACGCGATCAGCTTCGTGATGCAGGTGGAGCACTTCAGCTTCACCGAAGCCATCGAGCGGCTCGCCGCCAAGGCCGGGATCACGCTGCGGTACGACGACACCCCAGGCGGCGCCGCCCCGGACCGCAAGCCCGGGATGCGGCAACGGCTGTACGCCGCGCACGCCGACGCGGCCGCGTACTACGCCGAGCAGCTGGCCGGCCCCGACGCCCGGATCGCCCGGGACTTCCTGCACCGGCGGGGGTTCGACCAGGCCGCTGCCGAGTCGTACGGCTGCGGCTTCGCCCCGGACGCCTGGGACGCGTTGACCAAGCACCTGCGCGCCAAGGGCTACACCGCCGACGAGCTGGTCACCGCCGGGCTGGCGAAGCAGGCGCGTTCCGGCAGCCTGATCGACCGGTTCCGGCGGCGGCTGCTGTGGCCGATCCGGGAGCTGTCCGGCGAGGTGATCGGCTTCGGTGCGCGCAAGCTGTTCGACGACGACGACGGCCCGAAGTACCTCAACACCCCCGAGAGCCCGATCTACAAGAAGTCCACCGTGCTGTACGGCATCGAACGCGCCAAGCGGGAGATCGCCAAGCAGGGGCGGGCGGTCGTGGTCGAGGGCTACACCGACGTGATGGCGTGCCACCTGGCCGGCGTACCGACCGCGGTGGCGAGCTGCGGTACGGCGTTCGGGGTGGAGCACATCGGCGTACTGCGGCGGCTGCTGATGGACACCGACGAGTTCGCCGGGGAGATCATCTTCACGTTCGACGGCGACGAGGCGGGGCAGCGCGCCGCGTTGAAGGCGTTCGCCGAGGACCAGCGGTTCGTGGCGCAGACCTTCGTCGCGGTCAGTCCGGACAGCATGGATCCGTGCGACCTGCGGCTGGCCAAGGGCGACGCCGCCGTACGTGACCTGGTCGCCCGCCGGGAACGGCTGATCGAGTTCGCGCTGCGCAGCCTGCTCCGCCGGTACGACCTGGACGCCCCCGAGGGCCGGGTCGCCGCGCTGCAGGCCACCGCCCCGCTGGTGGCCCGGATCAAGGACAAGGCGCTGCGCCCGGAGTACGCCCGCAAGCTCGCCGGCAATCTCGGGATGGAGATCGAGCCGGTGGTGACCGCGGTGGCGGCCGCCGAACGCGCCGGTCCGCCGCGACCCACGCAGCGCGCTCAGCCGTCCCGGGGCGAGCAGGCCAGCGAGCCACCTCGCCAGGCCAGGCCGGCGCCGCCCGACAGCCCACAGGCGATCGTGGAGCGCGAGGCGCTCAAGATCGCGATCCAGCATCCGGTGCTCGCCGGGCCGCTGTTCGACGCGGTGGACGCGACGCCGTACCGGCACTCGGTGCACGCCGCGGTACGCCACGCGATCACCGCCGCCGGCGGTGCCGCGTCGGGCACCGCAGGCGCCGCCTGGGTCGAGAAGGTACGCGACGCCTGCGAGGACTTCGCCGCGAAAGCCCTGGTCGGGGAGCTGTCCGTGGAGCCGCTGCGGTACGACGGCGACCCCGACCCGCGGTACGTCACCGTCACCCTGGCCCGGCTCCAGTGGCCCGCCGTGGACCAGCGGATCCGGGAGATCAAGTCGAAGCTGCAGCGTACGAATCCGGTGACCGAGGAGGACTCGTACCGGCTGATGTTCGGCGAGCTGATCTCCCTGGAGGCACAGGCGCGCGGGCTACGCGAGCAGGCCGTCGGCGCGCTCTAGTCGCCGGTTGCCTGGGAAATCGATTGGCTGAGTGTCGTACGGCGACACTACTGTCGGAGCAGTGTCCGCACCCCATCTGATTACCGCGTACGGCCTGGTGAAGCGCTTCGGCGACCGGGTCGCGGTCGACGGCATCGATGTGGAGGTACGCCGCGGCGAAGCCTTCGGTTTCCTGGGCCCCAACGGCGCCGGCAAGAGCTCCACGATGCGCATGATCGGCTGTGTCTCGCCGCCCAGCGGAGGCGAGCTGCGGGTGCTTGGCATGGACCCGGTCGCCGACGGGCCGAAGATCCGGGCGCGGCTCGGGGTCGTACCACAGGAGGACACCCTCGACGTCGAGCTGACGGTCCGGGAAAACCTGCTGATCTACGCCCGCTACTTCGGCATCCGGCGCCGCGAGGCGCGGCCCCGCGCCGACGAGCTGCTGGAGTTCGTGCAGCTCAGCGACCGGGCCGACGACAAGGTCGAGCCGCTCTCGGGCGGCATGAAGCGACGGCTCACCATCGCCCGCAGCCTGGTCAACGAGCCGGAGATCGTGCTGCTGGACGAGCCGACCACCGGGCTGGACCCGCAGGCTCGGCACCTGGTCTGGGAGCGGCTGTTCCGGCTCAAGCAGCGCGGCACCACGCTGGTGCTCACCACCCACTACATGGACGAGGCCGAGCAGCTCTGCGACCGGCTCGTCGTGATGGACGCCGGCAAGATCGTCGCCGCGGGCTCGCCCCGCGCGCTGATCGAGACCTACTCCACCCGCGAGGTGGTCGAGCTGCGTTTCGGCATCGACGAGCCGCTGGCGGACTACGCCGGGAAGCTGGACGGTATCGGTCGCGTCGAGGTGCTGCCCGACCGGCTCCTGGTGTACGTCTCCGACGGCGACGCCGCGGTGGCCGAGATCCACCGCCGCGACCTCACCCCGGGCAGCGTGCTCGTACGCCGCTCCACGCTCGAGGACGTGTTCCTGCACCTCACCGGCCGGACCCTGGTGGATTCGCCTCCTCAGACCACGCGTCATCCTCCAGGCAACATCGGGTGGTCTGAGGAGGCGAACTGATGGCGGTCCTGGACCATCCGGCGAGCGCGGCGCTGTCGTACTGGTTCACGCAGTACCGGCGTACCTGGCGCTCCAGCGTCTACTCCAGCTTCGTGATCCCGCTGCTGTGGCTGACCGCCATCGGGTACGGCGTCGGCGGCTTCATCGAGGCAGGCCCCGGCACGCTCGGCTTCGACTACCTGTCGTACCTCGCCCCCGGGCTGCTCGCCAGCATCGTGTTCAACACCGGAGTGGGGGAGTGCTCCTGGCCGGTGTACGGGTCGATCAAGTGGAACAAGCAGTACCTCCCGATGATGGCCACGCCGCTGCGGATCGTCGACGTGGTCGCCGGCCACCTCGGGTTCGCCACCGTCCGGATGGCGATGACCGCGGTGGCGTTCTTCGTCGCGATGCTGCTGTTCGGCACCGTGCACTCGGCGTGGGCGCCGCTCGCCCTGCTCGCCGCGGTGCTGACCGGCCTCGCCGCCGCCACCGGCACGTACGCGTACGCCACCACCATCACCAGCGACAACCGGTTCGCGCTGCTGTACCGCTTCCTGGTGGTGCCGCTGACGATGTTCTCCGGGGTGTTCTTCCCGATCTCGCAGCTTCCCGCGGTGGTACGCCCGCTCGCCTGGCTCTCGCCGCTGTGGCACGGCGTGGAGCTGTGCCGCGCCGCGGTGCTCGGCACGGCGCCGCCGCTGCACTGGCTGCTGCACGTGGCGTACCTGGGGCTCTGGGTCGGGGTCGGGTTCGCGCTGTCCCGCCGGCTGCTCGCCCGACGGCTGGTGGTCTAGATGGTGACCTTGTTGCTGCGTACCCGGTTCGGAGGCGACTCCCTGGCCGCCGACGTGCGCGGCGGCGGTGCGCTGGTGGCGCGCAACGCGTACGTGCACCGCGCCGACCTGTGGGTGCTGGTCTCCGGGATCGCCGAGCCGTTCCTGTACCTGCTCTCGCTCGGCATCGGCATGGGCGCGCTGGTCGGCACCATCCCGTACGCCGGCGGCACCGTCGACTACGCCGTGTACGTCGCCCCCGCGATGCTCGCCGCGGCAGCGATGAACGGCGCGGTCACCGAGTCCACGTACAACGTCTTCGCGAAGATGAAGTTCATGAAGCTGTACGAAGGCGTGCTCGCCACCCCGGTCACCCCGACCGGGATCGCGCTCGGCGAGATCGGCTGGGCGCTGCTGCGCAGCTCGATCTACGCGGCGTTCTTCGTGCTGACCATGGCGCTGATGGGGCTCTCGCCGTCGTGGTGGACGATCGCCGCGCTGCCGGCGGCGGTGCTGATCGGGCTGGCGTTCTCGGCGGCGGGGATGGCGTTCACCACGTACCTGCGCAGCTGGCAGGACTTCGACTACATCACCGTGATGGTTTTCCTGCTGTTCCTGTTCTCCGGCACGTTCGCGCCGGTCGAGGTCTACCCGGTCTGGCTGCAGTGGCTGGTCGGTGCGACGCCGCTCTACCACGGCGTCGCGCTGGTACGCGGTCTCACCACCGGCGCGGTCACGCTGGGGCTGCTGTGGCACGTGGCGTACCTGCTGGTGCTGGCGTTGATCGGGCTCGCGATCGCCAGCCGCCGGATGCGCCGCATGCTCACCCCGTAACCGGGGCGAGTGGCGGCTCCTGGCGCACCGCGGGTGGCTCTCGGTCGCTCAGAAGCCCTGGTGCTCGGGTGGCGGTCCCGGGTCGGGGTAGCCGACCCGCTCCGGGTCACCGAGGAACCGCTGGCCGATCCGGGAGTGCCCCAGGCGGGAGTCCCCGAACCGGTCGTGCAGCTGCCCGCGTACCTTGTCCCGGCCGGTGCTGATCAGCCGGGTGCTCTGCGCCTGCACCAGGCCAGTGGCCTCCTGCACGGTCGGGTTGGAGCGAATCTTGCGACCCAGGGAGGCGAGCTGCTCGTACCGTTCCCGGCCGGCTTTGGCGCCGAGTACGTACCCGATCGCGAGCCCCGCGACGAACATGATCCTGCCGCGCATCATGGTCCCCTTCCGGTCGGCCTACCCTCATCCTGCCTCGACCGGCGTACCCGTGCGACCGGGACGACCGAACCGGCGCAACACTCCGGTATGTCCCGCTGCCGCGGACCGTGTGCTGTCCTGTACTCTTGTTCAGGCGTCGCGCAGCGACATTCCCCTGTAGCTCAATTGGCAGAGCAGCCGGCTGTTAACCGGCAGGTTACTGGTTCGAGTCCAGTCGGGGGAGCTTCCCACAGCATTGTGCGAACCGGGGGCCGGTGACGGTCCCCGATGCGGCGTTGGCGCCCAGGGCCCCCCGCGACAGGGATCTTGAACACGGGCATGACCCTTTACCCCCGGAGCCCCGACCGGTGGTGAGCTGGCGATATACCGACCGCTACCGGCAGAGAACGGAGTTGTCGGACTTCGGACTGAACGTTGGCGCTCACCACCTGGTGGGTCTGAGCTGAGCTCCTGCTTCACGCGCGCGAGAGGGGCTCATGGCGATGCTGGGGCGACACGAGATCATCGGCGCGCGGCCACCGAGGCTGCGACGACATCGCCTGCGGGCCCGGCGCGGTGACCATCGACCTGGGCACCACCGACGGCGTCCGTGACCTGGAGATCCGTGCCACCGACAAGCTCGGCAACGAAGCCATCGTCGCCGGCCCCCGCTGGTATCTGGACCGGACCGCGCCGGTGACCACGATCGACTCCGGCCCGACCGACCCCACCGGTGAGACCACGGTGAGCTTCACCTTCCACGCCGACGAGCCAGCGACCTTCCAGTGTTCCCTGGACACCGGAACGCCGAACTACGCGGCGTGCGCCTCGGGCGTCAGCTACGGCCCGCTCACCGACGGCTCGTACGTGTTCCGGGTACGCGGCACCGACCTCGCCGGCAACCCGGCGAGCACACCGGCCGAGCACCCGTTCATCGTCGAGACCAACCAGCCCCCGGCGTGCACCGGGGTCACCGCCAGCCCGGACAGCTTCGAACCCGCCACCCGGGACCAGATGAAGCTGGTCACGCTGTCGGGCGCGACCGACCCGGAGGGCGGCAGCCTGGCGTACCACATCGACGGGGTGATCCAGGACGAGCCGGTCACCGACCTCGGTGACCCGACCAGCCCGGACGCGCAGCTCACCGCCGCCGGCGCCGACTCGGACCAACTGCTGATCCGCGCCGAGCGCAACCCGAAACGCAACGGCCGGGTCTATCGGATCGCGTTCACCGTCACCGACGGCGACGGCGGCTCCTGTCAGGCCACCGTCGCCACCACCGGCGCCACGGTGTCGATATCACGCAAGCGAGACACCGCCGCCGTCGACGACTACGCCACCACCCGGTACGACTCGTTCACCGGAGCGCGGCTGCTGTAGTCGCCGCGCCGCCGCCGGCAGTAACCCGCGGGCCGTTCGACCGGTCTGGCCCGCAGAGTGGCCGTACGGCCTGCCCGAGCAGGGCCGCACGGCCCTGGGTATCCGGCGCGGTTGCGGGCATTGTCGGAGCTGACCCACGCGTGCGATGCCGCCCGTGACACGGACCTCCGGCCTGGGCGCGTCGTACCAAGGAATGGAGAGTCGTGATGGCAACCGTCGCGCCGCCGGCTGCTGGCTACCCGGTACGGGTGGAAGGTCACCTGGAGCCCGGTCTGAATCGTTGGCTGTGGCTGGTGAAGTGGGTGTTGCTGATCCCGCACTACCTGGTGCTGATCTTCCTGTGGCTGGCGTTCCTGGTGGTCAGCGTGGTCGCGTTCTTCGCGATCCTGATCACCGGCCGCTATCCGCGACCGATCTTCGACTTCAACGTCGGGGTGCTGCGCTGGTCGTGGCGGGTGTCGTACTACGGCTACAGCGCGTTGGGCACCGACCGGTACCCGCCGTTCAGCCTCGCCGATGACGCGGACTACCCCGCCCAGCTGCAGGTCGACTACCCGGAGCAGCTGTCCCGCGGCCTGGTGCTGGTGAAGTGGTGGTTGCTCGCGCTGCCGCACTACCTGGTGATCGGGATCTTCCTGGGCGGTAGCTACGCGGCGTACGAGGCCGGCGAGCAGGTACGTGTCAGCAGCCCGGGCCTGATCGGCCTGCTGGTGCTGATCGCCGCGATCGTGCTGCTGTTCACCGGCCAGTACCCGCGGCCGATCTTCGACTTCGTACTCGGGATGAACCGGTGGGTGTTGCGGGTCGGCGCGTACGCGGCGCTGATGACCGACACCTACCCGCCGTTCCGGCTGGACACCGGCGGCGACGAGCCGGCGGAGCTGCGGGTGACGACCGGGGCCTAGACGATCTATTCCAAGGGGTACGGGCAGCGAACAGAAGCGAGAGTGTCCATGATCGACGTTGCTGAGCAACGATGACCATGGAGGCCACGTGCGCGTCGATCTGGACACTCTCGCCACCGCACTGTACGTGAAGATCGATGATGAGTTGAAGGCGTCGCCGCAGCTGAACCGGTGGCGGCCGAGGGTGGGCATCGCC
>JBOGDF010000236.1:0-8895 GCA_050701635.1 Micromonosporaceae bacterium | reverse complement strand
CGCCACGGCGTGTCGACCACCGCTCAACGCCCCAAGTGGCCGCAGGCCACTTGGGTTAGGTGGGGTTGGTGAAGGTGACCGTGATGGTGGTGTAGCCGAGTTGGCGGAGCATGCCGGTGAGCATGGTGCGGGTGTTGCGTTCGGCCTGCGCGGTCAGCTTGCTGCGTTCGGCGGCCTTGCCGATCTTGACCTCGGCGAGCTGGTAGAGCCGCTGCTCGGAGCCCGGGTTCGCGTCGAACAGGTCGGAGAGCCGGTTCAGTACGCCGCGCTGCTGGGCGTGTACGTAGCTGCGCTTGTGGTCCAGGTTCACCGACTCCAGCTGGGCGTGCGGCAGCCGTACGGTGGCCCGCTTGCCGTCCTCGGAGACCCGGATCGCGCCTTTGTCCACTGTGGAGAAATCCACGTACGCGTCCACCGAGCCGGCGGCCACGAACAGCGTACGCTCCCCCAGGATCGACGACGGGATGAACGGGGCGTCCTTCTCGATGTCGATGATCACCTGGAATTCGCCGCTGGCCGCCGTGTACCGGCTGAGGTCCTGGATCCGTTCCAGCAGTACGGGTTGGCTACGGTCGATCTCCTTCTCCTGCAGCGGATTTGTCCACTGTGGAATCAGCCCGATCAGCTGCGCGACCGCCGCCAGCACCACCAGCACCACGGCGCCCGCGACGGCCAGCCACCACACCGACCGTCCCGGTAGTACGACCTTCGTGTCCATGGCACGTCCCATACCCAGGAGACACCATGATCATGGCACTATGACGCGGCGTACGCCTCGGCGAGCAGCTCCGCCACGTGCCGGGTACGCCGCCCGCCCAGCTGCTGGATCTGCAGCGCGCAGCTGAATCCGTCCGCGATCACCGTGGCGTCCGGAAGCGCCGCCAGCGCCGGCAGCACCCCGGCTTCGGCGATCTGCTTGGACAGCGCGGCGTGCTCGGTGCGGTATCCGAACGAGCCGGCCAGCCCGCAGCACCCGGCGTCGAGCACCGCGACCTCGAAGCCCATCGCCGCCAGCACGGTCTCGTCGGCGCCGACGGCCCCGATCGCGCGGGCGTGGCAGTGCGGCTGCACCACGGCGACCCCGCCGTACGGGTGCCGGGGCAGCGGGACGTCGCCACTGACCAGGTGCTCCGAAAGGCTCCGGGCGAGCACGGAGAGCTGCGCGGCCCGCGGGTCGTCGGCGAGCAGGTCGGGCAGCTCGTCGCGGAACACCGCCAGGCAGCTCGGCTCCAGCACCACCACCGGGGTCTGCGCCTCGATCGCCGGCGCCAGCACGTCCAGGGTTTGCTGCAGGGTGGCGCGGGCCCGGTCGAGCATGCCGAAGTCGTACAGGGTACGGCCGCAGCAGGCCCACTCCGCCGGGGTCGCCACCCGCTGCCCGGCGCGCTCCAGCACCTCGACGGCGGCGAGGCCGGCGGACGGCGAGAACGCGTCGGTGAAGGTGTCGGGCCACAGCACCACGTCCGCCCCGGCAAGACCCGGGCCAGCCTGCCCGCCCGCGCCCGCACGGTCGCCCGCGCCGGCACGGTCGCGTGCTCGGTCACGCTTCTGGAGCAGGCGGCGCAGCGGCGTACCGGCGAAACGGGGTGTCGGGCGATCCCCGGTGATGCCCGCGAGGCGCCGCACCCACCCTGGCCGCGCGACAAGGTTGGCGAGCCACGGCACGCGGGTGGCGAGCCTGGCCGCCCACGGCAGCAGGCCGAGCGCGTACGCGGCGCGCGGCCGCAGCCGGCCGTCGTAGTAGTGCGACAGGAACTCCGCCTTGTACGTCGCCATGTCGACCAGCGTCGGGCAGTCCACCTTGCAGCCCTTGCACGACAGGCACAGGTCGAGCGCGTCGTACACGTCGGAGTTGCGCCAGGTAGCGGGGGTGACCTCGCCGCGGAACATCTCCTCCAACAGCTTCGCCCGGCCGCGCGTGGAGTGCGTCTCGTCCCGGGTCACCCGGTACGACGGGCACATCACCCCGGTGTCGAACCGCCGGCACTTGCCCACCCCGACACAGCGCCCCGCCGCGTCGGCCAGGCTGCCGTGGTCGGCCAGCAGCGCGAACTGCCGCCCTGGCAGCGCGACCGGCGCGAAGTCAGGCCCGTGCCGCAGGTTCGTGTCCAGGGGGTACGGGTCGACCACCTTACCCGGGTTCATCCGCCCGTCCGGGTCCCACAGCGCCTTGAAATCGCCGAACGCGGCGACCAGCTCGGGGCCGTACATCCTGGTGAGCAGCTCGCCGCGGGCCTGGCCGTCGCCGTGCTCGCCGGACAGCGACCCGCCCAGCTCCAGACAGATCTCGGCGGCACGCTCCACATAGGACCGATACTTCGCCAGCCCTTCCGCGTCGGAGAGATCGAACGTGTTGCGGGTGTGCAGGCAGCCCTGGCCGACGTGGCCGTACCAGACGCCGGCGTAGCCGTACTCGCCCCACAGCTCGGTGATCCGCCGCATGTACGTGCCGACCTGCTCGGGGGCGACCGCGGCGTCCTCCCAGCCCTCCAGGTGCGGCGGCTCGTTCGGCGGGTGGGCGGCCGCACCGAGCGCCGACTCCCGGGCGCGCCACATCCGCTTCTGGTCGGTCGGGTCGTCGTACCGCCGCCAATGGACATCCTGGGGCAGCGCGGTGAGCAGCGCCTCCACCCGGTCCTGCAGCTCGTTGGCGTTGTCCCCGCCGAACTCGAACAGCAGCCAGCCCTTGCCCGGCGGCAGCAGCTCCAGGCTGTCCAGGTTGAGCCCGGCCGAGCGCATCAGCACGGTCAGCCGCTCGTCGAACGCTTCCAGCCCGATCGGGTCGTGCTCCAGCAGCGTCGGTACGTTGTCCGCCGCCTCGAAGATGTCCGGGTAGCCGAGCACGACGAGCCGCCGCAGCGGCGGGTCCGGCACCAGCCGCAGCGTTGCCTCGGTGACGATCACGCAGGTCGACTCGGTGCCGACCAGCGCGCGGGCGACGTGGAATCCGTTCTCCGGCAGCAGCTCGTCGAGGTTGTAGCCCGAGACCCGGCGCGGGATGTCCGGAAACCGGCTTTTGATCAAGGCGGAGTGCCGGTCACGCAGGTCACGCAACCCCCGGTAGATCTCCCCTTCCCGCCCCTCTTTCCGGGTGTACGCCTCCAGCTCGGCTTGTGTAGTCGGGCCGACGTCCAAGGTGACGCCGTCGTAGGTGATGACGCGCAGGCGCTCGACGTTGTCGACGGTCTTGCCGGCGTACAGGGCGTGGGTGCCGCAGGAGTTGTTGCCGATCATCCCGCCGAGGGTGCACCAGGCATGCGTCGACGGGTCCGGCCCGAAGGTCAACCCGTACGCCGCCGCCGCGTCCCGCAGGTCGTCCAGCACCACCCCGGGCTGCACCACGGCGAGCTGACGCTCGGGGTCGATGGTGAACTCCCGCATCGCGCTGAAATCGAGGATCACGCCGACGTTGCAGGCCTGGCCGGCCAGGCTGGTGCCGGCACCGCGCCCCAGCACCGGAGCGGCGTACTCCCGGCAGATTTTCAGGGTTTCGGCCACGTCGGCGGCGTCGCGGGGCACCACGACGCCGAGCGGCACCTGGCGGTAGTTGGACGCGTCGGTGGTGTATTCCGCTCGGGTGCCGGAGTCGAAGCTGACCTCACCGCGTACCGCCCGGCGCAGCGCCTCACCGAGCTGTCGCCGTGCCGTCTCGTCGATGCCCGAGCGGTCCACGTGGCTGCCGGGGGCGGCACGCTCGGCAGTCGTCACCGGTTACCCCTACTCCGACTCACGGTCCTCACCTTAGGTCCCGGTGGATCACCCGGAAAGTGGGTGGGAGACGCCCGGGCAGCAGCTGAGAGCACGGTGTTAGCGATCGGAGAGCGGCGGCTGCCAGGCTCACCCCGTCAGACCCCACGGTACGTGGGTCTCCGCGCGAAAGGCGCCGCCATGACACCGTCCCCACACACAGCTTCGTACGCGTCGCGACCCGGCTGGCGTCGCACCGCCCTCGCCGCGTGCACCGTGATCATCGCCGCCACGCTGGTCGCGGTCTCACTCGCCGCCAGCCCGGCCCATGCCAACCACTCCTGTACGTCCTCGACCAGTGGAAACTGGCTGACCGACCCGGGTTGCGCCGACGACGCGTACACCCTGACCTACAACTACGTGACCATCAGCGGCAGTCGGATGTACGTCCAGCTGCGATACGGCCAGTACCGGCACCCCACGCGCGGCTGGGTGAAGTACGTGTGGGCTCGCCACGCG
This sequence comes from Micromonosporaceae bacterium, assembly GCA_050701635.1. Classification (GTDB taxonomy): domain Bacteria; phylum Actinomycetota; class Actinomycetes; order Mycobacteriales; family Micromonosporaceae; genus WHSM01. The sequence continues at coordinate 4,689 of JBOGDF010000236.1, read as the reverse complement.
GGCTGCTGCGGTAGTGGCCGCTACATCGAGCTGCGGGTGACCGAGCGGTACACCAACGATCTGGTCGGCCGCAGTTACCGGTACATCCCCACCCGTAGTTACAGCGCCGGCTACCAGACCACCAACACCCACTACAACTACAACGCGTGCATCTACCGGTTGAACAGCCTCAACCAGCGGGTCTACTCCGTCTGCACCGGGGCCTCGGGCATCGAAGACTGAACTTCCCGAGGTCGGCGCACCCGCGCCGGGCTCACCAGTTGTGGAAGGAATCGCGGAAGATCCGCTCCAGGTCATCGGTGGTGACCTGGAGCGGAGCGACGTTGAGCAGCCGTTGCTGCTTCGCCGCACCCGCCACCAGCGCCGGTACGTCACGCTCGTCGTACCCGACCGCGGCCAGCCCGTTCGGTATGCCGATGTCGCGCATCAGCGTGGTGAGCGCCAGCGGCAGCCACTCCCTCGGCGGCGCGCCAGCTTCGGCCCCCGCCGCCGGCGCGAGCAGGTCGGCGGCGTGCATGTGGCGGTGCCGCGCGGTGTCGAAGGTGAACCGGAACGCCGCCGGCGCGGTCAGCGACACCGACTGCCCGTGCGGCACCATCGGCTCCCCGTACGGGTAGCCCGCCGGGCGGTAGTCGCGCACCATCCCCGCGATCGGGTAGCCACAGGCGTGCGGGATGTGCACCCCGGCGTTGCCGAAGCCCATCCCGGCGAAGGTGGCCGCCAGCATCATGTCGTGCCGCGCGTCGGCGTCCCCGCCGTCGGCCACCGCCCGCCGGAAACTGCGCGCCAACAGGGTCAGCGCCCGTTCGGCCCAGATGTCGGAGATCGGATTCGCCCCGCAGTACGCCACCCGCTGCTCCGGGGACTTGCGGGCCTGCGCCGAGTACGGCCGCGCCGTGTACGACTCCAGCGCGTGACACAGCACGTCCATCCCCGCCGCCGCGGTCACCTCCGGCGGCAGCGTCAGGGTCAGCAGAGGGTCCACAATGGACAGCACGGGACGCAGCCGGGGATGGCTGATCCCGGTCTTCACCCGCAGCCCCAGGATGTCCATCACGCACACCGGTGTACTCTCCGAGCCGGTCCCCGCCGTGGTCGGTACGGCGACCAGCGGCTGCAGCGGCTCGGTCGGTGCCCTGCCCTCGCCGACCGGCGGGTTGACGTAGTCCATCAGGTCGCCGGGGTTGCTGGTCAGCAGGTTGACCGCCTTCGCGGTGTCGATCGCCGAGCCGCCGCCGATCGCCACGAACCCGTCGAACGGCCCCGCGGCCCGGCCGGCGGCCGCCGCCTCACGCAGGCTGGCGTCGGTCGGCTCCACGTGCGCCTGGTCGTAGATCGTCACGTCGACCCCGGCGGCCTTGAGCATCTCCGCCGCGCGCGCCGGAATCCCGGTCGCCGCGACACCCGGGTCGGTGACGATCAGGACCCGGCCCAGGCCGAGCGCGGCGACGTCGTACCCCAGCTCGTCCAGCGCCCCCGCCCCGAACTTCAGCGGCGGCGCACCCCAGGTGAAGACCGTCTCGCTCATCGGCTCAGCTGAAGGCCTGGATGCCGGTGAGGGCCTGACCGAGGACCAGTGTGTGGATCTCGCTGGTGCCCTCGTACGTCAGCACGCTCTCCAGGTTGGCCATGTGCCGCATCACCGGGTATTCGCCGCTGATCCCGTTGGCGCCCAGGATGGTGCGGCACTCCCGGGCGATCTTGAGCGCCTCCCGTACGTTGTTCAGCTTGCCGACGGAGACCATCTCCGGGCTGAGCGTGCCGGCGTCGGCGGCGCGGGAGAGGTGCAGCGCGAGCAGGTAGCCCTTGTTCAGCTCGACCGCCATGTCGGCCAGCTTCGCCTGGGTGAGCTGGAAGGACGCGATCGGCTTGCCGAACTGTTCACGGGTCACCGCGTAGTCGATCGCGGTCTGCAGGCTGTCCCGGGCGGAGCCGAGCGCACCCCACACGATGCCGAGCCGGGCCTCGGTCAGGCACGACAGCGGCGCCTTGAGGCCTTTTGCTTGCGGCAGCTGGGCGTCGGCGGGGAGCCGTACCTCGTCCAGCACCACCTCGCCGGTGACCGACGCGCGCAGCGACAGCTTGTGGTGGATCTCGTTGACGGTCACGCCCGGAGTGTCCAGCGGCACCAGGAAACCGACCACGCCCTCGTCGGCGCGGGCCCACACCACCGCGGCATCGGCGACCGGTGCGTTGGTGATCCACAGCTTGGTGCCGTGCAGGATCCAGTCGTCGCCGTCGCGGCGGGCGCGGGTCGCCATCGACGCCGGGTCGCTGCCGTAATCCGGCTCGGTCAGCCCGAAGCAGCCGATCAGCTCGCCGCGCGCCATCCCGGGCAGCCACTGCTGCTTCTGGGCTTCGGAGCCGTACCGGTGGATGGCGTACATCGCCAGGGCGCCCTGCACGCTCACCAGGCTGCGTACGCCCGAGTCGGCCGCTTCCAGCTCCAGGCAGGTCAGGCCGTACGCCACGGCGGACGCGCCGGCGCAGCCGTACCCCTCAAGGTGCATCCCGAGCAGCCCGAGCGCGCCGAACTCCTTCGCCAGCTCGCGCGCCGGGCAGGTGCCGCGCTCGAACCAGTCGGCCACGTACGGCCGTACCTTCTCGTCGGCGATCCGCCGCGCCACGTCGCGTACTGCCCGCTCCTCGTCGGTGAGCAGCGCGTCGGTGTCCAACAGCGCCAGCGGCGCCATCCGGTCAGCCACCCGGCCTCCTCGAGTCGTCGCGAGCGCCGCCGATGGACGCTACGCCGTCGAAGCTGACCGTAACCCCTGACGCAGCAGCCCCGGAACGGGCATCTCAGGGCTGTGGCGGACCGAACCGGGCAGGGTCAGCGGGGGCCGGGGCGGGGGGTGCGGCCGGGGTCGGCGCCGGCACCACGGTGGCGTGACCCACCGACGGGGCGGGCGCGAGCGGCAGCGCCAGCACCCGGGCGTGGATCGACGTACGCTGCTGCAGCGCCGCGCGCAGCGCCCGGTGCAGCCCGTCCTCCAGGTAGAGCGCGCCTTCCCACTGCACCACGTGCGGGAACAGATCGCCGTAGAAGGTGGAGTCCTCGGCCAGCAGCCGGTCCAGCGCCAGGTTGCGCTTGATGGTGATCAACTGGTCGAGCCGCACCGGACGGGGCGGGATCTGCGCCCACTCCTTGGTCGACAGACCGTGATCCGGGTACGGCTTCCCCTCGCGTACGGCCTTGAAGATCACGAGGTGCTGCTCCCCTCCCCGGTGGCGGGCCACTCCGACCACAGGGTATCCGAGCGCGCTACTGGTTAGCTCGCCATCTGCCGCGGTGAACCACCTCCGCGACACTACGCCGTCCCCGCTTGCGGGAGGCGACGATCGAGTCCGGCGCCGGATACCCGATCGTGATCGCCCCGATCGGATGGAACTCCTCCGGCACCCCGAACTCCTGCTTGTACGCCGCGATCTGCCCCGGAAACACGCCGAAGAAGCACGCGCCCAGCCCCTCGTCCACCGCGGTGAGCAGCATCATCAGCGACGCGAACCCGGTGTCGATGTCCCAGTACGGCGCCGGCCAGCGCGCCTCGTCCCGGTCCGTCCAGCCCTTGTCCGGCTCGGCGTACCGATCCAGGTACGCGCTCTTGTTGGAGTGCGCCACCACGACCAGCGGCGCCGCCGACATCCCGGCCAGCCACCCCCGCATCGTGACCTCCTCCGGGCTGACCACGGCCCAGAACCGGTCGACGTCCGCCCGCTGGTCCAGCACCAGGAATCCCCAGCCCTGCGAGAAACCCGCGCTGGGCGCCCGGATCGCGTTGTCCAGGATCCGGTCGACGACCTGCGGCGGCACCGCGCGCTCCGGGTCGTAGTTGCGGATCATCTTGCGGCGGCGTACCACGTCCTGGAATTCCATGCCCCGATCCTGCCGGGTGGGGTGCGAACCGCCCGGCCGGGGTAAAGGAAAACCCATGACCGCCCGGGAGTACGTGCCGGAAGGCGCCGACCTGGACACGCTGGCGAAGGCGGCGACCGCGTGCCAGGGCTGCGAGCTGTACGCCGACGCCACCCAGACCGTGTTCGGCGCCGGGCCGCGCGATGCCCGGGTGGTGCTGGTCGGGGAGCAGCCCGGCGACGCCGAGGACCGGCAGGGTGCGCCGTTCGTGGGCCCCGCGGGGCGGCTGCTGGACAAGGCGCTCGAGGAGTCCGGGATCGCGCGGCAGGGCGCGTACGTCACGAACGCCGTGAAGCACTTCCGGTTCACCCGGCGCGGCAAGCGGCGGCTGCACCAGACCCCGGACCGGGTCCACATCGAGGCGTGCCAGCCGTGGCTGACCGCCGAATTCGCGGTGCTCGACCCGGAGATCGTGGTGGTGCTCGGCGCCACCGCCGTGAAAGCGCTGCTCGGTACGAAGTACAAGGTCACCAAGGACCGCGGCACGCTGCTGCCGTTCGACGTACCGACCAACGTCGCCGGCACGATCACCCGCCCCGCGCAGGCCCTGATCACCACTCACCCCTCGGCGGTGCTGCGCGCCCCGGACGACAAGCGCGCCGACGCGTACGCCCGGCTCGTCGCGGACCTGGAGGTCGCGGCCCGGGCCCTCAGCTGACCGCGCGCGGCCGACCCGAGCTCAGGCGTGGGCGGGGCGGTAGCGGAGCAGGGCGGGGAAGGCGAACGCCAGGACCACCGCAATCACCGCGCAGGCGATGCCGCCGCCGGCCCAGGCC
>JBOGDF010000235.1:0-8919 GCA_050701635.1 Micromonosporaceae bacterium | reverse complement strand
GCGGCGCACCGTCCCGGGTGCCACGGCGGATGCGCGTCGGCGCCGACCTCGACCGTGACGCCAGCGGTCTCGGCTACCAGCCGCGCCGCCTCGACGGCGTCCGCCCAGGTGGCGGCGCGTGCCTTGCCCCACCAGCCGGGCAGCTCCACGTCACCGGCCAGCACCACCGCCACCCGCCACGGCTGGTACGGCACGAACCGCTGCGCCGCGTCCAGCTCGTCGTCGCCGGGACGGTGCTCGACCGGCAACGCCGGCGGGGCGCCCCGCTCGGCGCCCTCGGAGCGGAACACCACGCCGATCTCGTACAGCGCCAGATCCCGGTTGCCGCGGCCCAGGTTGCGCCGCAGCGTCGCCAGCAGCGGCGGGAGCAGGGTGGTACGCAGCTCCGGCTCCTCGTCGGAGAGCGGATTCACCAGCCGGTACGCCGCGCGCCGCGGATCGTCGGCGGCCAGCCCGAGCGCGTCGTGCACCGACGGCGAGACGAACGGGTACGACAGCACCTCCACGTACCCGGCGTCGGCGAGCGCCCGCGCCACCGACCGGCGCCGCCGCTGCGCCGCGGACAGTCCCCGTCCCGGGGGCGCCACCGGCAGCACGCTCGGCACCTGGTCGTACCCGACCAGCCGTACGAACTCCTCGACCAGGTCGTACGGGTCGGTGAGGTCCGGCCGCCACGGCGGCGGGGTCACCCGGTACGCGTCCCCGTCGTCGGCGACCTGGCAGCCCACCGCCTGGTACGCGTACCGCTCGTCGTCGCCGGACAGCGGCTGACCCACCCCGGCCACCGGCTGGTACCCGGACGGGGTCACGCCCGCCAGCCCGGAGACCTGCAGCGCCAGCCCGTGCCCGACCCGGATCGGCTCCCGGCCGCTGGTGTGGTCGAGGTCCAGCACGGCGTCGTCGGGCGTACCGCCGGCGGCGCCGGTGAGCAGCTGCACCGCGCGCTCGATAGCGGCCAGCGGCAGGGTCGGGTCGACGCCGCGCTCCCAGCGCTTGCTCGCCTCGCTGGACAGCTTGTGCCGCCGACCGGTACGCGCCACCGTCATCGGATCCCAGTGCGCCGCCTCGAACAGCAGGTCGGCGGTGCCGACGTTCACCTCGGTGGACAGCCCGCCCATCACCGCGGCCAGGCTGATCACGCCGGTGTCGTCGCAGATCACCAGGTCCTCGGGGTGCAGCGCGCGCTCGACGCCGTCCAGGGTGGTGAGGCGTTCGCCGGCGGCGGCACGGCGTACCACCAGATCGCCTTTCAAACGGGCCAGGTCGAAGGCGTGCATCGGCTGGCCCAGCTCGAGCATCAGGTAGTTGGTGATGTCCACCGGCAGCGAGATCGGGCGCATCCCGGCGTGGCTGAGCCGTCGCTTCATCCACTGTGGACTCTCGGCGGTCGGGTCGACGCCGCGTACCACCCGGGCGGCGAACCGGTCACAGCCGTACGTGTCCTCGATCCGCACGGGGTGGGCGGGCGTCGCGGTCGCGGTGGGCGCCTCGATGGCGGCAGGGTCGCGGAAGTCGGCGCCGAGCGCCAGCGCTAGGTCGCGCGCCAGGCCACGGATCGACCAGGCGTACCCCCGGTCGGGGTTGATGTTCAGGTCGAACACCACGTCGTCCAACCCGACCACGGGCCGCGCGTCGTCACCGGGCGAGCCGGCATCGGCGGGCAGCACCATGATGCCGCCGTGCTCGTCGCCGAGCCCCAGCTCCCGCTCGGAGCAGATCATGCCGTCGGAGACGTGCCCGTACGTCTTGCGCGCCGCGATCGTGAAGTCCCCCGGCAGTACGGCGCCCGGCAGCGCCACCGCCACCAGGTCGCCTACGGCGAAGTTGGTGGCGCCGCAGACGATGCCGCGCGGGGCGTCCTCACCGACGTCGACCTGGCAGTACCGGATCGGCTTCTTGAAGCCGGTCAGCTCGTTGATCTCGAGCACCCGGCCGACCAGCAGCGGGCCGGCCACCCGGGCGGCGAGGTCGTCCACGCCGTCGACCTCGAACGCCATCCGTACGAACGCCGCGTCCAGCTCCTCGGTGGTGATGCCGTCCGGCAGCGCGACGTACTCCGCCAACCACGAAACAGGTACCAGCACCTCAGACCTCCATCCCGAACGCACGCGAGAAACGAACGTCGCCTTCCACCATGTGCCGCATGTCCGTGACGCCCCGGCGGAACATCAGGGTGCGCTCGATCCCCATCCCGAACGCGAACCCGGTGTAGACGTCCGGGTCGATGCCGCAGGCGCGCAGCACCCGCGGGTTGACCATGCCGCAGCCACCCCACTCCACCCACCGGGGACCGTCGCGGTGCTCTTCCCACCACAGGTCCATCTCGGCGCTGGGCTCGGTGAACGGGAAGTACGACGGCCGGCGCCGGGTCTTCATGTCCGGCCCGAACATCTCCCGTACGAAGTGCTCCAGGGTCCCCCACAGGTGCGACATGGTGATGCCCTTGTCCACCACGAGCCCCTCCACCTGGTGGAACGCCGGGGTGTGGGTGGCGTCCAGCTCGTCGGTGCGGTAGACCCGCCCCGGGCAGACCACGTAGATCGGCGGCTCACGGTCCAGCATCACCCGCGCCTGCGCCGGGGAGGTGTGGGTACGCAGCACCAGATCCGAGGACTCCGGCGCCACGTAGAAGGTGTCCATCATGGTGCGCGCGGGATGGTCGGGCTGGAAGTTCAGCGCGTCGAAGTTGTACCAGCCGAGCTCCGCCTCGGGGCCTTCGGCGATCTCGTACCCCATCCCGACGAACAGGTCCCCGATCCGCTCCATCAGCGTCGAGAGCGGGTGCCGGGCGCCGGTCGGCCGCCGGTCGTACGGCAGCGTCACGTCGACGGCTTCCTCCGCCAGCACCCGCCGCTCCCGCTCCTCGGCGAGCTGCGCCTGCCGCTCGCCGTATGCCTTCTGAATGGCCAAGAGCGTGTAGTTGACCCGCTTGCCGGCCTCAGCCCGGGCTTTCGGAGGCAGCGAGCCGATCTCCCGGCGGGCCAGCGACACCGGGGCGCGGTCACCGAGATGCTGGTGCCGGATCCCGGTCAGCTGGTCCAGATCGGCCGCCTCGGCGAACGCCTTCTCCGCGGTCGCGGTGGCGTCGGCCAGCGCCTCCGGCGACAGCAGTGCCGCCTGTTTCGGGTCGTACGGGTCGTTGCGGTAGGTCATCGATCTCGCTTCCTCACTGCGTACGCCGCCGTCGCGGCCGCAACCCTGGGGCAGTGTAGGCGCGTGGCGGCCAACGCTCACGCCAACGACACCAGGTGACGGAGAAGGGGAACCATGCGGCTGCGCCGCGGCCCGCCGATCAGAGGGAGGAAGAAGGAGCGTGCGCCCGATCCGCCCGCCGGTCAGCGGGCCGGATAAAGGTCTGCGTCACGATGTCGCTCCAAGGGTCCTGCGCTGCGCTCTGGCGGAAGCGTACAGGCAGACGGCGGCGGCCGCCGCCAGGTTAAAGCTCTCCGCGCCGCCGTAGATCGGCACCCGTACCCGCAGGTCAGCGGCGGCCGCGACGTCGGGCGGCAGGCCGTGCGCCTCGCTGCCGAACAGCCAGGCGGTGGGCGCGGCGAGCATGCCGGCGTCGGTCAGCTCGTCGAGGTCGGTCTCGCCGTCGGCGGCGGCGGCGAGCACCTGCAGCCCGGATTCGCGCAGCTCGGCGATGCCCCCCAGCGCGGTGCCGCCGACCGCGATGTCCACATGGAACAGGCTCCCCGCCGAAGCCCGAACACCTTTCCCGTTGTACGGGTCCACGCTGCGCTCGGTGAACCACACCGCTGCGGCACCGGCGGCGTCCGCGGTACGCAGCACCGTACCGGCGTTGCCCGGGTCGCGTACCTCCGCGAGTCCGGCGAGCAGCCGGGGCCGGGCCGTGAGCACCGCGGCCAGCGAGGTGTCCCGGCGCTCGCAGACCGCCACCACGCCCTGCGGCGTCACGGTCTCGGTCAGCGACTCCATCGCCTTGTCGGTCACCCGCCAGATCGGCACGTCCGCCCCGGCAAGCTCCACATCGGTGGTCGCGAACACGCCGACCACGACGCCGGCGGCGAGCGCTTCGCGTACCGCCCGCGGGCCTTCGGCGAGGAACCGGCGCTCGGCGTCGCGGTAGCGCCGGCGCTGCAGCCGGCGCGCAGCAACAACCCGGGGGGTCCGCTCGGTGAACGGAGCCGCCCCGGGCCGTGAGGTTTCCGGTACGCGGTTCAGGCCGCGCTCTCGCCTTCGGCCGGTACGTTCGCCCGCGCGACCTCGACCAGCGCGGCGAACGCCTTCGCGTCGGAGACCGCGAGCTCGGCAAGCACCTTGCGGTCGACCTCGACGCCGGCCAGCTTCAGCCCCTGGATGAGCCGGTTGTACGTCATGCCGTTCGCTCGCGCGGCGGCGTTGATCCGGGTGATCCACAGCCGGCGGAAGTCGCCCTTGCGCGCCCGCCGGTCCCGGTAGGCGTAGGTGAGCGAGTGGAGCAGCTGCTCCTTCGCCTTGCGGTACAGCCGGGACCGCTGGCCCCGGTAACCGCTCGCCGCTTCCAGTACGCTCCGGCGCTTCTTGTGGGCGTTGACCGCCCGCTTCACGCGTGCCACGGTTCTCTACTCCTCGTCACGGCCGCCGGGCTTCACCCGTACGGCCAGGTCATGCTCTCGCCGAACTCGGCGCGATCAGTCGGCAAAGGGCTTCGGGTCAGCGACCCAGCAGCTTCTTGACCCGCTTGATGTCGGCCTTGGCGATCTCGATGACGCCGGAAAGACGACGGGTACGGGTCGACGGCTTCTTCTCCAGGTTGTGGCGCAGGTGGGTCTGCTGACGGGTCAGCTTCCCCTTGCCGGTCACCTTGACCCGCTTGCCCATACCGGTGTGGCTCTTCATCTTCGGCATCGCGATGCCTTCTCCCCTCGGGCTGTCGTACGACAGCTCAGCTGTTCGACGCGCCGGCCTCGGTGGGCGCGGACGCGGCCTTGTTCTGGGTAGCCTCACGGGCCGCCTTGGCGCTGCGGTGCGGTGCCAGCACCATGATCATGTTGCGGCCGTCCTGGCGGGGGCGCGACTCCACGAACCCCAGCTCGGCGACCTCGTCCGCCAGCTTCGACAGCAGCCGGAACCCCAGCTCGGGGCGGCTCTGCTCGCGGCCGCGGAACATGATCGTGACCTTGACCTTGTCGCCGCCTTTGAGGAACCGCACCACGTGACCCTTCTTGGTCTCGTAGTCGTGCGAGTCGATCTTCGGGCGGAGCTTCATCTCTTTGATGACGGTCTGCTGCTGGTTGCGCCGTGCCTCGCGCGCCTTGAGCGCGGCCTCGTACTTGAACTTGCCGTAGTCCATGAGCTTGCACACTGGCGGGCGTGCGGTGGGCGCGACCTCGACCAGATCCAGATCCACGTCCTGAGCCAGCTTGATCGCCTGCTCTATCGGGACGATGCCGACCTGCTCACCTTCCGGTCCGACCAGGCGGACCTCGCGAGCGCGGATCTGGTCGTTGATGCGAACGTCGACGCTGATGGCGCCTCCTCGTTGTAGCGGATGTATCGGGTGTCGATGCCGGGGTGGCCGTCAGACCTGGCCAGCGGCGAGACGGCGGAGGAGGCCCACATGAGAAGAGGCCCCGGCGTACGCCAGGGCCCGCTCATACCGATCGCAGACATCGCCTGCGCCGCGCCTGACTATCGGGCGCTCGGTGACCCGGCCGCCGCGAGGCTGCTCGGGTGGGAGCGGGGCTCCGCTTTCTCGCCACCCGACAGGGTGACGGTCAGCTTCGAAGCATACCAGCGCTTCCGGGGGTACGCCGAGCCGCCGTTACGCGTCGTCCCCGGTGCCGCTCGTGGCGTCGCGATGGGCGGCGTGCAGCGCCCGGAGTTGGCGTACGGTCGCCACCGCGTACTCCTTGTCGGCGGCCTGCACCGCCATCACCGCCACCACGTCGTCGTCCACCAGCTCCAGGCTGGCCCACGGCGCGCCGCGGTCGAACCGGACCGCGCGTACCAGCTGCCACGGCAGCTCGTACGAGCCGACCACGTTACGGAGCTTGATGCGCTCGGTGTCGGCCTCCACCCGGGGCCGGGTGAGCGCCAGGATCCCGGCGGCGCCGAGCAGCCCGAGCCCGACCATCGCGATCTGGTCAGCGAGCTGGAAGACTCCCCCACCCTCGGTGTCGCCGCGCAGCGCGGTCGCCACCGCACTGAAGATCACCACCACGGCGATCGCCGCGATCCAGCACACCACGGCGGCTTTGCGGGGACGCGCTCTGACGATCTGGGCCACGGTGGGTGAGTCTACGCACGGCCGATCCGGCGGTACCGGTCGAGGCGGGCGGCGTACCGGTCGGCCGGTTGCTGGCCGCTGAGCTGCGCCAGCTCGTACGCCACCGCCTGCCCCACCCGGCGGCAGAACGCGTCCGGCTCCGCGGCGGCGTCCGGGCGCTCCGGGACCACCCGGTCCACGATGCCGTCCCGCAGCAGGTCCGCCGACCGTACGCCCTGCGCCGCCGCGAGCTGGGGTGCCTGCGCCACTGTCCGGTGCACGATCACGCTCGCTCCCTCGGGCGGCAGCGGCGAGAGCCAGCCGTGCTGCGCTGCGATCACCCGGTCGGCGGGCAGCAGGGCGAGCGCACCGCCGCCCGTACCCTCCCCGAGCAGCAGGCACAGCGTCGGCGCACCGAGCGTGACCAGCACGGACACGCAGCGGGCGATCTCGCCGGCCACCCCGCCTTCTTCTGCCTGCCGGGACAGCGCCACGCCGGGAGTGTCGATCACGGTCAGCAGCGGGATCCCCAGCTCGTCGGCCAGCCGCATCCCGCGCCGCGCCTCCCGCAGCGCACCCGGCCCCATCGGCTCGCCACTCTGGCCCCGCCGGTCCTGTCCCAGCAGTACGCACGCCGCCTCCCCGAACCGCACCAGCGCCAGCAGCAGGCCCGGGTCGGTCTCGCCTTCGCCGGTGCCGTTGAGCGGCACCACGTCGGTGGCGGCGACCCGCAGTAGCCGGCGTACCCCCGGACGGGCCGGGTCCCGCGACCGGGTCACCGACTCCCAGGCCGGTACGTCCACCAGCGCCTCGGTGGGCGGCGCGGCGGGCAGCGGGACCGGGCCGGCGCACAGCACCCGCAGTGCCCGGTCGGCGATCTCGGGGATCGCCTCCGGCGGCAGTACGGCGTCCACGATCCCGTGCCGGAACAGGTTCTCCGCCACCTGTACGCCGGGCGGGAACTGCTGGCCGTACAGCTCGGCGTACACCCGGGGGCCGAGGAAGCCGATCAGCGCGCCGGGCTCGGCGACCGTGACGTGGCCGAGCGAGCCCCAGGACGCGAACACGCCGCCGGTGGTGGGGTGCCGCAGGTAGACCAGGTACGGCAGCCCGGCCGTCTTGTGCAGCGTGATCGCCGCCGAGATCTTCACCATCTGCAGGAACGCCACCGTGCCTTCCTGCATCCGGGTGCCGCCCGATACCGGCGCCGCCAGCAGCGGCAGCCGTTCGGCGGTGGCCCGCTCCACCGCGGCGACCAGGCGCTCGGCGGCGGCCACGCCGATCGACCCGGCGAGGAACCCGAACTCGCACGCCACCACCGCGACTCGGCGCCCCCGGATCGTGCCGGCGCCGGTGAGCACCGCCTCGTCGGCGCCGCTGTCCCGGGCGGCGGTCGCCAGCTGCTCGGCGTACCCGGGATCGGCCGGCGGGCCAGCGGGCGGGGTGTCCCAGGAGGCGTACGAGCCTGCGTCGAGCACCAGCTCCAGGAGCTCTCGGGCCTTCATCGCCACAGGGTACGAGGACGATGATCAGTCCGGTGCCGGGACGCCGACCCGGGACGCGCCCTACGACCTACCCTGCCACTGGCACTGATGTGCCGCCGAGGGGCGAGCCGAGGCACTAGGCTCGGCCACGCCGGTCGGGGAGGAACGGGAGCTCACGCATGCGTACGACACTGCGGCGATCGATACTCGCCGGGGCGGCCGCGCTCGCCGTCGTGGTCGGGATCGCCTTGATCCATCCGGCCAGCGCGGCCGCCGGCTCGACCACCGAGGCGACTGTGTTCTACCCCAACCCGGTGCAGCAGCTCGGGATCCAGACGCTCACCGACCAGAAGGACGCCGACTACGCGGCGCTGGCGCCGGCGTACCGCCGGGTGACCTTGACCGACCTGGACGGCTCCGGCCGGCTCGCCGGCAGGTACGTGACCGTGAAGAGCGAGACCGGCAACCCGGTCCAGGTCTCCGGTCCCACGCTGCCCGACTGGCACCGCGACGCCGACGAGTTCGAGCAGGTGATGGGCTACTACTGGATCACCACGGCGCAGCAGTACCTGCAGCACCTCGGCTTCGGCAGCAGGTTCCGGGCGATCAACCAGCCGATCGACCTGCGGATCAACCAGTACGGCGGCGACAACTCGTTCTTCCGGGACAAGAAGATCGAGATCACGCTCGGCAAGGGCGGCGTGGACGACGCCGAAGACGCCGAGGTGATCGTGCACGAGTACGGGCACGCCGTACACCACATGCAGGTCCCCGGATTCGGCACCAACCTGGAGTCCGGCGCCATCGGCGAGGCGTTCAGCGACTACCTGGCGGTGGCGGTGACCAGCTGGCGCACCGGCGTACCGACCAAGGCGCCGGAGGCGTGCGTGGCGGACTGGGACGCGGTGTCGTACACCAGCACCGAGCCGCACTGCCTGCGCCGCATCGACCGCGACAAGCACTACCCCGAGGACATGGTCGGGTCGGTGCACCGCGACGGCGAGATCTGGTCCCGCGCCCTGTACGACATCCGCGCCGCCCTCGGCGACACCGCCGGCAGCGGCGTGATCATCGAGGCGCAGTTCGGCTTCGCCCCGGACACCTCGTTCCGGGCCGCCGCCGAGCAGACGGTCGCCACCGCGCAACGCCTGTACGGCGCCCGCGCGGCGTCCAGCGTCCAGGCGGCGTTCGCCGCCCGCGGCATCCTGTAGCGCTGCTTCCGCG
>JBOGDF010000234.1:0-9071 GCA_050701635.1 Micromonosporaceae bacterium | reverse complement strand
GCTGCATCGGCGCCGACGGCGGTGGCGGAGCCGCGGGTGCCTTGGGCGAGCCCGGCGTAGGCACCGGCGGCATCCCGCCGCGGGTCGGCATCGCCGAATCCCGCGGCCCCTGGTACGGGTCCGGTGCCCAGATGTCACTGCGCCACTTGGTCTGGATCTCGGTGACCAGCGCGTCCATCCAGCTCCGGCCCTTGTCGTTGTAGCCGGAGGACTCAAGCACGTCGTTGCGGTTGACCGTCTCGGTGTCGCCGGCGAATGGCAGGTCGTCGTGCCACTCCTCGGCCTCCTCTTCGGCGTCCTTCTTGGCCTTCGCCAGTGGGCCCGAGTCGAACTCCTTGAGCAGCTCGTACAGCGCGCGCTGGGTGGCCCCGATCATGTTGCCGACGCTGTTGAGCGCGGTGGCGTTGCCGCTGGCCTTGGTCGCCGCTTCGTTCAGGGTGGTCATCACCTTGTCGATCTCAGCGGCGTACGCCCGCCCGCCCGGCGAGTCCCAGTTCTGCAGGATCGCCTGCTTGTAGTCCCAGAGCCGGCTCCACTGCTCGTTGTAGACCTCGGCCATGCCGGCCCAGCCGTGGACCTGCCACTCCAGCGCTTCGTCATTCTCCTTGATGACGACCTGGTACATCTCGTCCAGGTTGAGATCACGCCACTTTGCCATCTGCGCCTACGCCATGGTGGTGCCGGTGGAGGCACTGGGGTTGCTGGCACCCGGCGCCAGTGTGGTCGTGTCCCGGTCGCCGGTGCTGTACGGCGCCGGCTGCTCCGGGGTGTACTTCCCGTAGTCGTCTTCCTTGGGAATGCTGTAGTACGGGTTGTCCTTGGTGTCCGGCGTGGCTTCGGTCTTCTTGTCGTCATTGCCGTCGGTGGTGCCGCTGGACATCGGGTCTCCGCCGGGAGGGGTCTCCGCGCCGTCGGGAAGGACGACCATGTCGACGCCGTCGCGGTAGCCGTGGCGCACGTAGTCGTACGATTCCGACTTGGTGACGTGGGGCAGGTGCGCCAGCCGCAGATTGTTGCTGAGCTTGTCGCTCTGCTTGCCCCACTCGGCGGCGAGGGTGCCGCCCTTGGCGTCCGACGGCGGGTGGAACACAGTGTTGACCGCGTCCGCGCTGAAGTTGTCGACGTCGCCGTACTTCTCACAGATGCACATCGCGGCGTTGGCGAGCGCGATGTGACCGAAGATCACGTCCTGGTTGAGCGTGGTCATGCGCTCCGCGGCACCGCCGGGGCCGGACAGGTAGGTGGCCAGCGTGTCCGCCTCGGTCATCGACACGTCGTTGCCGATCGAGCGGCTGCCCATGTCCTTGGCGAAGTCGGACCGGATCAGGCTCATCGGCCCGAACGTCGAGGCGCTGAAGACCGCATTGGTCTCCGCGAACAGGCTGCGTCCGAACGCGCCGACGGACTCCAGGCTGACGTTGATGTCGTCCTTCGCCTTGAACGTGCCAGGTGTCAGGTCTTCGGGCGTACCCCCGCCGGGTCCATCAAGTGTCATCGCAGCCCTCGCCTCCCGTGTCTTGGCCGCTGCGGTCGCCCGCGCCAGGCCCGGGCGACCTCTTCCATCGACTGCCAGCAGGCGCTTGATCAGCCTGCGTCTGTCCTAGAGAGTAGCCAGCACCCGCAAACATCCGGAAGGTCGTTTCCTGCGATCTCGATCGCTTCGTAACGCCTAGAACGCCCAGAGCCCGGCATAAGGGTGGATATCACCCCTTGCCGGGCTCCGGCCTCGTACGCCTTGTGGGTGACTACATCGGCGGCGGCTCCCACGCGATCTGGATCAGCCGGGCGCCCTCGCGCCGGGTGATCAGCCAACCCCGGCCGGCCGGCAGCACCTGCGGTTTCATGTTGCCCAGCAGCATGCCCTCGTTCTTGTCACCCGACATCATGATGCCCGGCGACGCGACCTCCCGGATCCGGGAGATCATCGGGTCGAACATGGCGCGGCCCGCGCCGCCCATCCGGCGGGTCATGATCACGTGGAGCCCGATGTCGCGACCCATCGCGATCATCTCCTGCAGCGGCAGCAGCGGGTTACCGGTCTGGGTGGCGACCATGTCGTAGTCGTCGACCAGCAGGAACAGCTCGGCGCCGCTCCACCAGCTGCGCGAACGCAGCTGCTCCGGGGTGACGTCCGGACCCGGGATCCGGCCCTTCATCACGCCCAGCACCTGGTTGACCAGGTCGGTGGTGACCTGCGACGAGGTGCCGTATCCGAGCCGGTGCTCCTCGGAGATCGCCCCCAGCAGGCTGCGCCGGTAGTCGATTGCCATGATCTTCGCCTGCTTCGGCGTGTAGCGCTCGGAGATGCTGCGGGCCAGGACGCGCAGGAAGTTCGACTTGCCGGACTCCACGTCGCCCAGCAGCAGCAGGTGCGGCTCGGCGTCGAAGTCGATGAACACCGGCGACAGGTCGTTCTCCGCGATGCCGATCGGTACGCCCTTGCGGGTCTGCTGCGCCGCGTTCGGCAGGCTGGCGTACGGGAGTTCGGCCGGCAGCAGGCGTACCGCCGCGGCGCGCTGGCCGGACCATGCGTTGTTCATGGTCTGCACCAGCTTCGCCACCCCGTCGGTGAGGTCGCCGGCGACCTGCCGCCCGTCGATGCGGGGCAGCCCGGACAGGAAGTGCAGCCCGTCGGGCGTCAGCCCCCGTCCCGGAGCCCCCTCCGGTACGTTCATCGCCGCCTTCCGGTTGACGCCGGAGTCGGTCGGGTCACCCAGCCGCAGCTCCAGTCGGGTGCCGAACAGGTCGCGTACCGCCGGGCGCATGTCCATCCAGCGGGTGGCGCTGCCGATCAGGTGGATGCCGAAGCCCAGACCGCTGTTCGCGATCTTGGTGATCAGCGGCTCCAGATCCTCGAACTCCTGGCGCATGGTGAGCCAGCCGTCGATCACCAGGAACACGTCACCGAACGGGTCGTCGGCGAACTTCCCCTCCCGCCGCAGCTTCCGGTACGTGGAGATGCCGTCGATGCTGTGCTCGCCGAAGTGGCGTTCCCGGGCCTCCATCAGCGACCCGACCTCGGAGACGGTACGGCGTACCGCGTTGACGTCGAGCCGGGACGCCACACCACCCACGTGCGGCAGGTCGCGCAGCCCGGCCAGGGCGCCGCCGCCGAAGTCCAGGCAGTAGAACTGCGCCTCCTGCGGCGTGTGCGAGAGCGCCAGGCTGGTGATCAACGTACGGACCAGGGTGCTCTTGCCGCTCTGCGGGCCGCCCACCACGACGGTGTGCCCGGCGGCACCGGCCAGGTCCACCCAGAGCAGGTCCCGGCGCTGCTCGAACGGCTTGTCCACGATGCCGCCGACCGCCTGCAGGGCGCCGTGCAGATCCGGGTTGCTGACCGTGACACCGCGCCGCGGGTCGGTGGTCAACGGCGGCAGCAGCTGGTCCAGCGTGGGCGGCTCGGCCAGCGGTGGCAACCACACCTGATGCGCCGGTACGCCTTTGCCCTCCAGCCGCGCCACCAGCACGTCGAGCAGCGTCTCCTTGAGGATGTCGGAGTCGTCCTCGACGTGGACCTCCGGCTTCTTCTCCTCCTCGGTGAGCTTCGGCGCGTGGTAGTGGGTGGAGTAGTCCAGCACCAGGTCGGTGTCGTCGGAGCCGACGTGCCGCTCGGAGGCCGCGGACCTGCGGTACGCCCCCGACACGTACGCCGCCTTGAACCGCACCAGCGGCTCGGTGCCGAACTTCATGTAGCCGTGACCCGGTGAGCGGGGGAGCTCGTACGCGTCCGGCACCCCGAGCACCACCCGGGACTCCATCGCGGAGAACGTACGCAGACCGATCCGGTACGACAGGTGGGTGTCCAGACCGCGCAGCCGGCCCTCCTCCAGCCGCTGCGAGGCCAGCAGCAAGTGTACGCCGAGCGACCGGCCCACCCGGCCGATCTGCACGAACATGTCGATGAAGTCGGGCTTGGCGGTCAGCAGCTCGGAGAACTCGTCGCAGATCATCAGCAGGCTGGGCAGCGGCGCCAGCGGGGCGCCGGCGGCGCGGGCCTTCTCGTAGTCGCGCTGCGAGGCGTAGTTGCCGGCCTTGCGCAGCAGCTCCTGGCGCCGGATCAGCTCACCCTGGATCGCGTCCAACATCCTGTCCACAAGGGACAGCTCGTCTTCCAGGTTGGTGATCACGGCGCTGGTGTGCGGCAGCCGGTCCAGCGTGGTGAATGTGGCGCCACCCTTGAAGTCCACGAGTACGAAGTTGAGCACCTCGGAGCTGTGCGTCACCGCCAGCGCCAGCACCAACGTACGCAACAGCTCCGACTTACCGGAGCCGGTGGCGCCGATCAGCAGGCCGTGCGGACCCATACCGTCCTGCGCCGACTCCTTGAGATCGAGGTCGACCGGCAGCCCGTCCGGGCCCAGCCCCAGCGGCACCCGCAGCTTGTCCCGGTTGGGACGCGCCACCCAGGTCACGTTGGTGTCCAGCTCGTACGGGTCGCCCAGGTCGAGCAGCTCGCCGAGGCCCAGCTCGGCGGACATCGGCTGGTCGCCGCGGGAGGCCACCGACAGCCGCAGCGGCGCCAGCTGACGCGCCAGCGCCTCGGCCTCGGCGATGCTCATCTGGTCCGGCTTACCGACGTCCTCGCTGCCGTCCATGGTCGCGCTGTGCAGCTTGCCGTCGGCGTCGATCTCCAACACCAGGGTGTTGCGGTCCAGGGCCCGCGGCGGGCGGTTGGTCATGTCGATCACGGTGACGCCCTCGACGCCGCCCTCCGTCATCAGGTGGTCCGAGCCGGCGGTGTCGCCGTCGTCCAGGATCACGGTGATGTGCGGCCCGTCCACCGGCGGCGCCGTCGGGCTGAACCGGGGCCGGTTGGTGATCACGTCGTCGAGCATCGCCTCCAGCGCGGTGACCGCGCCGGCCACCAGCCGCAGCTGCCCCAGGGCGTCGGTCTTCTCCGGGTGGATCGAGTGCGGCAGCCACTTCGTCCACTCCCACTCGGCGCGCCGGTCGGGGGCGCAGCAGACCGCGACCAGCATGTCGTCGGGGGCGTGGAAGGCGGCGGTCTGCGCCAGCAGGCAGCGCAGCATGGAGCGGATCGCCTCACGGTCCTCGCCCTGCACGTACACCCGGCTGAATCCGCGCAACGCCATCGCGACCGGAAGATCGGGCACCAGGGAGTACGTGGTGACGAAGCGGCGCAGCGCCTGGGCGCTGACCGGCTCCAGGTCCTCCACCGGGCGTACCTCCGGCGGCACCAGCGGGGTGGCCACCTCCTGGGGGCCGAGCCCGACGCGTACCACCCCGAAGTCGCCGTCGGCCGAGCGGCGCTCCCACAGCCGTACGCTCTCCACCGTCGACCACAGCGCGTCCGGGTCCGGGTGCCGGTAGAACATCGCCTGCCGCTGTTCGCGGATGTTGGTACGGATGGTGCGCCGGGTCTGGGCGAGCCGCCGCATGTAGTCGCGGCGGGCCTCGATCAGCTCCTTCTTACTGGGCTGGCCGCCCTGGGTCAGGATCTGGGTGGCCATCATGCCCAGCATCGAGACGCCGAACAGGCCGCCGACCACGTACGACAGCATCGCGTTGCCGCCGCCACCGCCGCTGAACCGGCCGAACATCAACATCATCGCGGCGGCGCCCGCGATCATCGGGAGGATCGTGATGGTGCGGATCCAGGCCTGGTTGCCGCCGGGTGGGGGGTTCTCCGGTGGCGGGTCGAGCAGCATCTCCCCGGACGGCAGCTCGGGGCCGTTGCGGCGCGACGGCCGCTTCACCACCACCGTGCTCACGGATTCCCCCTTTTGGTCGTACGTCTGCAGGGCCACACACTTCGACCGTGCCCGCCCCATGGTAGGTACTCTCTTGCTACCTTGGGCAGCCGCGGGCGGTAGCGCCGCATTTCCACCCAGCGCGGGCCCTCAGACGGAGGTGACGGTAAGCCAGTGAGCACGCAAGCGGGGACCGGGCTCGCACGGATCACCATCGCGGCGCCGAAGCGCCGGATCGATGTCGCGCTACCGGAAAATGTGCCGCTCGCGGAGCTGCTGCCGAGCCTGCTCCGCCACGCCGGCGAGAACATCGCCGACGAGGGCGAGCAGCACGGTGGCTGGATGCTGCGGCGGGGCGACGGCGGCTCGCTGGACTCCGCCCGCACGCTCGGCGTACAGAACATCCGCGACGGCGAGGTGCTGCACCTGGTGCCGCGGCGTACCGAGTGGCCGGACCTCGACTACGACGACATCGCCGAGGCGATCGCCGGCGGCGCCCGCAAGTACGGTCGTGCCTGGACCGGCCGGGCCACCCGGTACACCTCGCTGTCGGTCGCCGTACTGATCTTCATGGTCGGCCTGGTGGTCGCGCTGATGTCGGGGCCGCCCTGGTTCCTGCCCGGGCTGATCCCGCTGATCACCGGCTTCGTGTTCGTGGTGATCGGGGTCCTGCTCTCCCGCGCGGTCGCGGATTCCGTCGCCGGCGCCGTGGTCGGCGGCGTCGGCCTGGTGTACGCCTTCGTCGGCGGCTTCCTGCTGCTGGGCGGCGACGAGCCGCTCACCCGGTTCGGGGCGCCGCACCTGCTGGTCGCCACCGCGGTGCTGCTGGTCGCCAGCGTGATCGGCTACATCGGGATCGCGGAGTACACCCGGATCTTCGCCGGCGGTGCGCTGGTCGGGCTGCTCGGTGTGGTGGCCGGGATGCTGGGCTCGATGAAGAGCCTCGAGCCGCACGGCGTCGCGGCGATCATCGTGACCATCATCGTGGCTTTCGTGCCGGCGTTCCCGCTGCTCGCGATGCGGCTCGGCAAGATGCCGGTGCCGGCGCTGCCCGACAAGCCCGAGGACCTGATCGCCGACGAGCCGGTGCCGGAACGCGACACCGTGTACGCCGCCGTCGTACGGTCCGACGAGATGCTCTCCGGCCTGCTGCTCGGCGCCGCGGTGATCTCCGTCGCCTGCCAGATCGTGCTGATCCGGTCGATGACCGTCGACGGCGCCATCCTCGCCGGGCTGGTGGCGCTGGCGTTCGTGCTGCGGGCACGGCTGTTCCCCAGCGGACGGCACCGGATCCCGATGCTGGTCTCCGGCCTGATAGGGCTGAGCCTGCTCACCCTCGGCCTGGCCGAGGCGATCCCCTCCGAATACCGCCTGTACGCCATGGTCGCCGGCCTGGTCGCGCTCGGCGGGCTGGTGGTCAGCGCCGGGCTGACGTACAGCCGGCGGCCCCCGTCGCCGTACCTGGGGCGGTTCGCGGACTGGCTGGACGTACTGCTGGTGGTCGCCGTCGTACCGGTCGCCTGCGCAGTGATGGATCTCTACTCGTGGGCCAGGGGCCTCGGCGGCTGAGGCCGCCTCGCTCAGGACTCAGTAGCGGACGGGGTTGCCTACCACCTGCTGCTCGGCGGGGGAGGCGGCCAGCAGGGCCCATCTCACGGTGCCGTGGCTGGCCAGAGTGACCATGTCGGCGCGGATCCTGGACATCCACTCCTGAACCTCGTGCAGGCCAAGGGCGGACGCGGCCAGCGCGGACTCCACTTCGGACAGCGGCTGCATCACGGCGACGTCGGCGCGCATCAGGGTGTCGACGTCCCAGGCGGTCAGCTCGTCCCGCACGGTCAGGGTGGCGCGCCAGGTGCCGGCCTGGGCGTCCAGCTCGCCGACGCTGGGGCCGACGTCGATGATCACCAGCTGCGGGAAGGTCGCGGTGGCGGGCTGCTCGATGGCAGCGCCGGGAGCGATGAAGCCGACCCCGCCGCCGGCCTGGGTCGCGAAGCGCTCCCAGGCCGCGGCGCGCGCGGACTGTACGACCACCCGTACCCCCAGAGCCAACGCCCGGTACGCCAGCAGCTGCACGCACGGCAGGCCGCCGATCAGCATGGCGCGGGTCGGCTCGGGGCGGAACAGCCGCGCCGTGACCGGGCTGTTCTGCCGGTTCAGGCCGAGCAGCAGCCCGGCGCCGCCGGTGTTGAGCTCCATGCTGTTCAGGCCCGCCTGCCCGGTCACGTGCGCCCCGAACTGCCCCGGCAACGTGATCGTCATGGCAGGAATCCTCCGAGCGGGAGTGTGGCGGCCACGCCGCGCGCGTGCTGGCCGTCGAGGCGCTCCAGTCGGGCACCGCACTTCTTGGCGCGTTCCACCAGCGCGCTGCTGACCGACGCCAGCCGCTGCGGGTTGGGTGCGGCGATCCTCACCGCCAGCTCCACCGTCACCTCGTCATGGTGGTACGCCGGCGGCGGCTGCTTCTTCGGCTTCTTCTCCGCTGAAGGAGACCGGCCGCTGTCGGGCTTGTCGTCGGGCCGGTCGGGGGCCGGCTGCTCCAGCACCGGTGGCGGCACCCGGCGGGCGGCCAGCGACACCGTGGTCGCCAGGCTCGGCACCGAGGTGAGCTGGCTGATCAGCTGCTGACCGGCGGGGGAATCCAGGCTCGGCCACTTCTTGATCACGAAGCAGGCCTGGGCGATCGACTCCGACCACCACACGTCCCAGTGCTCCTGGGCGAGCGGCGTGAGCCCGCTGCGGGGGTCGGCGCCGCTGCGCGCCATGATCGCCCGGATGTCGATGGTGGCGCCGGTGGCCGCCGCCGCCACGGCGGCGCTGGTCTCGATGGTGGCGGCGTTGAGGTGGGCCAGCCCGGCGAGCGTGGAGAGGGCCTCCTCGCGGTCCAGCGGCCGGGCCGAGATGCCCTCGCGGCGCAGCCGGCGTACCAGGCGGCGTACGGAGTTGCCCACGCCCTGCCGGATCTGATCCACCGTGTAGCCGGCGGAGTGGGCCAGCTGCAGCACCAGCCAGGCGCGCCGCTGCGAGGGCACCGAGCCGTTGGTCAGCGCGTAGTACGAGCTGGCCGCGTTCACGCTGACCGCGGTCAGCGTCGGGGCCGGCACCGCCTGCAGCAGCAGTTGCAGGCTCACCGGCGGTGCGTCGGGATCGTGCGGCGGAAGCAGGCTCGCCGGCGACGGCAGGGTCACCGGCCGCTCGACCACCAGGCTGGACTCGGTGGCGATCTCGATGATCGCGGCCGCCCCCGCCACGTGGTCCAGTACGCCGACCTCGTACTCGTCGGTCTCCACGCTGTCCGCGGTGGCGCCGGGCTGCACGAACGCGAGCAGCTCGCTGCGCCGGTCGGCGTGCGCCCCG
>JBOGDF010000233.1:0-9202 GCA_050701635.1 Micromonosporaceae bacterium | reverse complement strand
GCCATGATCACTGTCCGGGGAACGATCCGGCGGCAAACGGCGCCGGACCGTTCCCGAGACACCGATCTTGCAGCGACTTCAGCGCGTCACAGACTTCAGCGCGTCACAGACTTCAGCGCGTCACAGACTTCAGCGCGTCACACGGCGGCGGCGTACCGCCCGGAGTGCGAAGCCGGCCGCGGTCGCGCCGCCTCCCAGCAGCAGCAGGCCACCCAGCGCCAGACCGGTCACCGGCAGTCGCGTGGCGCTCTTCGGACCCGGCGAGGCGGTCGCCTCGGCACCGCCCGCACCATCCGCCGCCGGAGATCCGGAGCCGTCCCCGGTGCCGCCGCCCGGCGACGCGGCCGGGTCATCCGGCGACTCGCCGGCCGGTGGCGGCTCGACCTCGGAGTCCGGGCCGGTCTGAGCGCCGGCGGGCAGACCCCAGCAGGCGCGTCCGGCGCAGCCGCGCAACTGCTGGAGCCGCTTGGCGAGCCTCTCCCGGGCATCCTTGTACGCCGGGTCCGCGTGCTTGGAGTGCAGCTGCTGCGGATCGGACTTGCGGTCGTACAGCTCCACTTCGCCGGTGGAGTGCTTGATGAAGGTGTAGCGGCTGCCGCGTACCGCCGAATACCAGCGTTGATCGCCCTTGGGGCCGGTCTCCAGCAGCAGCTGCCGCCGGTCGCCGGAGGCGGGGTCCTTCACCACGGCGCGCATCGACCGGCCGTCCATGGTGAGCCCGGGCTTCACGCCGGCGATGTCGAGGATGGTCGGCGCCCAGTCCACGTTGCTGACGGACTGGCGGATCGTACGGCCCTTCGGGAAGCCCGCGCCGCGGATCACCATCGGCACCCGGATCGACGGCTCGTACGGGTGGATCTTGCCCTCCTTGATCCGGTGCTCCCCGCTCAGATAGCCGTTGTCGGCGGTGAACATGATCGTGGTGTTGGCGAGCTCGCCTTGCGCGGCGACCTTGTTGACGATCGCACCCACCATCTCGTCCACCGCGAGCAGCGACTCCAGCTGGGCGCGCCACCGCACCGTCGTGTTACGGATCGCCGTGGCGTCGAGTGACTTCAGCCCGCGGATGTGGCGGGGCTTGTCGTCGACGTTCGGTTCGTTGAACGAAGCCGGCCTGGGCAGCGCGCGGTCGGCGAACTTGCCCTTGTGCCGCGGCGCCGGCCGCGGGGTGGCGTGGCCGTACTTGTCCCGGATCTTGTCGCCCACTTCGACGTGCGGTGCCAGCGGCGCCACCGACAGGAAGTACGGCTTGTCCGACGGCGCCTTGCGGCCGATGTAGTCGACGGCGAGCCGGCGCAGCACGTCGGTCTGGTAGAGCTTCGGGTCCGCGCTGTCCCAGGTGCCGTACGACCTCACGTTGCCGTTGTGGTTGATCTTGTAGCCCCACATCTGGTACGTGGAGCTGCCCACCAGGCCGTGCCACTCGCGCCAGCCGGGCGGCACTTCGCGCGGGTTTTCGCTGCCGTACATGTTGAGGTACTTGCCGACGTGCGCGGTGTCGTAGCCGGCGTTCGACAGCCACACCGGCAGCGTGTTGCGGCCGCGCAGCTTCGGGTAACCGCCGTACGGCGCCTTGTTGTCCAGCACCTTGTGGTTGTGGGCGTACTGCCCGGTCAGGTAGGTGGCGCGGGACGGGCAGCACAGCGGGTACGACGTGGTCATGTTGTCGAACGTGGTGCCGTGGCCGCCGAGCAGCCGGCGTACGTTCGGCATCACCGACAGGGTCGACACGGTCTGGTCATCGGTCATGATCATGATGACGTTGGGCCGGGCGGCCTCCGCCGACGCCGGGTTCACCACCGCCATCAGCACCGACCCCACGCCGGCCGCCGCCACCGCTGCCAACAGGACTTTCACGCGAGTACGCCACACGGGCGGGCCTCCCCCACAAGCTTCGCCGATACCGATGCGGCCCCGCATCGGCGGATGTCTCTGGGGACGATAGCCATCGCCGGCAAAGCCGGGGCTCCGGAAATGTAAGGATCGTGTGAGGAAGTGCTAGACCGCCGCAGGCACCGGCTCGCCCACCACCGTGGTCACCAGCTCGGCACACCAGTCCAGCAGCGCGACGTCGCGCAGCGGCTCGCCCCCGACCCGGCGGGTCGCCGGGCGGTTGAGGCTGATCGTGTCGGTCGCCTGCTTGTACGTGGCGTCCGGATAGAGCCGCTTGAGCCGCAGCTGCTTGGAGTCGGGCAGGCTGACCGGGCCGAGCCGCAGGTGCCGCCCCTGCACCGACACCTCGGTGATCCCGTACCGCCGCATCGCCAGCCGGAACCGGGCGACCTGCAGCAGGTTCGCGACCGGCTCGGGCGGCTGGCCGTAGCGGTCGACCAGCTCGGCGCGCACCTCGTCGAGGCCGGCGTCGTCGCGTACCTCGGCGAGCTTGCGGTACATCTCCAGCCGCAGCCGCTCCGAGGCGATGTAGTCGTGCGGCAGGTGCGCGTCGACCGGCAGGTCGACCTTGACCTCGGCGGCCGCCTCCTCGATCGTCTCGCCCGCCTGCGCCGCCTTGAACGCGGTCACCGCCTCCCCGACCAGCCGTACGTAGAGGTCGAAGCCGACGCCCGCGATGTGGCCGGACTGTTCGCCGCCCAGCAGGTTGCCGGCGCCGCGGATCTCCAGGTCCTTCATCGCCACGTACATGCCGGCGCCCAGCTCGGAGTGCTGCGCGATGGTGGCCAGCCGCTCGTGGGCCTGCTCGGTGAGCGGCCGCTCCTGCGGATACAGGAAGTACGCGTACGCCCGCTCCCGGCCGCGGCCCACCCGGCCCCGGATCTGGTGCAGCTGCCCCAGCCCGAGCAGGTCGGCGCGCTCCACGATCAGGGTGTTGGCGTTGGGGATGTCCAGCCCGGACTCCACGATCGTGGTGCAGACCAGGACGTCGTACTCCCGTTCCCAGAAGCCGACCATCACCTTCTCCAGCCGGTCCTCGCCCATCCGGCCGTGGGCGGTGGCGATCCTGGCCTCGGGCACCAGCTCGCGCAGTCGCCGCGCCGCCTTCTCGATCGACTCGACCCGGTTGTGCAGGTAGAAGATCTGGCCGTCGCGGAGCAGCTCACGGCGTACCGCCGCGGTGATCTGCTTGTCGTCGTAGACCCCGACGTACGTCAGCACCGGGTGCCGCTCCTCCGGCGGGGTGGCGATGGTCGACATCTCCCGGATCCCGGTGACCGCCATCTCCAGGGTGCGCGGGATCGGGGTCGCCGACATCGCCAGTACGTCGACGTTGGCGCGCAGCTGCTTGAGGTGCTCCTTGTGCTCGACGCCGAACCGCTGCTCCTCGTCCACGATCACCAGCCCGAGATCCTTGAACCGGGCGGACGCCTGCAGCAGCCGGTGGGTGCCGATCACGATGTCCGCCTCGCCGTTCGCGGCCTGGGTCAACGTCTGCTCCGCCTCGCGAGGCGTGGCGAAGCGGGACAGCATCCGGATGTTCACCGGGAACTGGGTCATCCGCTCGGTGAAGGTGTTCTGGTGCTGCTGCGCCAGCAGCGTGGTGGGCACCAGTACGGCGACCTGCTTGCCGTCCTGCACCGCCTTGAACGCGGCCCGTACGGCGATCTCGGTCTTGCCGTAGCCGACGTCGCCGCAGATCAGCCGGTCCATCGGCGCGGTCTTGCGCATGTCCGCCTTGACCTCGTCGATCGCCGCCCACTGATCCGGCGTCTCCTGGTACGGGAACGCGTCCTCCAGCTCCCGCTGCCACGGCGTGTCCGGCCCGAACGCGTGGCCGGCGGCGGACTGGCGGGCGGCGTAGAGCCGCACCAGCTCGCCGGCGATCTCGCGTACCGCCCTGCGGGCGCGGGTCTTGGTCTTCGCCCAGTCGGCGCCGCCGAGCCGGTGCAGGCTGGGCTGCTCGCCGCCGACGTACCGGGTGAGCTGGTCGAGCTGGTCGGTCGGTACGTAGAGCCGGTCCCCGGGCTGGTTGCGCTTGCTGGGGGCGTACTCGATGACCAGGTATTCCCGGTCGGCGCCGGCGATCGTACGGGTGGTCATCTCGACGTACCGGCCGATGCCGTGCTGCTCGTGCACCACGTAGTCGCCGGGATTGAGCTCCAGCGGATCGATGGTGCGGCCGCGCCGGCTCGGCAGCTTCCGCATGTCCTTGGTCGACGCGCCGCGCCCGCCGCTGATGTCGTTGCCGGTGAGGATCACGAGCTTCGACGCGGTGTCGACGAAGCCGCGCTCCAGCGAGCCGGTGCTGATCGTGATCACGTGCGGGCGCGGGGGGTCGGCGATCGTCTCGACCTCGGCGCAGCCCAGGTCGGCGTCGCGCAACACCTCGCCGGCACGTTGTGCGGGGCCGTGCCCCTCGAACACCAGCGCCACCCGCCAGCCGTCCCGGCTCCAGCCGCGCAGGTCGGCGAGCACCTTCTCGGTGTCGCCGTGGTAGAGCGGCGCCGCCTGGGCGCTGGTGACCAGTGCGGTTTCGGTCGGGACCGGCTCCGGCGCGGTCTCCTCCCGCAGCAGCTCGGCCAGCTCGTCGTCGATGCTCTTCGGACCGGCGTCGCTCTCCGGGCCGCCGAAGGGGCTCACCGACCACCAGGGCATGCCCAGCTCGCGGGCGGTGGAGCGTACCTCCGCCAGACCCCGGAAGGCGGCGGCGTCCAGGTCGATCGGGGCGGTGGCGCCGGTCGCGGCCGCGGCCCAGCTGGCGTGCAAGAACTCCTCGGAGGTACGCACCAGGTCATGTGCCCGGGTACGGATCCGCTCCGGGTCGCACAGCACCACATGGGTGCCGGCCGGCATCGCGTGCAGCAGCAGCTCCATCTGGTCCGGGCCGAGCAGCGCGGGCGCCAGCGACTCCATCCCCTCCACCGGGATACCCTCGGCCAGCTTGTCCAGCATCTCGAGCAGCTCCGGGTGCTGTTTGCCCAGCTCACGGGCCCTGTCCCGGACCTGCGGGGTGAGCAGCAGCTCCCGGCACGGCGGCGCCCACAGCCGCTCCGCCACCTCCAGGGTGCGCTGGTCGGCGACGGCGAAATACCGGATCTCCTCGACCTGGTCGCCCCAGAACTCCACCCGCAGCGGATGCTCGTCGGTGGGCGGGAAGACGTCGAGGATGCCGCCGCGTACGGCGAACTCGCCGCGCCGGGTGACCAGGTCGACCCGGGCGTACGCGATCTCGGCCAGGTGCCGCGCGGTCTCGTCCAGATCGGCTTCCTCGCCCGCCCGCAGCTGCATCGGCTCCAGGTCGCCGAGCCCCTTGAGCTGCGGCTGCAGCACGCTGCGTACCGGCGCCACCAGCACCCGTACGGCCCCGCTCGCCGCGTCGCCGGGATTCGGGTGGGCGAGCCGGCGCAGTACGGCGAGCCGCCGGCCGACGGTGTCCGAGCGGGGCGAGAGGCGCTCGTGCGGCAGCGTCTCCCACGCCGGGAACACCACCACCTCGTCGGAGGGCACCAGGCAGCGCAGCGCGTCGGCGAGATCGTCGGCCTCGCGACTGGTCGCGGTCACCATCAGCACCGGCTTGCCGGCGCCACCGTGGTCGGCGTCCGCGGCGATCGCCGCCGCCAGGAACGGCCGCACCGCCGGTGGCGCGGTCAGGTCGACCTGCTCGGCGCCGGGCCCGCCGTCGCGGGCGGCGTCGCGGGCGGCGCCCAGCGCGGAGTCGTCGAGGGCCGCGGCCAGCAAACCGGCGAGCTTCATCGCGGAGTCACTCCTGTCGATCGGCGCACACGCGAACTTGCCCCCAACGCCACAAGGACGGGGGGTGGGGGAAGGTACGCGTACCACCCTAGCGAGCAGGTATGACGACGCCACCGGGATACGTCACGAGAGGCCGCGCAGGTGACGGACCACGTCGGCCTCGATCTTGTCGAAGTCGTTGCCCAGATGCTTGCGGGCCGCGGCGTCGTAGGTCTACGCCAATTCCCGCGATTCCCTAGGAGAAACGCCGGGATAACACGCAAAAGTGGACGCCTACCGGGAATCTGGGTGCTCAGAATCCCGGTAGGCGTCCCACGGTCGATGCTGTGTCTAGCGTCGTAGCGAGGTCACGAGGGCCTTGATTTCGTCGCGGCGGGCGTACGCGATCAGGGCGAGCAGGGTGCCGACGATGGCGGGGATGACCGCGAAGCCCATCGGCGGTGCCACGGTCAGGTGGAAGCCCACGGCACCGACCATGATGCCGACCAGGCCCAGCGCGGCGGCGCCGGCCAGCCGGGGAATCAGCAGGCCGATCGCGCCCGCCAGCTCGAGCACACCGGTGGCGTACCGCAGCCACTGGCCGGCGCCGATCTTGGCGAACCCGGCGACCTGGTTCGGGTCGCTGGTCAGCTTGCCGAGCGCGGCGAACAGGAACAGCGCCACGAACAGCACCTGCGCCACCCAGAGGGTGACGGTGAGGGCGCGGCGCCGCGTGGCAGCGGTCGGGGCGGTGGCGGCGATCTGGTCGGTGCTCATGGTGTTTCCTCCGGATATACGCAGTCTGTCGGGGTGTTGCCTATACAGACCCACCCCGTCCGGAAAACTCATCGGGGCACCTCAGAAAAGATCAGGAAGACATCAGCGCGAGTACGAGGTCGCGCAGCGCCGGCACCTGCCACACCATGGCGGCGAGCATGCCGAGGGTGAGCAGCGGCAGCAGCGCGGCCCGCTCCACCACTCCGCCGGCGCGCACCGCGACCGGGTCGGGCAGCGAGAACTCGTACCAGGTTTCCCCGGCGATCGGGATCGGCCACAGCACCGGGCAGCCGGCGCGGGTGATCATGTCACCTGCGGTGTGCACCACGCAGCCGACCCCGACCGCGGCACCCAGCAGCGAATAGTCCAGCCCGACCGGGAGCAGCTGCAACGCCAGGTACGTCGCCGACACCGACACCAGCGTGGTGAGCAGCCATCCGCTGCGCCGCGCCCAGTCGGCCATCAGCCCGCGTACGGCGAGCCCGACGGTGAGGAACAGTGCGCCGATCACGACCGGCTTGCCGTACCGGCCGGCGAGCCAGGTCAGGCCGACCGCGAGCAGCGCCGCGAACACCCAGGTATGGGTGAACGTACGGTGCCCGCTGCGCCGCTTGCCGTCCTTGCGGGTACGCGTCACCGCGTACACCCCGAGTGAGAGCTTCTCCACGCACTCGGCGACGAACAGCGAGACGACCCCGAAGGTGCGGGCCACCGTCGCGCCGCCCTGGTTCGAGGTCACCTTGCCCGAGCAGTCCAGATCCGGCAGCAACGCCGACCCGGCGCACACCGCCGTGTAGACCGCCAGCTCGGTCGGCGTCTGCGGCCGGCCCAACAACGACGTGGTCACACCGGCACCGGCTAGCCACGCCACCGCGCCGGACACCGCGTGGGTGGGGCCCATCACCATCGGCGGATACCCCTCCACTGTGGACGTCTGGTCACTCACCGTATGAGGCGCGCGGGCCGAGCGCATCGAGGCGCGCCGATGCTGTGTAGATCTTGGTAGTTGAGTGTCAGCATCGAGCACTTAACTACCAAGATCTACTCGCTCGCCGCCGCGAACGGCGCGTAACGGGCACCGGCGGGCCGGCGTGCTGGCGTGCTGGCGTGCTGGCGTGCTGGCGTGCTGGCGTGCTGGCGGCGAAGGGTTTTCGTCGACCCTGGCGTTACCCGTCGGTTCGCGGGAGGCTGGCGGCATGTTCCGGACATTCGCCACCACGATGGCCACCGCCGCACTCCTCACCGTGACCGCCACCGGCGCGGCCGCGGGGCCGCAGACCGTACCCAACGGTCCCTGGCTGCAGGACCAGCAAAACGTCAGCCTGGAACGGCTCCACTCGTACGACGAGCTGGTCAAGGCGCTGCGGCAGATCGAGCGACAGTCCGACGGCCGGGTCTCGCTGGAGACCGTCGGGCGCTCCAACGAAGGCCGCGACCTCTACCTCGCGAAGGTCGGTCGCGGGCCCACCAAGGTCCTCTACATCACGCAGCAGCACGGCGACGAGCCGCTCGGCACCGAGGCCGCACTGCAGCTGCTGCAGCGCCTCGGCAACGGCGGCGCGGGATGGGACGCCATCCTCGACAAGGTCACGCTGCTGGTGATCCCGAAGGTGAACCCGGACGGCTCGGAGCGGTTCTGGCGGCAGAACTACGACCCGGACTGCGCCGGCGCGTTCTGCACCCCGGGGCGCGGCTTCGACGTCAACCGCTGGCACGACCCCGCGGTCGACCCGGCCGCCAACCCGGTGCCGGAGGCGGCCGCGGTGCAGCGTACGTTCCTGCGCTACCGGCCCGCCTTCGTGGTCGACTACCACCACCAGGGCTCGTACGTCAGCGACGACGGGGACATGATCACCACGTCGATCTTCTGGCCGAACACCAGCGGCGTACCGGAGTCGGCGGTACGGCTGTCGAAGCAGACCTGCGTGGTCATCGCCGACACGCTGAGCCACTACGGGTTCGCCGAGGTGAGCCAGTATCCGGGCACCCTGCCGCGCGGCATCGCCCGCAACGCGTACGGGCTGCAGGGCGCCGGCAGCGTCCTGGTGGAGCTGCGCGGCGGCATCGGGCAGAAGAGCGCCGGGATGCTGGTACGCACCGCGTACATCATCATGGGCGCGACGCTGGAAGCGGTCGCCGAAGGCGGCGTGTACGCCGCCGACCCGGCGCGCGCCGACGCGATCCCGCTGCGCGGCCCCGGGGTCGGCAACCCGCACGACGAGTAGCCATCGACACGGCCCCGCCCCGATCCGGCGGGGCAGTGGTACGCCGCACGATCGTGGGCGTCGTCACGTGGCTCGTCGTGGGATCGCCGCGCCCCACGTACCGGTCGGGATTAGCGTGAAGGCGTCCTTGGTACGCGTACCCGCAGGGAGTGTTGATGGCCCCCGAACCTGACGCCGGATCCGCCGAGAGCACCGACGACGCGGCGTTGCGGGCGGACATCCGCCGGCTCGGGGACCTGCTCGGCGCAACCCTGGTACGCCAGGAGGGGCAGCCGCTGCTCGACCTGGTCGAGGAGGTACGGGCGGGGGTGCGTACCGACCCGTCGGCCGCGGCGGAACGGCTGGCGGGGCTGGACGTACCGACCGGGATCCGGCTGGCGCGGGCGTTCTCCACGTACTTCCACCTGGCGAACATCACCGAGCAGACCCACCGGGCCCGTACGCTGCGCCGGCAGCGCGCCGAGAAGGGCGGCTGGCTGCAGCAGGCGGCGCGGCTGATCGCCGAGCGGGAGGTGCCGCAGGCCGAGATCGCGGCGGCGGCGCGCCGGCTGGCGGTACGGCCGGTGTTCACC
>JBOGDF010000232.1:0-9226 GCA_050701635.1 Micromonosporaceae bacterium | reverse complement strand
GCGGGCGCCTGGCGGCGCCGCCACCTCTCGCATGATCGCGGATTCGGGAACGAATCGGTGCGGAGTGACGCTACATCGTTCCCGAGATCGTGATCATGAGGGGCAAGGGCGGTCGCGGCGGGCTGGCAGGATGGGGCGGTGACCGTACTCCCGGATCGATCTGTGCGTATCGCGGTGGTGCAGGCCGAGGCGGTGCCCGGCGAGGTGGCCGGCAATGCTCGTACCGCCGCCCGGCTGCTGCGCCAGGCCGCCGGCGCGGGGGTACGCCTCGCCGTACTCCCGGAGCTGTTCCTGCCCGGATACCACCCGCCCGTGCTGTCGGCCGACCCCGCGGGATGCGACGTCGCGGCCGCTGCCGGCGACGTGGTGGATGATCCGCGGCTCGACCCGATCCGCGTGGTCTGCCGCGAATGCGGCGTGATCGCGCTGGTCGGGGCGAGTGTGCGGCGTCCCGACGGAGGGCGGTACTGCTCCACGCTGCTCGCCGACACCAGCGGGTCGATCACGGCGGCGTACGACAAGCAGCACCTGTGCGGGTCCGACGAGCGCGACCTGTTCCAGCCCGGCACCACCGGCGCCACCATCGAGCTCGACCCGTGGCGGTTCGGGCTCGGGATCTGCTACGACGGTTGCTTCCCGGAGCACGCCCGCGCCGCCGCGCTCGCCGGCGCCCACGGTTACCTGTGCCCGACCGCGTACGTGGTCGGCAGCGAGCACCGGCGCGACCTCTACTACGCCGCCCGCGCGCTGGACAACACGTTCTTCGTCGGCGTCGCCAACCTGGTCGGCGGGGACGGGGAATGGCGGTTCAACGGCGGCTCGACGATCTACGACCCGCAGGGCCGGCCGCTGCGGCGCGCCGCCGATGCCGGCGAGGCGGTGGTGGCGGCCGACCTCGATCCCGGGCTGCTCGCCGAAACGCGCGCCCGCCAGACCATGCTCGCCGACCGGTTCGAACAGCCGGCCACCCGCCGCCACCTCACCGTGGCCTAGCGGCGGTCACCCGCCGCCACGTCACCGTGGCCTAGCTCCGGGCGGGCCGCGTTCGGCTAGACGGCCTCGCCGTTCACGCTGCTCCGCCGGAAGGACCCGGGCTGGGTCATCGGGCGCAGCGCGAACAGCGCCTCGGGTCCGTACAGCGCGACGCTCATCGCGACCTGGTGCGGCTCGGCCGCGTTCCACGCCGCCCGGTAGCGACCGGGCTTGAGGTCGGCGTGGCGGGTACGCAGCGACTGGAACAGCTCCTCGCCGGCTGCGGTACGCCGTCCCCGTACGGCGTCCACGATGCCGCCGAGGCCGCGCCGTCGAGGGGCGAGCAGGCGGGAGTCGATCAA
The DNA here is from genome assembly GCA_050701635.1 of Micromonosporaceae bacterium. GTDB lineage: Bacteria > Actinomycetota > Actinomycetes > Mycobacteriales > Micromonosporaceae > WHSM01. The sequence continues at coordinate 7,892 of JBOGDF010000232.1, read as the reverse complement.
CCGTGCCTCGAGCTGCGCCAGCTCGCTGGCGACGCCCCGTATGGAGCGCATATCGCCGAGACCGACCGGCGAGCGCAGCGCCCCGTGCACCGCGGCCTCCAGCGGCGTCGCGTCCGCCGGCGGGGCCGGCTCCACCGCGATCATCCGGCGGTCCCGCAGCACGGTCACCAGCCGGCGGGCGGACAGCCCGGCCGCGGTCGCGGCGACCGCCCCGGAGGCGCCGGCGCGCAGGTAGCCGAGCTCGGCCGGGTGTAGATCCCGACCGTCGAATCTAAGCGCCACAGCTGTCTCCCGGGTTCGGCCTTGCCTTGAGTATCCCGTGCCGCAATGACGCCGGCTACGGCAGGAGGCCGCGGCCTCCTGCTCGGCGAATACCGCCGGCTCGCCGCAGCCCCGGTCGCCGGCTACGGCAGGAGGTGGTCGATCGCGCGGTAGATCCGGGTGGCCGAGACCGGGTACCGGGTCTTCAGCTGCTGGGCGTACAGGTTGACCCGCAGCTCCTCGATCATCCAGCGGACGCGGCGTACGTCGTCGGTGTTGCCGAGCTCGGCGCGCAGCTCCTGGTACGCCTCGCGTACCTCGGTCACCTCGGCGGTCAGCTGCCGGTCCCGCTGCGGGTTGCCGGGGAGCTTGCCGAGGCGTACCTCGGCGGCTTTCAGGTAGCGGGTCAGGTCGGCGAGGTGCTCGGTGCCGGTGTCGGCGACGAAGCCCGGGTAGATCAGCTCGGACAGCTGTTTGCGCAGGTCAGCGCGGGGTTCGGCGGCCGCCGTAGCAAGCCGGGACTCGACGGCGGCCGCGGCGGTGAGCACGCGCTCCACGGTGGACACCACGTCGAGAGTGGCGTCGACCAACTCGGGGCGTACCGCCTCGCGCAGCCGCTGGAAGCCGGCCTCGTCCCAGGCCGGCCCGCCCGCCTCTTCGACCAGCTCGTCGACGGCGCAGCCGGTACAGTCGTCGAGCAGCGCGGCGACGGTGCGGTACGGGCTGCGCGAGAGCATCAGCTTCTGCCGGTTGTCCAGCCGGCCCTGGGTGAAGGTGACCGGGGACGGCAGGTTCAACAGCAGCAGCCGGCGGGTGCCGCGCCGCATCGTGACCTGCTGCTCGGCGGCGCTCTCGCAGACCCGGACCGCGACGCTGTCGCCCTCGTCGACCAGCGCCGGGTAGACGGTGACCCGGAACCCGGCCCGGTCCTGGTCGGCGGTGCGCGGCAGCGTACCGACGGACCAGGTTTTCAGGCCCGTCCGCTCGATCGACGCGGAGGCGGCGGACGCGACGGTACGCAGCTTCGGCCGCAGCCGCTCGCGCAGCGCCGCCAGCTCCTTGCCTTCCCCGAGCACCTCACCCGACGCGTCGACCACCCGGTACGTCATCGTCAGGTGGTCGGGCACCTGCGAGGGCTGCCACGCGTCCCGCGGCACGGTGACGCCGGTGAGGTCGTACAGGCCGCGTTCCAGCGCCGGGAGCAGCGGGCCGTCCGGACGGGCCGGCAGATCGGCGATCACGTCGGCGGCGTGGTCCGGCACCGGTACGAAGTGCCGCCGCAGCGACTTCGGCAACGACCGCAGCAGCGCCGTGACCAGCTGTTCCCGCAGCCCGGGCACCTGCCACTCGAACGGCTCGGCCGGCACCCGCTCCAGCAACGCGAGCGGGATGTGGACGGTCACCCCGTCGGCGTCGGTGCCGGGCTCGAACTGGTACGTCAGCCGCAGCCGTACGCCGCCAGCCTCCCAGTGGTCGGGGTAGTCGGCCTCGGTGACGGCGTCCGCGGCCTCGGAGACCAGCATCGAGCGATCGAAGTGCAGCAGCTTCGGCTGCTCACGACGGGTCTTCTTCCACCAGCTGTCGAAGTGCCGCGCGGAGACCACGTCGGCCGGGATCCGCTGGTCGTAGAAGGCGTACAGGGTCTCGTCGTCGACCAGGATGTCGCGGCGGCGGGCCCGGTGCTCCAACTCCTCGACGTCTTCCAGCAGCGCCCGGTTGTGGTCGAAGAACTCGTGGTGGGTACGCCAGTCGCCCTCCACCAGCGCGTGCCGCAGGAACAGCTCCCGGGCCAGCTCCGGGTCGACCCGGGCGTAGTTGATCTTGCGGCGCGGCACGATCGGGACGCCGTACAGGGTGACCCGTTCGAAGCCCATCACGGCGCCCTGCTTGGCTTCCCAGTGCGGCTCGCTGTAGTGCCGTTTCACCAGGTCGGCGGCGAGCGGCTCGACCCACTGCGGCTCGATCCGGGCGTTCACCCGGGCCCACAGCCGGGAGGTCTCCACCAGCTCGGCGGACATCACCCACTGCGGTGGCTTCTTCGCCAGCGCCGACCCGGGGAAGATCGCGAACTTCGCGTTGCGGGCGCCGGCGTACTCCCGCGCGCTCTCGTCCTTGACCCCGATGTGCGAGAGCAGGCCGGCCAGCAGCGAGGTGTGGATCCGGTCCTCCGGGGCAGGTGAGGAGTTGAGCGTGATGCCGAGCGTCTTGGTCACCTGACGGAGCTGGGAGTAGACGTCCTGCCACTCGCGTACCCGCAGGAAGTGCAGGAATTCCGCTTTGCAGCGCTTGCGGAACTGGTTGGAGGAGTGGTGCTTCTGCTGTTCGTCGAGGTAGCGCCAGAGGTTGAGGTACGCCAGGAAATCCGAGCTCTTGTCCGCGAACCGGGCGTGGCTGGCGTCGGCGGCCTGCTGCTGGTCGGCGGGGCGCTCGCGCGGGTCCTGGATGGACAGTCCGGCGACGATGACGAGCACTTCCCGTACGCAGTCGTTGCGCTCGGCCTCGAGGACCATCCGGCCCAGCCGCGGGTCGACCGGCAGCTGCGCCAGCCTGCGGCCCTCCGCGGTCAGCTTCCCGTCGCGCAACGCGCCCAGTTCTTCCAGGAGCCGTACGCCGTCGGTGATCTGCCGCTTGTCCGGCGCGTCGATGAACCCGAAGGTGGCGATGTCCCCGAGCCGGGCCGCCGCCATCTGCAGGATCACCGACGCCAGATTGGTACGCAGGATCTCCGGATCGGTGAACTCGGGCCGGCCGTCGAAGTCGTCCTCGGCGTACAGCCGGATGCAGATGCCGTCCGAGAGCCGGCCGCAGCGGCCCTTGCGCTGGTTGGCCGACGCCTGCGAGATCGGCTCGATCGGCAACCGCTGCACCTTGGTACGCGCGCTGTAGCGGGAGATCCGTGCCGTACCGGGGTCGATCACGTACTTGATGCCGGGCACCGTGAGCGAGGTTTCGGCGACGTTGGTCGCGATCACGATCCGGCGTTGGGTGTGGGATTGGAAGACGCGGTGCTGCTCGGCGGCGGACAGCCGGGCGTACAGCGGGAGGAGCTCGGTGTCGGCCGGCTTGAGCCGGCGCAGCGCGTCGGCGGCGTCGCGGATCTCGCGTTCCCCGCTGGCGAAGATCAGGATGTCGCCGGGTGACTCGCGGCGCAGCTCGGTGACCGCGTCGCAGATGGCCTGCAGCGGGTCCTCACCACTGTCGGCGGTCGGCCGGTAGCGGACCTCGACGGGGTACGTACGCCCCGAGACCTCGATGATCGGCGCCGGCTTGCCGTGGCGCCCGGCGAAGTGCGCGGCGAACCGTTCGGGGTCGATGGTGGCCGAGGTGATGACGAGTTTCAGGTCGGGCCGGCGGGGGAGCAGCCACTTCAGGTGGCCGAGGATGAAGTCGATGTTGAGGCTGCGCTCGTGCGCCTCGTCCACGATCAGCGTGTCGTACTTGCGGAGCATCCGGTCCCGCTGGATCTCGTTGAGCAGGATCCCGTCGGTCATCACCTTGACCATGGTCTGCGCGCCCACCCGGTCGGTGAACCTGACCTGGTAGCCGATCGCGTCCCCCAGGCTGGTCTTCAGCTCCTCGGCGATCCGGTCGGCCACCGTACGGGCGGCCAGCCGGCGGGGCTGGGTGTGGCCGATCAGCTTGTCGGTGCCGCGGCCCAGCTCCAGGCAGATCTTCGGCAGCTGGGTGGTCTTCCCGGAGCCGGTCTCGCCCGCGACGATCACCACCTGGTGGTCGCGGATCGCCGCCAGGATCTCGTCCTTGCGGTCGCTGATCGGCAGCTGCGGCGGGTACGTGACCGGCGGCGCCGTACGTGGAGTGGACATACGGCGCCAAGAATAGGTCGCGATCCACTCCGACCGCGCCGGGATTTCGCAAGGGCCGTGTGATCTGAGACCGGGTCGGATGCCGGTCACCGTCGTGACACGTTCGGCCGATGCGGCTGATCACGCGGCGTACACACACTTGCCACCATGAGTGCTGACACCGTCCAGGACGCGCCCCGCGACCACACACCCCGACCGTGGCGCAGCCGGCGTCTCTGGCTGCTGGCGGCCGTCACCGCGACACTGCTCGTCGCCTGTGAGTCGCCGGACCAGCCGTCCGGCTCCGGCGACGCGATCGCTGTCACCGAGAGCGCCTCGCCCAGTCCGAGCCCGACGCCCAGCGTCGAGAAGCGACTGGTCACCGAGACCAGCCCGATCTCGTACGGCACCCGCAAGGTCAACGACTCCGCGATGTCGAAGGGCACCTACAAGGTGAGGACGAAGGGCGTCGCCGGGGTGAAGACGCTGACCTACGAGGTGACGTACGTCGACGGCGTGGAGACCGAGAAGCGGCTGGTACGTGAGACGGTCACGCGGGCGCCGGTCACCGAGGTGATCGCGGTCGGGACCAAGGTCGCCCCCAAGCCGGTGGCCCCGAAGTGCGATCCGAACTACAGCGGCGGCTGCGTACCGATCGCGAGCGATGTGGACTGCGCGGGCGGCAGCGGCAACGGCCCGGCGTACGTCAAGGGCCCGGTGCGGGTGATCGGCAACGACATCTACGGCCTGGACCGCGACAACGACGGCATCGGCTGCGAGTGACGCGCCGCTAACCCCTGATCAGGGGGTACGCGCGCCCGGAGACCCCGAGCACCACGGTCCGTCCCACTCGGCGCACCGCCGGAAGCCGGCGGGGACAGGGCGGGTGGACGCCGTCATACCGCAGCAAAGCCTCGCGGGTGGCCAGCTCGATGGCGGCGAGGTCGGGCAGCCCGCCGGAGGTACGCAGGTGCCGCGCGTAGTCCCAGCCGTCCCGCAGCCCGCCCTCGGGGACCCGGCCGTGAGCCCACGCGACGAAACCGGCTGGCCAGTCGTCGCAGCCGGCGGCGAGCAGCGGCCAGGCGCCCGCCACCACGCCGGCCCGCTTCCGGAGCAGTGCGGCTGCGGCGACCCGCAGTTTCGCCTGGTCGAAGCCGGGCGGCGGGTCGCCCACCGCCACCAGCGCCGCCACGAGAGCGGCCTGCCGGGCGGCGAGGTCACTGGTCACGACGTGACTCGGGGGTACGCGGCCGCGTCGGCGATCGCGTCGAGCTCGGCGTACAGCTCGGCCTTGGGTGGGTAGTGGCCGTCGCGTTCCAGCATCAGCGCGGGTGGCTGGCGCCGGTCGCAGAGCGCGCGGATCAGGTCGAGCACCTGCGGCGGGGTCGGATCGGTGTGGGTGTCGTGGTAGAGCCCCTCGTGCTCGGCGCCGCCCGCGACGTGGACGTAGCAGATCCGCTCCAGCGGCAGCCGGTCCAGCCACGTGACCGGGTCGAGACCACGGTTGCGGGCGTTGGCGTACACGTTGGCGATATCGAGCAGCAGGTACGCGTCGGTACGCTCCAGCAGCTCGGTGAGGAAGTCCGGCTCCGCGATCGCGTTGTCCGGCCAGTCGAACAGCGCGGCGATCGGCTCCAACCCGAGCGGCACCGGCAGCTCCGCCTGCGCCCGCGCGATGTCGCGTACCAGGACATCCAAGGCTTCGGTGGTACGCGGCACCGGCAGCAGATGGCCCGCCTCGATCCCGCCGGCGCGTACGAACGCGATGTGCTCGGTGACCAGCGGCGCCTCGAGGCGTTCCGCGGCACTCGCCAGGTGCGCGATCCGCGCCGGCTCCAGCGGCTCCGCCCCGCCGAGCGAGAGCCGTACGCCGTGCGGCACCACGGTGACGTCGCGTTTCCGCAGCTCCGCTAGCTCGTCGGGCACCGGGCCGGCGGACGGCAGCGACTCGGCGACCACCTCGCAGAACCGCAGACCGGGCAGCTCATCGAAGATCCCGGCGATCTCGGGTCGCCATCCGATCCCGACCCCGGCGGGCATCGCAGCGGTCATCCGCCGCAGCCACCGCCGCCGCAGCCGCCCCCGCCGCCGCTGCAGCTACTGCCCCCGCTGGCGGAGCCGCAGCCGCTGCTGGAGGAGCCGGTGTAGCCGGTGCCGCTGCCGCCGGTGCTCAGCCGCATACCGGCGGCGGAGGCGAAGGTCGGGTCCTCCCGCCACAGGCTGGAGGTGCCCCACAGCGCCACCGCCATCCCGGCGCCGACCGCCCCGTACGTGGCCATCGACGGCGACAGGCTGGGGCGCAGCGCGCTGTGCTCGGCGTACGTACGCTCCAGCAGCTTCGCGCCAGCGGGGGTCTGCAGTCGGGGCCGCTTCGCGACCAGCACGATCGTGGTCACGCCGAGCAGCAGCACCAGCACCAGCAGGTAGCCGATCGGGCGGCCGCTCGCCGCGCCCGCCACCATCCGGATCACGCCCAACCCGAGCACCGGGAGCAGCCACAGTGCCGCCTTCCGGGCGCGGTCGCGATTCTCGGGCGACAGCAGCAGCCCCGCCCGGGTCAGGCCGGACTCGAGGGAGTCCAGCTCGCTGCGTACCGAACGGTGGCGCGGCAGGCCGGTGCGCCGGGCGTTCTCTCCGATGGCGTGGTGCACCGCCTGCTCCAGCCTGGTCGCGTCGGCGGGGACCGGCCCGGTCTGCTTCAGCCGGCCGCCGTTGTCGGCGCCGATCGCGTCCCCGGCGCGCAGCGCGGTGAGCGCCGCGGCCAGTGCGCGGTCCTCGCCGCCGTTGAGGTACGCCGCTTCCGCCGGCGTCAGCCGGTAGTGGGGGTCGGCTTCCCGGTCACCTTTCAGCGCGCGGTGCCGCAGCACCAGCACCGCCACCAGGCTGACCAGGCCGAGGCCCACGTACAGCCAGAGGAAGACCGGCCCGGGGATGCCCCAGGTAGCGGCGGGTACGGCAATCGAAGTCACTTCGACCTCCCCAGGTGCGCGGTGTCGATTCCTGTATCACCGGCCCTGTCGAGATCGGACGGCCCCCGCGCTACTCCACCTCGTCGAGCCCGGACTCGATGGCGTACCGGACCAGCTCCGTACGGTTGTGCAGCTGCAGTTTGCCGAGGGTGTTCTGTACGTGGTTCTGCACCGTACGCAGCGAAATCCCCAGCCGGGTCGCGATCTGCTTGTACGTGAGCCCCTTCGCCACCAGTCGCAGCACCTCGGTCTCGCGGTCCGACAGCCGGGGCGCCTCGGGGCCGGCGACCGGGGCGGCGGCGAGCCGGCGGTATTCGCCGAGCACCAGGCCGGCCAGCCCGGGCGTGAACACCGCGTCGCCGGCGGCGGTACGGCGTACCGCGTCGAGGAATTCGTCCCGGCCGGCGGATTTCACCAGGTAACCGGCGGCGCCCGCTTTCACCGCCTGCAGTACGTCCTGCTGCTCCCCACTGGCGGACAGCACCAGCACGCGTACCCGTGGATCGGGAAGTCGCTGGATCACCTCGACGCCGGAAAGGTCCGGCAGCTGCAGATCCAGCACCAGGACGTCCGGCCGCGCCGCGGGCAGGATCCGCAGCGCCTGCTCGCCGTCCCCGGCCACCGCGACCACGTCGTAGCCCGCCTCGGTCAGGTCGCGGGCGACGTTGTCCCGCCACATCGGATGGTCGTCAACCACCATCACTCGGATCGACTGCTCTGGCACGCCCCCAGCCTAGTGCCCTGCGCCAGAGATTCGCTTGCGAATTCCGGCGCCCAGCCGGCGCCTCGCGGCGTTGTCGTCGTCGCCAATACAACACCGGTATTGGCTCCTCCTCCGCCTTGCGACGCACCACCTGGA
>JBOGDF010000231.1:0-9334 GCA_050701635.1 Micromonosporaceae bacterium | reverse complement strand
GCCTGACGGACTCGCCGCGGAGGCGGCCGACGCGTTCACCGCGCGGCACGCCGAGCGGGCCACCCAGGTGGCCGACTCGGTCGGGCTGCGCAGCGACGCGGACCCCCGTACCGTCGCCGACCTCGGGGTGGTGGCGCTGACCCGGATGGCGCGGCGGTCGCTGGCGGCGGGCGAGCCCTCCGACGCCGCGGAGCTGGACGAGCGGGCGATGACGCTGGCCGGCGGCAGCCTCACCTCGGCCGACCGGCTGGTGCACGCCCGGGCGCTGCTGCAGCTCGGGCGGGCCGAGCAGGCGCGTACCACCGCGGAGAAGGTGGTGGCGAACACCGCCGACGGCGAAGACCACGTCAGCGCGTTGCTGCTGCTCGGCGAGGCGCACCGGGCGCTGGGCGACGCCGACGCCGCGATCGAGGTGTGGCGGGAGGCGCTGGACGCCGCCGTCGAGCCCTCGGACCGGGTGGAGGCGACGTACCGGCTCGGGATGGCCGACTACCTGGCCGGGCGGCTGGAGGAGTCGCAGCGGCAGTTCGAGCTGGCGTACGAGCTGGCCGCCGAGGCCGGTGACAAGCGCGGTCAGGCGTGGGCGCTGCAGCACCTGGCGTGGGCCAACACCACGCGCGGCGACTTCGCGGTGGCCGACGCTGCGCTGGGGCAGTCGGCCCGGCTGTTCGCCGAGCTGGACGACCCGGTGGGGCGCTCCTGGATCCGCGGCGCCACGGCGTTCACCCGGCTGTTCGCGGGCCGGTTCGGTGAGGCGAAGCGGCTGGCGTACGCGTTCCTGCCGTTCGGGGAGCGGGTGGGCGAGACCTGGGCGGTGGCCACGCTGCGCGCGGTCGCCGGGTTCGCCGCCGCCGAGCTGGGCGAGCTGGACGAGGCGGAGGAGCAGGCGCGGGAGGCGTACGCCGGGTTCGACGCCACCTCCGACGACTGGGGTCGCGGCCTGGCGCTGGTGGTACGCGGCGTGGTGGAGCGGGGTCGCGGCGAGCCGCGCAAGGCGATCCGGCTGCTGGATCGCGCCGAGCGCGCCGCCAAGTCGGCCGACCACGCGTTCCTGGCCGCGATGGTGCGTACCGTCCGGGGCTACTGCCACCTGGACCGGGGCGACGCGAAGGCCGCAGAGACCGAGGCCGCCGCCACCCTGGAGCTGGTCGACGGGTACGACCTGCGGGACGCCGCTCGGGTGGCGCCCCGGGTGCTGCTGGCCGAGGCGCGCCGGCTCAGGGGCGACGCCGCCGGCGCGGCCGAGCTGCTGGCGGAGGTCGCCGGCTGCTCGCTGTGCGAGTCGTTGCTGTTCCCACGGCGGCAGGCGGTGGCGGCGTACGCCGCCGCGCTGCTGGACGCCGGCCGGGTGGACGAGGCGGTGGCGGCGGCCCGGCGCGCGCTGGACGTGCCGGCGGAGGACGTACGCAGCGGCGTACTGGCCCACCGGTGGTACGCCGAGGCGCTCGCCGCCGCGGGCCAGCTCGATGCCGCACGGCAGGCGGCGGCGACGGCCGCGGAGCTGGCGTACGCGACCGAGTTCTCGAGTGAACGTGCCGCCACCGACGCCCTGGTCGCCACCCTGGCAGAGTCCGCCGAGACCGAGACCGAGACCGAGACCGAGACCGAGACCGAGACCGAGACCGAGACCGAGACCGAGACCGAGGCTGAGGCCGGGTCCGGCGCGGACGCGGCAGAGGCCAGCGGCGGGACCGGCGACGGCAGCGGCGGGGAGCGGGGACCGGAGTTCTGACGATGCCCGACATCGAAGTGCTGTTGCTCGGACCGTTCGAGGTACGCGCGGGCGGTACGCCGCTGCACGTACCGCGTGGCCGGGCCCGGGCGCTGCTCGCGACGTTGGCGTTGGCAGGCAACCCGGTGCCGATGGAGGTGCTGGCGGAGCGGATCTGGGACGCGGAGCCGCCGATGAACACCCGGGCCGTGGTGCAGAACAACGTGCTGCGGCTGCGCCAGCTGCTCGGTGCGGACACGGTCCTCACCGACTCCGGCGGATACCGGCTGGTGGCGCGGGTGGACGTACCGCGGTTCCTGCGGCTCACCGACGCCGCGACCGCCGAGGCGTCCGGCGACAACGGCCGTACCCAGCGGGAACGGCTCGCCGACGCGCTCGCGCTGTGGCGCGGCGAGCCGCTGAGCGGGGTCGGCGCACCGGCGCTGGAACGCGACCAGGTCCCGGCGCTCACCGAGCGGTACCTCACGGCTCTGGAGCAGCGGATCGACCTGGACCTGGCCGACGGCCGGTACCCGGAGCTGGTGGCGGAGCTGCGCGGCCTGGTGTCGCAGTTCGGGTTGCGGGAGTCGCTGTGGCTGCGGCTGCTGACCGCGCTGGACCTTTCCGGTCGCCGCGCCGAAGCTCTCGACGGGTACGACCAGCTGCGCCGTCAGCTCGCCGACCAGCTCGGCACCGACCCCGCGATCGAGCTGCGCCAGCTGTACCAACGGCTGCTCGAGGCGCCTGACTCCCCGCCCGCGGAGCCGGCGCCCACCGCCCCGGCCGCGGTTGCCCCCACACCGCGGCAGTTGCCGCCGGACGTACCGGTGCTGGTGGGGCGCGACCCCGAGCTGGCCGCCCTGGAGGCGCGGCTGGACGACGGCCCGGAGGCGGTGCTGGTGGTGCACGGCATCGGCGGGGTCGGCAAGACCGCGCTGGGCGCACCGGGTCAGCTCACGGTTCGGCGACGGCCAGCTCTACCTCAATCTCCGGGGGTACGGGCCCGCGCCGCCGCTCGCCCCGTTGGCGGCGTTGGGCGTGTTGCTGCGCTCGGTGGGAGTGGCCGCCGAGGCGGTGCCGACGGAGCTGACCGAGGCGGCGGCGATGTGGCGTACGGTCACCGCCGACCGGCGGTTCCTGGTGTTGCTGGACGATGCACGCGACACCGAGCAGGTGCGCCCGCTGCTGCCCGGCGGCGCGAGCCTGACGCTGGTGACCAGTCGCAGCCAGCTCCGCGGCCTGGCGGTACGCGACGGCGCCCACCCGGTGGTGCTGCGCGAACTGCCCGCGCCCGAGGCGGTGGCGTTGCTGGCCACCGCGATCGGCGAGGACCGGGTGGCGGCCGAGCGCGGCGCGGCCGAGCAGCTGGTCGCACTCTGCGGCCGGCTCCCGCTGGCGGTACGGGTCGCCGCCGAGCTGGTGTCGCGGTTCCCCGACGTGGCCCTCGCCGGACAGGTCGCCGAGCTGCGTGGCCAGCAGGGACGGCTGGACGCGCTGGCGGACGCGGACGACGCCGCGTCCGACCCGCGGGTGGTGTTCTCCTGGTCGTACCTGACGTTGAAGCCGGCGCTGGCCCGGGCGTTCCGGCTGCTCGGGCTCTACCCCGGCGACGACAGCGGGTTGCCCGCCGCGGCGGCGCTGCTCGACGTCGACGAGGCCCAGGCCCGCGTGCTGCTGCGGGAGCTGACCGCCGTACACCTGGTGGAGCTGACCCGTCCGGACCGCTACCGGATGCACGACCTGCTCCGGGAGTACGCCACCGAGCTCGCCGCCGAGGCGTCCACAGTGGAGCGGGACGACGCGATCCGGCGGCTGGCCACCTGGTCGCTGCACTCCGCCGCCGGGGCGCGCCAGGCCGTCGGGTACCGGCCCGATTTCGAGCTGGCCGGGGATCCGGACCGGCTCCCGGTGCCGCCGATGGAGTTCGCCGACGTGGCAGCGGCGAACGCGTGGCTGGAGCTGGACTGGCCCGGCCTGGTCGCGCTCACCCGGCAGCTGGCCGGCGTCGGCGCCCACCAGCACGTGTGGCAGCTGGGGCGGATGCTGCGGCACTTCCTGGACTACCGGCGCCAGCACGAGGACTGGGTCGCGGTCGCCGAGGCGGGGCTGGCCGCCGCCGAGGCCAGCGACGACGCACTCGGGGCGTACGACGCGGCGCTGTCGCTGTCCGCCGCGCTGTCGCACTCCGGCCGCCATGCCGAAGCCGAGCAGCTGCTGCGGGTCGGCCTCGAGTACGTCCGGTCGCTCGGCGAGCCCGGCAAGGCCGCCGCGGTGCTGAGCAACCTGGCGATCGTGGCGCTGCGGGACGGCGGCGACGTGGCGAAGTCGCTGGCGTACCACCGGGAGGCGTTAGCCGAGGCACGGCGGGGCGCGCCTGCCACCCCGCTGGCCAACACGTTGCTCAACTACGGGTACGCGCTGATCGAGACCGGCAGCCCGGAGGACGGCATCCCGTACACCGAAGAGGCTCTGCAGCTGTACGCCGAGCTGGACTCGACCTCCGGCCAGGCGTTTGCCCGGTGCAACCTGGCCGAGGCGTACCAGCGGATCGGCCAACCCGAAACCGCCCTCAGGTACGCCGAGCAGGCGCTCGCCGTCTCCCGTGTCACCGGCGACAACGTCGGAATCGCCGAGGTGCAGGTCACCGCCGGCCAGGCGTACGCCGCACTCGGCGACCCGGACCGGGCGCGCGCCGCCTGGCAGGAGGTGGTCGCGCTGCTCGGCCCCGGCTCGGACCCGCTGGTCACCAAGGCCCAAGCGCTATTGGACGAGCTGGACGCGGGGTAGCTGGGGCCGCGGCCTTCCGGAAAGGGTCGGACCCTGGAGACCGGGAGGCGGTCTCCAGGGTCCGTTTATGTTGTGTTCCGTGTGGCGAGTGACCTGACCGATCGGCCGTCGGCCTCCGTGGTCAGGCCACCCACCACACGGAACACAGTGCGTGTCAGCTGCCGGTGTTGCTGGCCCAGATCACGCGGTTGTTGACGTCCTTCAGCACCAGGTTGCCGTCGCTCTGCATGTGCAGGCCGCTGGCGCTGCGGCCACCGGTCTTGGTCGACCACAGCGGGGTGCCGCTGGAGCTGCGCAGCACCAGGTTGCCGTCCCGCTGCAGGCTGACCCGGGCGCCGGAGTGACCGCCGGTCCTGGTCGACCAGATGGCGCGCTTGGCGGAGTTGTAGACCACCAGGTTGCCGTCGGCCTGCATTACCAGGGTGTACGCGCCGTTCTGCGAGCGCCGGTACTGGTCGCGGTACATGGTCTGGCCCGGCGTCAGCATGTGCTTGTGGGTACGCGTACCCCACACCGCCGTACCGTCGGGACGGTAGACCACCGCGTTGCCGTCGTTCTGGACCACGAACTTCGCCCGGTCGTTGCCGTCGGTGGCGGACTGCCACAGCACCGTACCGCCGGAGCTGCGGAGCACCAGGTTGCCGTTGCCCTCGTTGCTCAGCCAGGCGCCGGAGCGGCCGCCGGTCTGGCTGGACCACACCGGGGTCTTGCTGGCGTTGTAGAGCACCAGGTTGCCGTCGCCCTGCATCGCGAGCAGGTAGCGGCCGTCGGCGGACGTACGGGTCTGGCCCGGCCGCAGCCGCTGGCCCGGGTAGAGCGTGACCACCTGGGACTTGCTGGCCCAGATGCCCTTGTTGTCGGCGTTGTAGATGACCAGGTTGCCGTCGTTCTGCAGCGCCAGCTGCTTGCCGCGGCCCTCGGTCGCGCTGGTGAACAGCACCACCCCACCCTTGCTGTACGTCACCAGGTTGCCGTCCGGCTGGAACTGCGAGTACGCCCCCGCGTTGCGTCCGGTCTGGGTCGACCAGGTGGCCTGCTTCGAGGAGTTGTAGAGCACCAGGTTGCCGTCGTCCTGCTGCAGCAGCGTGTACCTGCCGTCGGACGACTTCACCGAGTCGCCGGCCTTCAGCCGGGTGCCGGGCGGCACCACGCCGGTGCTGGTGTTCTCGGCGCCGGAGTCGGACTCCGTACCGGCCTTCGGGTCGGCGGCGGGCGCGCCGTCGGTCTGCGTACCAGCGCCGGGTCTGGTGTCTGTCTTGGCAGTGTCGCCGGCGGCCTCCGCAGCGTTCTGGGCGGAGCGGTCCGGGGTGTGGCCCGTGTTGCTGGCGGCGGCGACGCCGACCGCCCCCGCGGCGACCGCCGTGAATCCGGCGGCCACGATCAGTGCTGCCTTGCCGAGTCGCATGCGTATCCAATCTCTGTCGTCAAGATCGTCACTGGAAAGGTCCGGAACGTCGCACGGTCACGCCTCAGGAATGGCGACAGGGCGTGACCGTGCCCCCCGTTGACCTCACTTCTAGCCGGTGTCACTCTCACCGCGCTCTCACATCTCTCACACTGTCGGGCGGTGCGGTTACCAATCACACTCAGTGACGCTCGGGACCAGTCAGGTGGTCAGGTCGGCGAGGTCGAGCGCGTACCAGTCGGCGGTGTCGGTGATGATGTACAGCGACGAGCCGTGGCACCTGACGTTGGAGGACGGCAGCTCGGTGCCATCGGGCAGGACCACCCAGCGCGGCGGCTCCCACTCGACGGCGTCCGCGCCGAGTCGGCCGACGAGCAGGCGGTTGAGGTTCTGCTGGCCGTACCCGGAGAAGAGGCCCACTCGGGAGGTCGGCGTGTGGACCATCAACGCGTAGCCCGCCTCGCCGTTGTGCCAGGACCGTACGGCGTCCGGCCGCGCCCGTACGACCGGGAAGTTGCTGTAGTAGCAGGCCCAGGCGTCCTCGCCGGCGAGCGTCAGCGCGTAGCAGTCCGCCATGGCGCCGTCTTTGAGGCCCCACACCGGCTGGAACTGCTGATCGAAGCAGACCAGGCCGGGAGCGCCGATCGGAGCAGGGCCGGTGCGGCCCCAGCCGCGGTTGCCGAAGATCCCCTCGTCAAAGTATCCGGCCCAGATCCGGCCCTCGGCGGTAGTGAGGAGCGAGTTGATGCCGTCGCCGAGCGTGCCGCTGTGTGCCGGCGCCCCGTCGGCGTCGTAGATGGCGGCGTTCTGGTCCGGCCCGCGGGCGCGCCAGTCACACCGCGACCCGGCGAGCAGCACCCGCTCGCCCGGCAACACCTGTACGTGCGACGCCGGAATCCGCAGCTCCGGGATCTCCACCGCCCACCCCACGCCCGAGCCGCCCGAGCCCGGGCGGTGCGCCGCGACCCGTACGTCCACCGGGCGCCGCAGGACCGAGGGCGAATACCGTACGCCGTTCGGTGCGGTGATGCGCTCCGTCAGCGCCGCCTTCGCCGCGGGGCTGGCCCACAGCGCGAGCATGGCGCCGTCCGGCCCGGGAGCGGTGTTCACCAGGACGTCGCCCGGCTGCGGCGGCGTCAGTCGGGCGACGTGGCGCAGCCGTACCAGAGGCCAGTCTTGGGAGCTCACGCCGCGATGATCGCAAGCAGCGTCAAACCGCCGAGCGGCGTCAGACCTGGGCCGAGGCGGCCTCAGATGCCGCGGCGAGTCGGGACTGCCAGAACACCACGATCGGCGGTACGACCAGCTCCAGCGCCAGCAGCGTGATGATCATCGGCTGCGGTACGCCCACCATGACCCACGACACCAGCCGGGACAACCCGCCCAGGAACATCAGCCCCATGACCAGCCGCAACGGGCCGGCGGCCGGCTCGATCCGCGGCACCACCCACAGCGCGACCAGGCCGGCGCCGAGCCAGAAGCTGGCGAAGAACCGGTACTGGCTGTCGACGTCGGCCACCACCGGCGCCGTGCCGGTGAACAGCCGCGAACCGAAGACGACCTCCACCACCCCGGTAAGCACCGCGACCGCGCCGATCACCGCGACCAGCGCCTGCAGCACCCGCCGCCCCGAACCCCCCGCCATCAGCGGGCGCGGCGGGCTAGGCGCTCCGGGTCCAGGATGATCACGCTCTTGCCGTCCAACCGCAGCCAACCGCGGGATGCGAAGTCGGCGAGCGCCTTGTTGACGGTCTCCCGGGAGGCGCCGACCAGCTGCGCCAACTCCTCCTGGGTCAGGTCGTGGGTGACCCGCAGTACGCCGCCGTCGCGGGTGCCGAACCGGCTCGCCATCTGCAGCAGGCTCTTCGCCACCCGGCCCGGTACGTCGGTGAAGATCAAGTCCGCCAGCGCGTCGTTGGTACGCCGCAGCCGGCGCGCCAGCACCCGCAGCAGCTGCTCGGCGATCTCGGGCCGATCCTGCAGCCAGGGGCGCAGCGCCGCCTTCTTCAGCCGCGCCACCCGGGTATCGGTGACCGCCGTGGACGTAGCGGTACGCGGACCGGGATCGAACAGCGACAGCTCGCCGACCATGTCGCTGGGACCCATCACGGCGATCAGGTTCTGACGCCCGTCCGCGGCGCGCCGACCGACCTTGAGTTTGCCGGACATGACGATGTAGAGACTGTCCCCGGGCTCACCCTCGGTGAACAGCGTGTCGCCCTTGCGGATCTCGACGTACTCGAGCTGCTTCGCCAGGTTCTCGGCTGCCTCGGGTTCGACCCCTTGGAACAGGCCACAGCGAGCAAGGACTTCATCCATCGCGTACCACCTTCCACGGCCGGTCTACGGCGTGATCGAGTCTATGCGCTCTGGCCCGAAACACACGCACCGTGTCGAATAACGCGTCGGCAACCGGCTCCGGGAGCATGCCGGCGCGTGGTGCACAGAGCCACTGGTGGTGCACCGAGCCACTACAGTCGGCCCCATGTACGTGCCGAGCGAGCTGCGGCTGATCGGGAAACTCAGCGAGGACCCGGTCGCCGTGGTGCACGCCGCCCATGACCTGGGCGGCGAGCCGGCGTTGCTGGTCAGCGCCGTGGCGGCGATGTATCCGGGCGACCTGGAGGCGTACACCCGGTGGGCGGAGCGGCTGGTGGCGTGCGCCCGGCACCCGCACATCGCCGACGTGGTGACCCACGGTGTGGTGCAGGGGCACCCGTACGTGGCGGTGCGTACCGGGAAACGCCGTACCCTCGCCGAGCAGCTCTCCGGGCACGGGCCGATGCCGTACCAGCTGGTACGCGAGATCGGCATAGGGCTGGCCGACGGGCTCGCCACCGTGCACGCCGCCGGTCTGGTGCACCTCGCGATCCGGCCGTCGGCGATCTTCGTCGGGGACGACGGGGGGCCGGTGCTGGTCGGCTTCGACGCCGCGGCACCCGGGCTGGTGCGCCCGATGGCGTCCGGCCCGCTGGCGGCGCCGGAGTACCACATCCCGCGCGGCGAGATCGGTGCCGGACCGGTGGTCGGTCCACCCGCCGACGTGTACGCCCTCGCCTGCTGCCTCTACCTCGCGCTCGGCGGCGTACTGCCCTGGGGCGGCGAGGACGATCCGACGGTACGGGCGATGCCGCTGCCGGAGCTGGTCGGCGTACCGCCGGTGCTGCTGGAGATCCTGCGGCGGGCGGTCGCCGTACACCCGGCTCACCGGCCCAGCGCGGCGCAGCTGCGGGACTGGCTCGCCACACCGCAGGCGGGCAGCAACGCCGCCACGCCGCCGCCGGCGACCAGCCCGGCCGATGTGGTGGCCGCCGCCGGGCTGCCGGCGCTCGGGATGCCGATCCCGCTGCAGTCGACGCCGGAGCCGGAGCGGGACACCACGCCGGGGTTGGCCGGGTCGGGCCCGGGCTCCGACGAGGGGTCCGCGAGCG
>JBOGDF010000230.1:0-9336 GCA_050701635.1 Micromonosporaceae bacterium | reverse complement strand
CGCCGGAGCCGTCGCCGGCCCGGCCGGAGGCGCCGCTGCCGGGGTTGCCGCGGCCCGTTGACCCGGTGTGTCCACAGTCGGCTCCGCAGCCACGGACGGGGGTCCGGACTGCTCAGGGGCGGGCGCGGTGTCTTCCGCAGCGGCGCGCACCTGGGGCTGCTCGCCGGTCGGCACCGCGCTGAATTCGCCGGTGACCGACGGATCGGCGGCCAGCCGGTCGAACTCCTGCGTCGACGCCGGTTCGGCGCGGCCGTGCCGGCCCATCGGCACCCGCTCGGTGTCCGCCGGGGCGGCGACCGGGCCGCCGTTCAGGTCACGCTGGGACGGCAGCCGCTCGGGACCCCGCTCGATCGGCTCGGCGTGGTGGACCTGCTCCTGGTAGCCGGAATCCCCGTACCGGGGTTGCCCGCCGACCGGCGCGGTGTCGTACCCCGCGGCGCGGTCCTCGTACCGCTCGGGATACTCGCCGTGCTCCGGTTGGTCGTCGAAGAAGCCGCCCTCGCGATCGGCGGCCTCCCCGGCCGACGCCTCCTCTTCCCAGGCATCGGCTTCGTCTTCGGCTTCCCGCAGCCGGGCTTCCTCACGCGCGGAGGAACTCTGCCGGGCGCCGACGTACAGCAGTACGGCCGCCAACAGACTGGCAACGATGGAGCCGCCCAGCATCCAGTCGTTACCGAGGATCAGCCCACCCGCCAGCAGACCAGCCGCCGACAGGATGAGTACGAGACTGCCAACAATCACCGGAGTGAGACCTGGAAGACCTGGCGCTTACCGGCCGGACGTGCCGTCGGCCTGGGCCATCCCGAGGCTCTGCCGACCGCCCGAGTAGGAACCCAGCCCGGCTGCCGCCAGACCACCACCGGACTGCCGGCTGGCGTCGCCGTTGCGCGACACCTCGCCCTCGATGCCCTGCGCCCGACCCTCGAGGTCGCGCAGCTGGCTCTCCAGGTACGCCTTGAGCCGGGTCCGGTACTCGCGCTCGAACGCCTTCAGCTCTTCGATGTGCTTCTGCAGCGCGGAACGCTTCGCCTCCAGGCCACCCATCGCCTCCTGGTGACGGGTACGCGCGTCCCGCTCCAGGGTCTCGGCCTTGGTACGCGCCTCGCGCGTGACCTCCTCGGCCTTCGCCCGCGCGTCCGACAGCAGCTTGTCCGCCTCCCGGCGGGCGTCGGCCACGTGGTCGTCGGCGGTGCGCTGCGCCAGCATCAGCACCCGCAGGGCCTGCTGCTCGCCACCCGGGTCGCCGCCCGGGATCGGCACCGCACCGGAGCCCTGCCGCACCTGCTCGAGCTCGTCCTGCAGCTGGCGGGCGGCCTGGTCGGTGGCGGCCTTCTCGCGCTGCATCTGCTCGAGCTGGGCCTGCAGCTCCTGGTTCTCCGCCACCAGGCGCGGGTCGGCACCCGGACCGGCCGGAGCGGCTCCGCCACGTGGACCGGAGGCTCGGAGCTCGTTGTTCTCCTCGATCAGCCGCGCGAGCTCCCGCTCGACCTCGTCAAGAAAGGCGTCGACCTCTTCCTCGTCGTACCCTCGCTTGCCGATCGGAGGCTTCTTGAACGCGACGTTATGTACGTCGGCCGGGGTTAACGGCATCGGAACTCCTCAGGTCAGCTCGCGGCCGCGTGGCGCGGCTGCCAGTCTTGCACGTCGTTACCACTAGCGGATGCTGCTACCAGCCAGCGATCCCACCACGACGTACAACAACACGTACACAATAAGCAGAAGCACCACGAAGGCCAGGTCCAGGCTCACGGTACCAATACGAAGCGGAGGGATCACTCGCCTCAACGCTTTGAGGGGTGGATCAGTGACGCTCCACACGACTTCCAACCCTGCCGAGGCCCCCCGTCCGGGTTGCCATCGGCGGGCGAACATCAGCACGTATTCCAGGACAAGTCGGGCGAGCAGCAGCAGGAAGAACGCGTACAGGAGCAGGTAGACGACCTGCCATACGATTTCCACCGGTCGGGCGACCCTCGATTCAGCTCTGTGCCAATTCAGCTCTGGTTGAAGAACCCACCCTCGGCGATCTTGGCCTTGTCCTCCGCTGTGACCTGGACGTTGGCCGGCGAGAGCAGGAAGACCCGGTTGGTCACGCGCTCGATCGTACCGCGCAGCCCGAAGGCCAGACCTGCCGCGAAGTCCACCAGCCGCTTGGCGTCGCCTTCGTCCATCTCGGAGAGATTCATGATCACCGGGACGCTCTCCCGGAAGTGCTCCCCGATGGTGCGCGCCTCGTTGTACGTGGTCGGGTGCAACGTGGTGATCCGGTAGCTCTGCGGGTCGTCGTCGGCGACCACCGCGCGCTCCCGCAGCTGCACCTGCGGCGCCAACGCCAGGTTGTCCTGCGTCATCGGGCTGGACACCGGCGCGCGCCCCAACGTCCGTACGCTCGACCGCGACCGGGCGAGCACCGGCTCGTCGTCGGCCGGGTCGTCGTCGTAGTCGTCGTCGTACCGGTCGCTGTACCCACGGTCGGAGTACCGCCGGTCGTCGTCGGCGTACCGGCGGTCGTCATCGTCCTCGATGAGGCCGAGCCACACCCCCGCCTTACGCATTGCGCCCATCGGGCGCCTCCCTCCCGTCACGCCGCTACGGCACGCTCATGAAGTCGTCAAAGCCCCTCGGCCGACCTCGAAAGCACACCCGTGTAATTTGTGCCGTCCGGTCAGGCTACCCCAGCGGGGGCCGCTGACCGAGTAACGCGCTGCCCACCCGAAGGTGTGTCGCGCCGTGGCGTACCGCCGCCTCCAGGTCGCCGCTCATCCCCGCGGACAGTACGGTCGCCTCCGGGTACGCCGTCCGCAGCTCGGCCGCCAGCGCCGCCAACCGCCGGTACGCCGGCTCCGGATCGGCCTCCAGCGGCGCCACCGCCATCAGCCCGCGCAGCCGCAGCCAGGACGACTCCGCCACCCGGGCCGCCAGGCTCGACAGCTCCTTCGCCGGTACGCCGCCCCGCGCCGGGTCCTCGTCCAGGCTCACCTGCACCAGGACGTCCAGCGGCGTACCGCGGTGCGCCTCGGCGGCCCTGGCCAGCGCGTCCACAATCGACGGTCGGTCCACGGAGTGCACCAGATCGGCGTAGCGGACCACCGAGCGCGCCTTGTTGCGCTGCAGCCGGCCCACGAAATGCCAGGTGACCTCGACGCCGGCTTCCGCCACCGCGACGGCTTTCGGGGCCGCCTCCTGGTCGCGGTTCTCGCCGACGTCGCGTACCCCGATAGCCGTCAGAGCGATCACGTCGCTCGCCGGAAAGGTCTTGGTGACCGCGACCAGCGTGGTGTCCCGCGGGTTGCGGCCCACCTGCTCGCAGGCGGCGGCGATCCTCGCCCTCACCTTCCCGAGGTTCGCCGCCAGCTCCGCACGCCGGTGTTCGGTGTTCACGCGCCGTTTTTGAGGAAGTCCGGTACGTCCACGTCGTCGAACAGCACCCGTCGCTGACCGTTGGAGGACGCCGCAGCGGCGGCCGGTGTCGCCGCGGCTGTCGGCTGCGGCGGCGTGAACTCGTTGTGCATGGTGGACTTGCGAGGCGGCTCGGACGGCCGGTACTGCGGCTGGCCGCCGTCGAATCCGGCGGCGATCACCGTGATCCGCACCTCGTCGCCGAGCGCGTCGTCGATCACCGCGCCGAAGATGATGTTCGCCTCCGGGTGCGCCGCGTCGGTGACCAGCTGCGCCGCGTCGTTGACCTCGAACAGCCCCAGGTCGGAGCCGCCCGCGATCGACAGCAGCACACCGCGCGCCCCGTCCATGCTCTGCTCCAGCAGCGGGCTGGAGATCGCGGACTGGGCCGCCTCGACGGCACGGTCGTCGCCCCGGGCACTGCCGATGCCCATCAGCGCCGAGCCGGCGCCGCTCATCACGCTCTTCACGTCGGCGAAGTCGAGGTTGATCAGGCCCGGCGTGGTGATCAGA
The DNA here is from genome assembly GCA_050701635.1 of Micromonosporaceae bacterium. Taxonomy (GTDB): domain Bacteria; phylum Actinomycetota; class Actinomycetes; order Mycobacteriales; family Micromonosporaceae; genus WHSM01. The sequence goes on along the minus strand of JBOGDF010000230.1, from coordinate 5,424 downwards.
TCGGTGATGCCCTGCACACCGGAGAGCAGCACCTGGTCGGCCTGCCGGAACGCGTCCATCATCGACATGTTGCGGTCGCCGAGCTGCAGCAGCCGGTCGTTGGGGATCACGATCAGCGTGTCGCACTCGTTGCGCAGCTCCTCGATGCCGGTCTCCGCCTGCATCTGGCGCCGCTTGCCCTCGAAGGAGAACGGCCGGGTGACCACACCGATGGTCAGCGCGCCGATCTTGCGGGCGATGCTGGCCACCACCGGGGCGCCGCCGGTGCCCGTACCGCCGCCTTCGCCGCAGGTCACGAACACCATGTCGGCGCCCTGCAGCACCTCGGCGATCTCGTCCTTGTGGTCTTCGGCGGCGTTGCGTCCCACGTCGGGGTTGGCGCCGGCACCGAGGCCCCGCGTCAGCTCCCGGCCGACGTCGAGCTTGACGTCGGCGTCGCTCATCAGCAACGCCTGCGCATCGGTGTTGATCGCGATGAACTCGACGCCCTTGAGCCCGACCTCGATCATCCGGTTCACGGCGTTCACGCCACCGCCACCGATGCCGACGACCTTGATGACCGCCAGGTAGTTGTGCGGAGGTGTCATCGGTCTGCCTTCCCCCCAGTCGAGGTCTTCTCCGGCTCCGCTGATCGCGTAGTTCGGGTTCGCGGAACCCTAACCCTCAGGTAGAGGGTTATAGTTATGTCAACCTGTGCCTTGTCCCGGACAGTAGGCGGCCTCGATATCGGAACCAAGGACCCGGGTCGGCGTGTCGGCTGCCGGTGCGCTGAGCTGCCCAAATCCCGTTCGCGCGGGGTACGCGATCAGCGCGTGGTCACCACGTCGGGGGCGGAGACGTCGATCACCCGGGGGTTGCGCTTGAGCAGCGCGGTGGCCGCCTGCGCCTTGCGTACGCTGTGCTCCGCGTCGCCCCAGAGCACCGTACGGCCCTTCGTCAGGTGCAGCGCGATCCGGGTGGTGGACGGAGCGACCAGCTTCACCAGCACCGTACGCAGCTGCGGGGTGAGCGCCGCCAGCACCCGCAGCGCGTCGCGGGTGACCGGGTCCTTCGGGCCGGGCCGGGTCAGCTCGACCAGGGGCAGCTCGGGCGGCCGCTTCCCGACGCTGTGGAAGACCACACCGGAGGCGTCCAGGACGGCGTACCGGCGGCCCGCGGGCACCACCGCGACCGGGGTGCGCTCGGTGACCCGGATCAGTACGGTGTCCGGCCACTGCCGGTCCACCTCGACGCGTGCCACCGGGGCCAGCGCGGAGACCCGATCGGTGATGCCATCGGTGTCCAGCCGGGCCAACGGCGTACCGGTGGAGATGGCGGCGGCGGTACGCACCTGGTCGGGCGTGAGCACCTTGGTGCCGGTGACCTGGACTTCGGCGACGGCGAACACGCCGGTGCCGTACACCACCCAGGTGAGCAGGCCGATCACGGTGAGCACGGCGATGGCGGTCAGCCAGCGCAGCAGCCGCCGGCGGCGTACCACCAGAGGGGATTCTGTCTCGGAACGGACCGACGATGGCACCGCGTCGCGGGTGGCGCGGACCAGAGTCCAGCGGCGGCCGCCGTCGCCCTCGTCCGGGACGTCGGTGCGGTCGCCGTCGAAACTCATCGTGGGGCACCGTGCCGGGCGGCGAGCGCGTCGAGCAGCTCGGTGCCCATCAGGCTGATCGGCGGCGCCCCCATCGTCACCACCACGTCGCCGGGACGGGCCCGCGCCGCCACCTCACCCGGTACGCCGGCCCACTCCGGTACGAAGACCTTCGCCTCGTCGGGCAGCCCGATCGCGCGTACCAGCGAGATGCCGCCCTCCCCCGGCGCGCGCTGCTCCCCCGGGCCGAACACCTCCATCACGATCGCGATGTCGGCGATCGCCAGGGCGGTCGCGATCTCGGTCTGCAGGTCGCGCGTGCGGTACACCCGGTACGGCTGGAACACCACGATCAGCCGCCCGTCCCCGGCGACCTGCTTCAAGGTCTCCAGCGCGACGGTCATCGAGGTCGGGTGGTAGGCGTACTCGTCGTAGACGCTCACCCGGTCGACGACGCCCTTGAGCTCGAAGCGGCGGCGTACCCCCGGGAAGGCGGCGAGCGCCTCGGCGACCGTGCCGGCCGGCACGCCCAGCTTGAGCGCGGTGAGCAGGGCGGCGGCGCTGTTCAGCCCGAGATGGCGCCCCGGCACCGGCACCGTGAACTCGCCCAGCGGCTCGCCGTCCAGCGCGGCGTGGTAGCGGACCCCCGCCACATCGGTGTCGAGTTTGGACAGTTGCAGGTCCGCCTCGGAAGATTCCCCATAGGTGTACGTGGTGATCCCGGCCGTCCGCGCCCGGGTCGCCAGCGCCGCGGCCGCCGGATCGTCGGCGCACGCCACCAGGAAACCGTCCGGGCGGATGGTGCCGGCGAACTCGTCGAACGCCGCGATCAGCCCGGTCAGGTCGCCGTACGTGTTGAGGTGGTCGGCGTCGATGTTGGTCACGATGCCGGCGTACGGGGCGTACCGCAGGAAGGAACGGTCGCTCTCGTCGGCCTCGGCGACGAAGTGCTCCCCCGCGCCGTGCTGCGCGCTGGAGAACGCCTTACCGGGATCGCCGCCGATCTCGCCGCCGATCACGTACGAGGGGTCCAGGCCGGCGTGCGCCAGCACCAGGGTCAGCATCGAGGCGGTGGTGGTCTTGCCGTGGGTGCCGGCGACCGCGATCGCCTTGCGGCCCGCCATCGCGACGGCGAGCGCCTCGGACCGGTGCAGCACCCGCAGCCCGCGCCGGCGCGCCTCGGCCAGCTCGATGTGGTCGGCGGGGATCGCCGTGGAGTAGACCACGGTGTCCACACCATCCAGATTGGACGGTACGTGCTCCCGGAACACGGTGCCGCCCAGCTCGACCAGCTCGGGCAGGCTGGGCCAGTCGTGCAGCTCGCTGCCGGAGGTGGGGATTCCGCGGGTGACCAGCAGCCGGGCCAGCCCGCTCATCCCGACCCCGCCGACCCCGATCAGGTGCACCCGTCCGAGGTCTTCCGCGGTGAGTGGCGCGTCGGTCATCGGGTCACCGCCGTCAGCACGAAGTCGCGGAGCGCCTCGTCGCCGTCGCGGCGCCCGTACGCCGCCGCGGCCGCGGCCATCGCGGTCAGCCGCTGCTGGTCGTTCGCCAGGGGAACCACGGTCCTCTCGATCCACCCGCCGGTCAGCTCCGCATCGTCGACCAGCACCCCGCCGCCGGCCTCCACCACAGGCAACGCGTTACGGTACTGCTCCCGGTTGGAGTGCGGATACGGCACGTACACCGCGGGCAGCCCGACCGCCGCCAGCTCGGCACACGTCATCGCGCCGGCCCGGCACAGCGCCAGGTCAGCGGCGGCGTACGCCAGCTCCATCTCCTCCAGGTACGTCAGCGTGCGGTACGGCGCCGCCAGCCCCGACGGGATCTCCACCGGCTCGTTGCGCGCGCCCATCAGATGCAGCACCTGGATCCCGGCGCCGGTCAGCGACTTCGCCGCCGCGGCGGCGCCCAGGTTGATCGTGCGCGCCCCCTGCGAGGCGCCGAACACCAGCAGGGTCGGGCGGTCGGCGTCGAGCTCGAAGTGCTTGCGGGCCTCGGCACGGCGGGCCGTACGGTCCAGCCCGGCGATCGAGCGCCGCAGCGGCACCCCGACCACGGTCGCGTCGCGCAGCGCGGCCGCCTGCGCCGGCTGGTGCGGAAAGCCGACCGCCACGTGCCGGGTGAACCGCATCCCGAGCCGGTTGGCGATCCCGGGCGGCACGTTCACTTCGTGGATCACGATCGGGGTACGCCGCCGCCACGCCGCCAGGTACGCCGGCACCGACACGTACCCCCCGAAGCCGACCACCACGTCGGCGGCCACGTCGTCGAGCACCGCCCGGGTGGCGCGCATCGCCCGGTACATCCGCGGCGGGGTCTTCACCAGGTTCATGTTGAAAGAACGAGGCAGCTGGTACGCGGGCACGTGGCGCAGCTCGTACCCGTGGGGCGGGATCAGCTCGCTCTCCAGGCCGCGGGGCGAGCCGAGACAGGTGATCCGCAGCGACGGGTCGTGCCGGCGCAGACAGTCGGCGAAGGCCAGCAACGGGTAGATGTGGCCGCCGGTACCGCCGCCGGCCAACACCACCGACCGCACCGTACTCACCTGCGTCCTCCTCGGGGCTTGGTGGTGGTCGGTTGCCGCCGCGGCTGCCCCGCAGCGCGCGGCTTGGGTGGCAACGGCGCCCAGAGTAGCCGTACCCACCGGCTGGGCGGACGGGCATGCAGCGCCCGGGCCGCGGCGGGCTCGGTACGGGCGAACGAGGCGAGCATGCCGACCACCAGCATCGCCATCACCAGCGCGCTACCGCCGGCCGAGATGAACGGCAGCGGCAGCCCGGTCAACGGCAGCAGCCCGATCACCGCGCCGATGTTGAGCATCGCCTGGCCGACCAGCCAGATGGTGCACGACGCCGCCACCGCACGCGAGAACGGGTCGGCCACCCGGCGCGCGATCCGCAGCCCGGAGTACGCGAACACGGCCAGCAGACCGAGCACCACCACCGAGCCGACCACGCCCAGCTCCTCGGCGATGATCGCGAAGATGTAGTCGTTGTGCGCCTCGGGCAGGTACGCCCACTTCTGGCGGCTCTCCCCCAGCCCGACCCCGAACCACCCGCCGCCGGCGACGGCGTACAGGCCCTGCAGGGGTTGGTAGCCGTGGTGCTGCGGGTCCGACGCCGGGTCCAGGAAGATCGCCAGCCGGGCCAGCCGGAACGACTTGCCGGCGATCAGCAGCACCACGCCGGCGAGCCCGACGCCGATGATCGCGGCGAAGATCCGGAACCGTACGCCGGTCACGAACAGCAGCGCCAGGAAGATCAGCAGCAGGCACAGCATGGTGCCCAGGTCTTCCAGCCCGACCAGCGCGAACAGGATGCCGGCCACCGGGAACAGCGGCACCGCCAGCTCCCGGAACTGGGAGATCTGGTCGCCCTTGCGTACCAGCACCCCGGCGCCCCAGAGCACGAACGCCACTTTCGCCAGCTCGGAGGGCTGCAGGTGCATCCCGGCGACGTCCATCCAGATCCCCTGCTGGGTCTGGAACGGCCCCGCCGACACGTTGGGGAACACCGCCAGCACCGCCAGCAGTACGAAGCTGACCAGCAGCAACGGATACCCCAGCGTCTGGTACGTGCCGCGCGGCAGCCGCTGCGCCAGCCAGAACGCCACCAGCCCGATCCCGGCCCAGGTGATCTGCTGCGCCACCGGGCCGAACGCGTTGCCCTGCTCCCCCAGCGCGCGCACGCTGGTCGCGGAGAACACCATCACCAGCCCGATCGCGACCAGCATCGCGGCGCTCGACAGCAGCAGGTAGTACGAGGCGAGCGGCCGCGCCAGCAGCCCGCGCAACGCGCCGAGCGGCCCCAGCACCAGCTGCATCGACGGCTGAGCGT
>JBOGDF010000229.1:0-9343 GCA_050701635.1 Micromonosporaceae bacterium | reverse complement strand
CCAGGCGTGCTTTCGACATGACCGAGCATCGAGCCCGGCCAGGCTGTCGCCGATGACCTGAGACAGGTGTCGCCTATGTCTTGAGACATCTGTCGCCGATGTCCTGAACCAGCACACTGCCGGGGGCACCGAACCGTACATTGGTGAAACCTTCGCTGCCTGGCTGTCCACGCGTTGGGCGGGTATCCGGAACGTGGGTTTGATTTGGTCGCGTGCGGTGACGCGTATTTCGTGGATCAGTGCGTCGTTGACGCGTTTGATCGCGCCGGGTTCCCCGCTGGTGAGGGCGTGGCGGATGGCGGCGCGTAGGGCGGCAAGATCAGCCTCGGTGGGTGCCTGTGGCTGGGCGTCGAGGGCGTGTAGTAGTTCTTCTCGTCGGTCGCGGAGTTGGGTGGCTTGCTGGCTGAGGGCTTCGATGCGGGGTCCGCAGAGGTGTTGGGGCATGTCGCCGGTTTCGAATGCTGTGAGGTAGCGGTCGATCTTGGCGTCGATGCCGGCGAGTTCCTTGGTGAGGGTGTCCAGTTCGGCTTGCAGTGTGTCTCGGCTGGCGTCGTGTTGGGTGGCGACGGCGGTGATGGCTTCGCCGATGAGGTCGGGGCGGTCGTAGATGTCGAGCATGGCGGCGGTGACGGCTTGTTCGAGGTGGTCGGCGGGTAGTCGTTCGGCGGGGCAGGCGTCGGTGCCGTAGCGGTGTCGGGTGAAGCAGGTGTAGTACCGGTAGCGGTACTTGTTGCCTTTGACGGCGTGGCCGAGGTACTTCTTGCCGCAGTGGCTGCAGATGATGTGTCCTGCGAGTTGGTATTCAGAGGCGGCAGCAGTGCGTTGGGTGTGTTCGTCTCCTCGGGCGATGAGCAGCTGTTGGGCTTGTTCGAACACTTCGGGGTCAACGACGGGCTCGTGGTGCTGCTCTGCGCGGTACCAGGTTTCGCGGAAGTAGACCTCTCCCAGGTATACGCGGTTCCGAAGCACAACGAGCACGCTCTGCGCCGACCAGGGCTTGCCGGCCTTGGTACGCAGCCCTCGGTTGTTGAGCCTGGTTGCGATGGCTTTGGCGCCGATGCGGTCCTGAACGTACAGGTCGAAGATCATCCGTACGGTGGCCGCTTCGGCGTCGATGATCTGCAGCATGCCGGTGTCGCGGTTGAGTTCGTAGCCGTGGGGCCGGTATCCGCCGGGCCATTGGCCGCGTGCCGCCTTGCGTTCCATGCCGTTGATGACGCGGTCGATGATGGTTTCGCGTTCGAACTGGGCGAACACGCCGAGCATCTGGACCAGCATCCGCCCGACGTGGGTGGAGGTGTCGACGGGTTCGGTCGCGGAGCGGAACGCGACCCCGGCGTCGTCGAGTTCGTCGAGGATGTCGACCAGGCCACGCAGGCTGCGGGAGAGCCGGTCGACCCGGTAGACGAGGAGTACGTCGTAGCGTCCGGCTTTGGCGGCGGCGAGCGCGGCTTGGAGCTTCTCGCGTTCGGTGGTGGCGCCGGAGGCTTGGTCGCTGTAGGTGGCGGCGAGTTCCCAGCCGGGTTGGGTGCCGATGTAGGCGCGGAGTTTGAGGTCTTGGGCTTCCAGGGAGAACGGTTGGTGTTCTTCGTCGGTGGAGATCCGTTTGTAGATCGCCACCCGCACCGGACGCCCGCCGCTGTCGAGGTCGAGGCCGAGCGGGCTGGCGGGGCGACGCGTCTTGCGCCCGGTGGTGCGGCGCTTGTTCCGCAGCGCCCCGGTCATCGCTGATCATCCTCGTCCGTGGAGCCGGAGCGGTTCGGTGATATGCACTGGACCCCTCGTGCGGCGAGGTGGATCAGCACGTCGCAGATTTCGTCCTCGGTGCGTCCTAGCCGGTTGGGGTGAATGACGGCCACGTAGTCGAAACGGCGGTCCGGCCTTCCCGCCTCGGCGAGGAGGTCGGCGAGACCGCCGCTGCGAGGACCGGGGTCGGTCGCGGGAGTGTCTGGTCGGCGGCCGTGTTCGAGGTCGTAGAAGACCACGTCGAAGTCGTCCATCCACAGCCACGCTAGGCATAACTCGCGTTGGATGGCGATGTTGACCGCCTCGCTGACCTCGTTGCTGGCCTCGCCGGGGAAGACCTGGCCGTAGAACGTGACAGTCGAGCCCGGTGCCGGGTCCGCCGGGCTGGTTACCAATCCCGCGCTGGTCTGTGCGGGTGTGCTGTGGTCGTCGGCGGTGGCGGTGTCATGGTGCTCGTCGCGATGCATGTCGGTCACGGCTGGGCCTCGCTGGTGGCTTGGTCCCACACCCGGGTCCAGACCTCAAGCGCGGTGACCTGCCGGGCCTGCATGTCGGCGACGTGGAGCGTGACGTTTGCGCGTTGGAGGCGGCGCAGGAGAGTGCTCACGTTGCGGCGGTCGAGTCCGAGCCGGTCGAGGCTGGCGACGATGACCTTGTCGACGCGTGGTCGCTGGTCCTTGACCGTCGTGAGCAGGTCATCGAGGCCGCCGTGGCCTGTGATGTGGGTGCCGCCGAGATCGATACGGGACGGTCCCGGGACGCGCCGGTTGCTGGTGCCGTAGTCGTAGAAGGCGGCGGTGACGACCCATCCGGGTGGTAGTTGGGCAACGCAGCGCAGGTACTGCTGTCCGATCCTGCTCGTCTGAGGGCGGGCGCTGCGACCGTAGAAGGCGACCCGACTGATCTGGGATGTGGGCTTCATCGGTCACCGTCCAGCAGCTCAGCCGCGATCAGGTACGCGATCTCGTCGGCAAGGTCGCGGCTGCGGAACAGGTACGCCACCTCGGCACGGTTGAGGAGCCTGAGCACGTCGAGCACCGGGATGCCGTGCCGGTCGAGCAGCTTCAATCCCGGGGTGATCAGGTAGTCGAAGCGGCGGGTGGGGCTCAGCGCCTCGCGTAGCAGGTCGGCCATTCCTCCGTCCCGGGTGATCGCGGTGACCGCGTGGCGTCGTCGCGGTGTGCCGGTGATGTCGAAGAACACCGCGCGGATCTGGCCGGGTCCGTACCCGGCCTGCTGGTCGGCGTACTGCGCCATCACCGACGCGTGTGGGTTCGGGTCGTCGGCGTGGCTGGCGGCGGTGTAGAACGCCAGACGCGGCGCGCCGTCACCACCGGGGCCATCTGGTTTGCTGCGGTCGCTGCGGTGACCGTTCGCCGTGTGCAGCGGACGGGGATGACTGGTGGCTGTTCGCATCGGGCGGTTTCCTCCCGTGATCATGGGTTGGGTGGATGCCCGCGCGGGCCGGCCCGCGCGGTACATCGATCCACCCCGCCAGCGGTGAAGGGATCAAGCCGCCGTCACGGCGCGACACCCGGGTCCTCCGCGCCGGTATGCCGGTCGCCTCCGTGGGCGGCCCACCACGCGGCGAGCAGGTCCGCGAGGGCCTTCACCGCCGCCCGCCGGTCGGGCTCGGACAGCGGTACGAAATCCGCCGGCAGCAGCGTGATCCGCTGCCGGGTGCCCCGCCCCGGGCGGGCCGGCCGGTCTTCGGGCCGCGTTGAGTTACTCATGACCGCTTGGGTTCGCCGGGACTCCACGTGCTTCCAGCGCGAAGATCAACACGTCCTCGTGTGCGACGAGCCATTGCGGGTCGCCGTTGGCGGTGGCGGCGCGGATGTTGCGGAGTTGAAAGAAGGATGCCCGGGGCACCAGCTGCCCGTCGCGTACTGCGGCTAGCATGGCGGCGCACCGGTCAACGAGGATGAGCCCGGCGGCGCTGCCGGCGGTGATCACCATTGCGGGGATGTCAACGAGTTCGCGCTGGAGCCGGTACGGCCGTGCGGTGACCACCACGTGTCCGTCCGGGGCCAGTACGGCCGCGCATCCGGCGAGGATCTCAGCGAACCCCTCCGCGAGCCGGTCCTGATCGACGTGGGCGAGGTTGTGCGGGTCGTCTCCGTAGCGGTGATTCAGCTTCACCACCCGACCACCGTCGCCGCGCCACTCCCGGGCGTGGCCGTGGGTGGACGGCCCGTACGGCGGTGAGGTGAGCACCAGCGCGACACGGCCGGTCATCTTCGGCGGCAGCAGTTGTGGCAGGCGGCGGGAGTCTGCCCGCCATACCTCGCCCGTGCCGGTCGCGCGCCCTGGCCGGCGGCGTGACGGATGTTGGCGGTGGCGAGGTCGGCCCACCGCTGCTCGTACTCGACCCCCACCCCGTGACGACCGAGATGCATCGCCTCCACGACCGTGGTGCCGATTCCGGCCATCGGATCCAGCACCAGCTCACCGGGGTCGGTGTAGGTCGCGATGGCGTGGCGGGCGATCGAGGGCAGCATCTTGCCCGGATGCGCGATCGACTCCGGAAGGTAGCGGCCCCTGCGTTGGTCGCGGGAGCACACCTGCCCGGTCAGCCACACCGCGCCATTCGTGACCCCGACCGCGGGCACGGACGCATCGTGGGAGTCACGCATTGCGGCACACCCACCCTCGCGCCGGAGTGCCCCACTGAAACACCATCAGGTCACTGTGTGTAGTCAGCGGCTGGTGGCAGTAGTCGCTGAGCGCGGCGTCCTCGGCGGCGGTGTTCGGGTGCGGTTCCGCCAGCGGTCTGTGGACGGTGATGATGTGTTGCTTGTATTTCATCCCGGCGGTGCGGGCGGCGGCGGTGATAGCCGAGTGATGGTCGGCGTACGGCTCGCCGGGTTCAGGTCGGCGGGTGACCGCGATGATCAGGTAGCCGCCTTGGCGGAGCGTGCTGCGCCGCGCCCGGATCCACTCGGTCATCTCGTGCTCGCCTGTGATCTGGGGGCGCGGCAGCCGGTCGAGGATCAGCCGCGCGAGGCGGCGGGGCGGGCTCGGCGTGGCCGGGGTGATCAGCCGCAGCCCGAGGTCCACGGCGGCGTACTCGATCTCGTCGCTGGGGTCCAGATCGGCTACGAGACCACCTGGCCAGAAGACGTAGGTGTCGAGCAGAATCCGAGCGGTGCGTTCGCTGAGGCCGCGGTGGTCAACATCGTGCTGGTCGTCAAGGTCAGGCAGCCGGCCTTCGCTGCGGCGACGTGCCGGCGGCAGCAGCACCGCGACCGGCACCGGCGGGTAGTTGCTCCTGTGAGATTTCGTGTTGTACGGCATTGGCGTGTGTGGCCTGCCGTTGTGCGCTGACAGAGTCAGATAGCAGGAACAGGCCCGAAATTCCAGACCGTCGGCGATCCCAATTTTCGGAGCGATCCCTCCAGGCGGGCGGCTGCATCGCCGCGCGCGCTTGGCTCGTCGGCGGTCCGCGACCGGTGGGTGGACTTGAGATGACCCGGGCCTTTGGCCCTAGGAGGGCGGCGCACGCCGTGGCCGTCCGGGTCGGCAAATCGCTGAGCAGGTCTCGAAGCATCTCGCACGCGAGAGCTGCCCGCTTGTGCGACTGCGGACGCGGCGGACCTGGCGACCGGATGGGCATTGTCAAGGTCGCGGTGTCCAACCTCGTGTCCGACCCGGGTGTCCGACCGGCTGTCCAACCCCTAGACACGGCGTCCCCGCCCGGTGTCCGACCCGTGTCCGAGGCGCAAAACCGCAGGTCAGAGGCGGTTGGACAGGCTCAAACCGTACGGTGCGGCGTGACCGGCACAGCGTGTCTGACCCACCCAGGAAAGCGGCTGGTGTCCGATCGCTGTGGCCTGCTACACCTACGACGCCAACGGCCGCCTCACCCAAACCTGGGACCCACGACCATCAGGCGCCAGCTGCGGCACACCGGTGCTGGCCACCAGCTACGGGTACGACACCACCAGCGGTCGCCTGACCTCGCTCACCCCGCCCGGTCTGCAGCCGTGGATCCTCGCCTACGACGCGTCCGGCCGGCTGTCGACGGTCTCCCGCAGCCACGCCGACGGGTCCGGCACCGAAACCACCACCCTGCAATACGGTGCACCCATCGGCTCTACCAGCACCGACGCCAACCCCGACCTGTCCCCAGCGCGCATCGCTGCCTGGGGTCAACGGGTCGCACCCGTGACCGCCGTCGCCGTGTTCGAGCCCGGCGATGACACCGCCGAACTGCGGGATGGGGAGATCCACGCCCTCGACCCCAGCGGCCGCGAGATCAACACCGCCGCGTTCTCCGGCACCGGACAGTCCGGGTGGAAGGTCGACACCGTCGAGTACGACCGCTTCGGCAACACCGTGCGGGAACTGTCCGCCCGCAACCGCGACCTCGCCCTCACCGCCGACCCGGTCACCCTCGGCATGCCTGCCGGCTCCACCACCATCGACCTCGCCCGGGCCCTGGACGAGACCACCATCTACAGTGCGGACGGAGTCGACCAGACCGACAGCTACGGGCCGTATCACAGCATCGCGATCGACGGTGGCTGGACCCACGCCCGCGCCCACACCCGCACCAGCTACGGGCAGCTCGAAGAACCCGGCGCTGACCCCACCATCAACGGCCCCAAGCACACGGTCATCGAGCAGACTGTCGCGGCCAGCCAGTCAGTCACCGCGTCACCGGTCAACGAAACCGACGCCCGCACCACCCGCAACCGCTACGCGCTGTCGGCCACCGATGTCACCGGCTGGACGTTCCGCACCCCCATGGCGGTGACCATCGAGATGGGCGCCGCGCCCGACATCGTCACCGAGACCCGCTACCACTCCCTCACCGGCCAGGTGATCGAGGTCAGGCAGCCGTCGGCAGCCGGCATCAGCGCCTCCCCCGGCACCACCAAGACCAGCTACTACACCACCGGCGCCCACAATCCCGGCGTCTGCACCTCCAGCGCCTGGTACGGACTCGCATGTAAGACCGAACCCGGCGCTCAGCCCGCCATCGCCGGCCTGCCACAGCTTCCCATCACCACCTACACCTACGACGGCCACCTGCGACCCACCGTGGTCACCGAAACCGTCGTCGACGCCGCAGGCACCACGCGCACCCGTACCACCACAACCACCTATGAGAACGCCGGAAACGGACCCCGCGTGGTACGCGTGGAAACCACCGGCGGCCTTGGCACCGCCGTACCGGCCACCACCACGAGCTACCACCCCACCACCGGCCTGCCCACCGCAACCGCAACTGAGACCACACCCGCCGTCCAGATCACCACTGGCTATGACGACTTCGGCCGCGCCCGCACCACCACCGACGCCGACGGCGGCACCACCGACACCAGCTACCACCCCAACAGCGGCGACATCGCGTCTATTACCTGGAAAGACGCCACCAGCGCGACGCTCGGCAGCCAGACGTACGGGTACGACGGCGGCACCGAACACCGGGGCCTGACCACATCGATCACCGACACCGGCCTCGGCGGCGCCATTACTGCGACCTACGACGCCGACGAAACCTTGACGACGCAGACGATGCCCAACGGCATCACCGCGACGTACACCACCGACCCCACCGGCGACACCACCAAGATCAGCTACGCGAAGTCGGGCAGCTTCTGGTTCGACGACCGGCAAGACTCCAACATCCACGGTCAACAGCGCTGGCACATCGGCCCCAACGGCACGGATGCCTACGCCTACGACCCAGCTGGCCGCCTCACCGCCGTCTGGGACCAACGCAACGGGCAAGGCTGCATCCAACGCGGCTACACCCTCGACCCCGACTCCAACCGCGCCGCGCTCACCACCTGGCCCGCCAACCCCCAAGGCACCTGCCCACCCGGCGCCACCACCCCAACGACCACCAGCTACAGCCACGACGCCGCGGACCGGCTCCAACCCACCGGCACCGCGGCCGGCCTCACCTACGACGCGTACGGGCGCATCACCACCCTGCCCGCCGCCCTCGCCGGCGGCACCACCACCACGATCGGCTACCACACAACGGACATGGTCGCCACCCAAACCCAGGGCGCCACCACCCGGACGTGGACCCTCGACCCGGCCGGCCGGCTCCGCGCCGCCTCCATCACCGGGGCACCAACGACGACCAACCACTACGACGGCACCGGTGACTCACCCGCCTGGATCGACGAAGGCGACACCACCCGAACCCGCTACCTCACCGGACTCGACGGCACCCTCACCGCCGCCATCACCACCAACGGCACCACCACAGTGCGCTACCAGCTGACTGGGCTGCGACGTCATCACCACCACCAGCCCCGCAGCCGCAACACCCGACGGCGCCTTCCTCGACCACGACGAATACGGCAACGCCCGCGGCGGCACCCCCGCGAGCCGATACGGCTGGCTCGGCGGTAAACAACGCTCCGCCGACAGCCTCGCCGAACTCATCCTCATGGGTGTTCGCCTCTACCACCCCGCCCTCGGACGATTCCTCCAAGTCGATCCCGTCCCCGGAGGGAGCGCCAACCCGTACGACTACGTGACACAAGATCCCGTCAACCAGGAGGACCTCAGCGGAACCTGCCGGTGTGACTGGTACAAGCACCGTGTCAGGAATCTCTCAAGGAAGTTCGAGCATTGGCGGAAGAACTACCGCTGGCGCAAGAGCGGCACCTACCGGGCCTGGAAATGGATCACAAGTTGGCGAATCAGAGTCGGTTTTCACCGTGCACATCACACGTTCAAGCGGGCCGGGCGTGTCCGACACATCTCAATCACACTGTGGCGGAAAGGTGTGAAAGGTTCGCACCGCCGATGGCAGATCCCGATACCCTTCTGGCACTCCTATCGGAGATACCGATGAACAAGGCGGACATCGAACGCGAAGCACAGCAGATCCTCGACGGGGAAGTAGGCCGTCTCCGCCGCGTGCCCTACAACGAGCTCCTGCGATACCTCGAACCTCATGCATTCGAGGTCGCGGCTCCGTCAGGTCGCGTATTCCAGGTCGAGGTAACCGCGCTCTGGGATGACCGCAAACAGGGACACCTGAGGGTCATCACCGCCACCGACGACAGCAAGGGCTGGGGGCTTCGCGACTACAAGAGCGACGACTTCATCATCACCCCAGACGGTCGCTTCATCGGGGAAGGTGCACAAGAGACGTGAGCACGCTCGAATATGGCCGTCGGCCATGACCAGCCACGAGGTCATTTCCACAGAATAAAGAAATTGGGCAACACGTCAACCTATGGCGGCTGAGGAGGTAGGTGACCCGATGACGAAGATCCCGCAAGAACTGCTATCGGCCCTTCAGCAGCTGTCCGCAGAGTACGGCGACCGCGTCGCGCTGATCGTCGACGAGGACCAGAGACGGATCACTGTTCAGCCACGTGAACCGGATCCAGCGAAGGCCACGATTGAGATCGACATTGCAAGCAACGAGCAGCTCGACCTAGACATCGGCACCGCCGGACATCTGGAGCTGTACGACGCCGAAGGCGTAGGCCAGGGAGGTTGTCCCGGATCTCGTGGAAGTTGAGGTGGCGGTCCCCCACCTGAAGCCTGCCTGGTGGTAGGTCTCGGGTGAACCGCCAAGAACACCACGAGAGATAGGGGACCGCCGTGACCAAGGACT
>JBOGDF010000228.1:0-9374 GCA_050701635.1 Micromonosporaceae bacterium | reverse complement strand
TTCGACGGCGACCTCAACCTCACCGAGGTCACCGAACTGCTGGATCGGTGGATCTCCAAGGCCAGCCGGTCGCTGCTGCCGGCGTTCGTCAAGGCCGCCAAGACGATCCGCAAGTTCCGTGACGGGATCCTCACCGCGATCCGCACCGGCATCAACAACGGACGCGTCGAAGGACTCAACGCCCACGTACGCCTGATCATCGCCCGGGCCCGCGTCCTCCACAGCGCCGAGGCAGCCCTCGCGCTCGTCATGCTCACCTGCGGACCGATCAACCTCACCCTGCCCTACGAGAAGGCCAAGATTCGGTCAGGATGACCCACACCTATGCCGGCAGAGCCACATTTCGGACCAGTATCCTGCCTTAGGTGATCTTGATACAGCTGGCCGCGCCCATGGGACGGGGCCGCACTCGACGCCCCGCACGCTTAGACCTCAGGTTGCTCGCCGCTCGATTCGCGTGACGGCATGCTCTCGGTCACGTTGAACCGCTCGACCGGGGCAAGGTCCATCTTCCGGTGCTTCATCAGCCGCACGACCGTGTCCCGCTCGGCCTGCGTGATGGGGACCTGGTCCCGCTCAAGGATCAGGACCAGGTCTGTCATGAAGATCTTGGGTTCCTGAATGCCGTCTTCGATGTCCTCGACGAAGCCGTCGCGCCAGCGTTCAGGGATTCGGTCCAACATCCCGTTGATGAGGTCGGTGCCGGAATCCACGAAATCGCCGTAGTTCATGTCGTCAGTGTCGCTCATCCTGGCCTCCTTGGGTTGCGCCACACTCCTGGTCCGCTGATCGGGTGACTTGCGGCGATGGTGCCGTCGGGACGGACGAAGGCCCGGATCAGCACGCCTCGGTGTGTGCCTTGAACCCGCCATGAACCATTGCGTCGCTCCCGGGCCTCCTGCGGTGCTCGGGCGACGGCGAGCACGCCGCCGATGCAGTCGTCCTCGTCCCAGTCCGGCGGGAACTCGGTTTTGCCGGGTCGTCCGGTGCCGTACAGGTGGCCCCCGGACTCCTCGTCGTCCTCGTCGCCATACAAGATGTGCCTGCGGTCTGACCAGGACAGCGGGTTCTCTGTGAGCTTCGGGTATCCCGGCCACCGGGCCTGCGCCAGCGGGGCGGTGGTAATGGGCGACGGCGGCGTGGCAGCAGCCGTCGCCCCGGTCAGTTTCCCGCCGCGACCGCCTCGATCTGTCCCCGGTATGCCTCGCTGGCCGCCTTGGCGTCCTGGATGGCCTGGCGCGCGGTGGAGAGCTGATCGAACACCGCTCCGGTCACGGCGGTGACGCTGTTGATCTCGGCTTGTTGGGCGTAGTTGTACGCCTCGTGAGCCGACGCGGCGGCGGTTTCGACACTGCTGGTGGCCTGGTCGAACTGGCCGGCTGCCGTACCCAGGTGTTCGACGGTTTCGCTGATTCGGGCCGGGTTGGTGATCTGGCCGAGCGTGTTGACCGCGTTTCCGGCGGCCTCGTGTGCGCCGCCGAGGGCCGACGCTGCCGACTCCAGGGAGGAACGCGCGGCCATCATGGTATGCGCGACGCCTTCGAGGCCGAGCGCGGCCACCTGGTTCGCCTTGTCCTGCGCTTCCTGCATCGCGGCGAGCACCACGGACCGGGTGCCGTCGATGGCGTTTCGGGCGGTCTCGGCCTTGCTCTTGATCTCATCCAGCACGGGCATTCTTGCTCCTTGGTGTCGGGGTGGTTGGGAGGGTGCCACACTCGCGGGTTGTGGAACGAATCCCGGTGTGGTGGGGCTACACCGTGGCGGCGTCATAAGTGAACCCGTGGACGGAGTAGGCGCTAACCCGCCAGACGAGCGTCGCAAGTTCGGCGCGACGGACCTCGTGGCGGTGGATGAAGTGCCGTCATCGAGCTCTTCACTGACCTCTGCCTGAGCTGAGTGGCAAGGCCGAGTTGCGCTGATGAACGGCGTGCCAGGCCCCATCAGGCGCTCCACCTCAGGGATAGGGACCACGCTCAGAGCCTCGATCTTCACGTGGTCTCCCTCCAGATTCGTGCGCCAGCGAGATGAACTGGACGGTGACGGCGTTGTGGACGCAGAGGGTCCATCGCCACCCGGCGTGCGGTCGGGTGAGGGCGACCGGGTGCTGGGCCCAATGGGTGAGGCTGGCGTGGCGGGCGGCGAAGCCTGCCCGACCTCGGCTGGTGGCGGCGAGGTTAAGCAGCAGGCGGAACGAGGCGTCGATGGTTTCGCCATGTCCGATGATGAGGATGCGTTGCCCGGCGTGCCGGGTGAGGACGCGATTGAGGGCCTTGGTGGCGCGGCGCAGGTATCGGGTCCAGGTTTCGGCTCCCGCGGCGATGGGCCGGTGAGGTTCGAGCGCGGGGACGCCGCCGAAGGCTTCCACCACGTCGACCCACGGTTTCCCGTCGGCGGTGCCGTAGTCCTGTTCTCGCAGGTCCGGCTCGTCGTGGATCGCTAGCCGAAGCTGGGTGGCGATGATGTCGGCGGTTTCACGAGTGCGGCGTAGCGGTGAAGTGTAGAGCACGTCAAAGGGCCGCTCGGCGTGGTGGCCGCGCAGCTGGGTGGCGAGACAGGCAACCTGATCCCGCCCCGTGTACGTAAGTCCGGTGCATCCGCGGTTGCCCCCCACCACTTGGTCACGGTTGCAGTGGGCTTCGCCGTGGCGGACGATGAACAGCTCTGTGGGGTCGGGCATTAGTGGGTCCTACCGCGGTGGAGGTGGATGACCTTCTCGTAGAGGCGTAGGGACTCGGCCGCGTGGTGGTCGGCGGTGAACAGCGGCGCTCGCTCGATTGCGAAACGGGTGAGCCGATCCCGCAGCGTGCGGTTGCCGGCGAGCCGGTCGAGCGCTGCCGCGAACGCTGCGGCGTCGTTGGGTGGGACTACCAGCCCGGCGGGGCCCGCGAGTTCGGTCATGTTTGCCACGTCGGTGACCAGGACGGGTGTGCCGTGGGCGACGTAGTCGGCAATCGCGCCGCTGCCTTGAAAAGTCGGCTGGTGCCGGTATGGGAATACGCCAAGATCGCTGGCTCGAACGAGTGCCTTGCGGGCTTGCGCATCGAGGTAGTCCGGGCAGACGACTAGGTCGGCGCCAGCACCTGGGTGTCGTTGAGGCCGTGCGGCGGCCAGGTCGGTGCCTGCCTGCTGGGGGTCGTCCCAGAAGGGCCCGGCGAGCACGACTCGGGTGGGGTGCTGGGCGTGGCGGAGGGCGTGGACGAGTCCGGCGGCGTCTTTCCACGGGGCGGCGTAGCCGTACAGGCTGGCAACGATCCGCGGCGGCGAGGCAGTGAGAAGGTTTCCCAGCCCAGGTGGTGCCTTGCCCGTCGTGGTGGGTGGGATGGTGGTGGGCAGCCATACCGTGATTGACGGGGTGGTCGATCCAGTGCGTTGCTCGATGATCTGTTGGGCGTAGCGGCCGAAGCAGAGGTAGCCGTCGAGTCCGGCCGTGGCGGCATGCACTGCGTCCCGCAGCTCAGGGACGGGCACGTGCTCGCTGAAGAGTGTCCAGTCGAGGCTGTGCACATGGTGGACGACCGGTGGTCTTCGGGTGGGTAGCAGGGTAGGGATGAGCTGCTCAATCTCAAGGTTGCCGAAGTGCAGGCTGATGATGTCGTACGCGTCGAGGTCAACGTCGCGCAGCAACTTCTGCGCGGCGCGGAGGATTCGTGACGCAACCCAGAACCGCTCGTTGGTCGTGTCGTAGGGCAGGCCGTCTGTGCCGCGCCAGTCGACGTGGTTACCGTGGCGGCGTAGCGCTGTGGCCAGGACGGCCAGGTAGGGCGGGAGGCTTCCGCCGTCGTGGCGTGGCCCGAGGAGCAGGATCCGCACCGCGACCTCACCCCGCGACCTGCTGGTAGAGGGCGAGGCTGGCTTGGGTGTTGCGGTCCCAGTCCAGGCATGCCGGCAGCCGCACCGGCGTGGCCGGTCTCTGGGCGATCAGGTCGAGGACGTGCTCGTCGCTGGTGTAGGTGAGGCCACCGCCGGCGGCGAGCAGTTCGGGAGCAGTGCCGAGGTCCGCCGGTAGCAGGGCGGGGGTGCCGGACGCGATGGCTTCGGCGATGGCGAGCCCGAAGCCCTCCCAGCGGGAGGTGGACAGCAGCCAGTCCGCGGCGCGGTAGAAGCCGCGTAGGTCGGTGTCGTCGAGGTCTTGGATGACCGTGACGTCGCCGCGGCCGGTCAGCTCGACCGGGCAGAACGCCGGTGCATGTCCTAGCAGCAGGGTGAGGTGCGCGCGGGCGCCGAGTAGCCGGCGGATCCTGACCAGCCGGTCCCAGCCTTTCATCGGGGTGATCTTGCCGACCCACACCAGCTTTGGCCTGGTGTCACCGGCGTGGTTCCATGGGGGCACCGGCGCGCCAGCGGTCAGCATCTGCCTGGTGGCCACGTGCCCCGCCGTGTCGAGCGTGATCTGGTAGCCAGAGCGGGGCGGTGCGGCGGCCCCTGGGTGGAAGGTGTCGCGGTCGACGCCGTTGGAGATCACGGCCGGCGCGGGGATGCCGTAGACGGTGGCTAGGTCTCGCGCGGCGAACACGCTGACCGCGATCACCGCGTCGGCAGTGTGCACGAGCTGCCGTTCGGCATCGGCGAGGTCGCGGACGCCCATGGTGGCGGCGCTGAGATCACCCCGTGCAACGACCGCGGCGCGGAGTTCGCGGGGCACCTGAAGGTAGGTGAGCGTCTCGGCTTCCCAGGTGGAGCAGTCGACCACATCCGGGGTGATGCCGCGCAGTACCGCGGCGACGGCGTGCCGGTGCTCATCGAGATCGTCGGTCCTGGGCAGGGCCACCACGTCAGCGCCGGGCACCGCCACCGGGTGCGGAGTGTGCTGGGTGAGGAGGGTGACCTGGTGGCCGGAGGCGACCAGGCGTGGAGCCAGGGCCCGGTAGATGGTGCAGATACCGCCGCGGGTGACCTGGTGCAGGTCGCGGTGGACGAGGGTGATGTGCATCTAGTGACCTGCCTGGGACGCGAGGGTGTGGATGCGTTGCCGCGCGGCGCGCCATGTGGCGGTGATGGTCGCCAGGCGCCTCCGCTGCGGGTTGTCGGCGGGCAGCTCGCGGTGTAGCCGCAGTTCTCGCGTGATGGCCATGGCGAGGTTGACCGCGAACGGCACCTGGATGTTCCGCGTCGTTACGTGGTGGTCGATGACATCGCGGGCGTGCGGCGTGTTCGCGAGCACGGTGTGCAGCATGGCAAGGTCGAAGCCGGGCAGGTAGAGGCCGGTGAACTCCCAGTCGACCAGGCCGCAGATGGCGCCGTCGTAGATGATGTTGCTGGGCAGGGGGTCGCCGTGGTTGACCTCCCACTGGTCGCCCGACGCCTCTAGCAGCGTGGTGAGCGCCTGTCGATCGGTGCCGTCGAGCAGACCGTGGGCGTGGTAGCGGGCGATGCGGTCGGGGTAGTTGAAGATCGGCTGGAATCCGGGCGGCGCGGGCCGCCAGGACGCCAGGGTGACGACCGCGTCGGCGGCGGCGTTGACTGCCGGGGCCTCAACCGGCCGGGCCGGGTAGCGGTCGCGGTCGACGGGCACGCCGGGAAGCCGTTCGACGATGAGCAGCCGCCTGCCGTCGGTGTGCAGCAGCTTCGCTGCGCGCACCGGGGGCGGGTGGTCCCGGAAAATCCGGTATACGTCGATCTCGTGGCGCCACTTGGCGACCCAGAACGGGTCGGTGTCGGTCAGCAGCTTCACCACCACCGGCCTGTCGTTCCACCGACCAGCGGCGAGCAGGGTCTTGTCGGTGCGCCGCAGCTCTCCCTCGACGTGTAGGCCGAGGGCGGCGGCGACCCCTTCCAGTTCGGTGGGGGGGTCGCTAGTCGGTGGGTGCATCGGTTTCCTCCACGACCGTGGCGGCGAGCCGTTCGATGAGATCATCCTCGGTCTGCAGGCCGTTCCAGGCGCTTACCAGCGTCTGGACGCACCGCTCGTAGTAGAACGGGTTGACCGGGCGGTCGGCGGCGAGTCGGGCGAGCACGTGCCAGTACAGGACACCCAGCCAGCCCCTAAATCGGGTGACTTTCGCTGATTCAGTGGGCCAGCGGCGCCAGAGGCCGCGGAGCAGGTCTCCGAAGGTGTTGAACGCGGCGACCTGCCGGGCTGCGTCGCCGGTCATGGAGCCGGTATCGCGGATCCGGTGGTAGATGACGGTGGGTTCCGGGATGTGCCGCAGCCGCGCGCCGTGGTCGCGGACCAGCCGCAGCCACATGTCCCAGTCTTCCAGGGCGGGCAGAGTGGGGTCGAACCGCGCTGTATCTGGCAGTCGCCGAAACAGCAGGCTGTGCACGGGCATGAAGTTGCACACCGAAAGCAGTTCGGGGTCGAAGTCGACGTCGAACCGGTGCGGCACACCGGTGACCGTGCTGGCGGGGTTGAGGCGGCGGGGGCTCACCAGGCAGGTGGTGTACACCGCGTCGAGGCGGTCTTCGTCGTGGGCCTTCAACGCGGTGACCAGGTGGTGCGGCAGGAGCACGTCATCGTCGTCGAGGAACCCGACGAAGTCTCCGCTGGCCGCCTGCAGGCCGCTGTTGCGGGCCACAGGCAGGCCACGGCGTCGCCGGTGGGTGATCAGCCGTGCGTCAAGACCGAGGTCACGGGCGTATCGGATGGTCGGGGCGATGTTGAGCCCGCCGTCGTTGACGACGATCACCTCCGTCTGATCGGCAACGGCGGTCTGCCCCGCGAGGCTGGCCAGTGCCTCCCGTAGCGGTGCGGGCCGGTTACGGGTCGGGATGATGATGCTCACCAGCGGCTTCACGACGTGGTCCACATCTCATTGAGTGCGGCCAGCAGCGGACCGGGCTCGCCGCGGTGGGTGTGGGTGAGCACATCCGCCCGTCGGGTGATCTCCTCAACCAGGCCGCGCGCGTCGCTGAGGTATTGCGGCGCGCCTCGTTCGTCCCTGGCGAGATACCGCTGATTCAGGTTCGGGTTGAACATCCAGTCCGTGCGCACGTGCTCCATCAGCGCGTCTGGACCCTGCACGCTCGACACCACGCTCACCTGTGGCTGTTGACCGTAGCGGGCGAACACCACCGCGAGCCTCGGGCCGGCCGGTTCGCCGATGCGGATCGTGACCGGGTTCGGTTGACCGAGCTGCCGGTAGGTGTACAGCAGCCGCGCCTGGTGGCGGTACCTTTCGGCCGCCGGCATTCCCCTATAGGCATCAACGTCGACGCCCTCGCAGTCCCACGGCTTCGGCAGCAGCGCCTCCAGGTCGAGGAAGGTGCCCACCTTGACCGGAATCAGCGTCGGCAGCGACGTCAGCACCAAGCCGCCACCTTCCATGTAGGCGATCAGGTGGTCATTGGCGATGTACCGGAAGCCGTCTAGCAGGCATGCCCTCAACGCCAACGTGGTCTTGCCGCTGCCCTTGTCACCGACCACGACAATCGCCCGGTCGGCGTCGGCGAACGCCGAGGCGTGCAGCATCGTGTAGCCCCGTCGCTCGCAGTAGTCGACCATCGCCTCTCGAAGACATTTCCGGACGGTGACCGCCAGACCATCCACATCGTCGGCTCGCAGCCGGATCACCCGCCGTTCCGCGTCGAGGGCGCGTGCCACGCCCCACGCGTCGCGTGCCATCCCGTCACCCGGGCCGAGGCGAGCGTCGACCAACCAGCCGTCACCTGCCGGCTCCTCGGCCACCGTGTCGTAGAACGCGTCGAGGTACCCCAGCAGCCGAGTCTGATCGGTCAGCAGTTGCACACGTGCTGGCCCTATCTGGTACGTGACAGCCGACGTCGGCGAGCCGCCACTGGTGCCGCGACCGCGGGCCGCGGACCGCGAACACCAAGGGGACACAGTCTCCACGTCGATCACCCCTTTCGTTAGCTCTGCCAGCACATCGGTGTCGTGCGCTCAACGGGAGGGCAAAGCGGCGTCAAGAACGTCAACTTCCGCGGCAACGGACTGTCGCCGCCCGTGGACGATCGGCTACCGTCACCGCAACGACCTGTCCCACGGGGGTGGTAACCGCGACCGAGACGAACACCATCCTGTCCGCCTACCTCGACGAAGCGGGCTGGAGCCCACGCGTCCTCGCACGCGAGATCAACAAACTGTTCGGCGCCGGCACCGTGTCCGACACCGCGCCCTACTACTGGCGTGACAAAGGTGGCGTGCCACGACATCCGCTGCCTGCGCTGACCGCCTACGTTCTGTCCCGCCGCCTCGGACATCCGGTCGAGGTCCGGCGGTTGTGGCAGGGCGCAGTGTCCGACTCGGCGGCGGTCACGTTGGCCACCAACGGCATCGAGCTGCCGTGGACCATGGACTCAACCGTACGGGTTGCCCAGGATTGGGTGATGGCTGGACTGACCGACCGGCGGGTTTTCCTCGCCGTCTCTGGCGCCGCGCTGGCCCGCGCCGTGTGGGCTTACCTCACCCGTGAGGCGCCGCTGGGACAGCTCAGCGCCGCTGTCCCTGCCGGTGGCGACAGTCCCCTCCTCGCCCAGATCGAGCAAAGTATTCCCCTGTTGCAGCGGCTCGACGACGCTAAGGGCGGGGCCGCCAACCTCAGCTACGTCGGCGCCCAGGTCCGTGCGGTGTCTCTCGTGCTCGCCGAGGGCGGCCACAGTGCCGCCACCACCCGGCGGCTGCTGGTGGCACTGGCCGAACTCGCCCAACTGGCCGGGTGGATGGCCTTCGACGCCGACCGGCACGGTCTCGCACAGCGCTACCTCTTTACCGCGCTACGCGCCTCCCACGATGCCGGATACACCGCCATGGCCGGACACGTCCTCGCTGACCTATCAGTGCAGGCCACCACCCTCGATCAGTCCGAAGACGCCGTGGTGCTCGGCGAGGCCGCCACCCGCGCCGCCGCGAAGACCACCTCCAGCGTCCGCGCGTCGATCACCAGCCGGCTCGCCCACGCCTACGCCGGTGCGAACCGCGTCCGCGAGTTCCACCGCGCGCGTGGCCAGGCGCTCGACCTGCTCGACAAGCGAAACCTGGAACACGACCCCGAGTGGATGTACTACCTGACCCCCAACCACCTCGACTGCCAGGCCGGCTACTCGCTCATTCTCGCCGGGCGTCGGCAACGCGGCGCTGGCGACACCAGCGGCGGAAACCGGCTCATCCGAGACGGACAACGGCTGCTGCGTACCGGCGCCCACCAGGTGCCACTCGACCACGCCTCGCAACGCCGCGCCCTATATGAAGGAGCCTGGCTCTCCCTCGGCTACGCCACGCGCGGCCAGCTCGAAGCAGCCTGCGACGCCGGTCGTGTCGCGATCACCCGGCTCAACCACGTCCGATCCCCCCGCAGCGTCGACCTTCTCCGGCAGCTCGCCACCGACCTCAACAAGCGCAAACGCAACCAGGCGGTCGGGGAGTTCGTTCCGGACCTGTACGCCGCACTCACACAACATTCAGCGTGAATCGACTCGCC
>JBOGDF010000227.1:0-9386 GCA_050701635.1 Micromonosporaceae bacterium | reverse complement strand
GAGCCGGAGCCGCCGCGCCACCAGCCGGCGCGCCCGCGCCGCCGCCCTGCACCTTGGCCGACAGCTTCTCGTACGCCGACTCCCGGTCGATCGCCTGCGCGTACTTCGCCAGCACCGGCGACGCCGCCACCGCCGCGTCCAGCGCCGAAGCCTCCAGCGGGCCCATCAGCGACAGCGGTGCCTGCAGCTTGGTCCACGCCACCGGGGTCGGTACGCCGCGGTCGGACAGCACCGTGACGACGGCCTCGCCGATCCCCATCGTGGTCAGCACTTCTTCCAGGTCGTACGCCGAGTGCGGGAACGTCGACACGGTCGCCTTCAGCGCCTTCGCGTCGTCCGGGGTGTACGCCCGCAGCGCGTGCTGCACCCGGTTGCCGAGCTGCGCCAGCACGTCGCCCGGTACGTCCTTCGGGGTCTGGGTGACGAAGAACAGCCCGACGCCCTTGGAGCGGATCAGCCGTACGGTCTGCGTGATCGCGTCCAGGAACGCCTTCGACGCGTCCTTGAACACCAGGTGTGCCTCGTCGAGGAAGAACACCAGCTTCGGCTTGTCCACGTCGCCGATCTCGGGCAGGTCGTGGAACAGGTCCGCGACCAGCCACATCAGGAAGGTGGAGAACAGCGCCGGCGAGTCCTGTACGCCCGGCAGCTCCAGCACGGAGACCACGCCGCGGCCGTCGGAGCCGACCCGCAGCAGGTCCGCGGTGTCGAACTCGGGCTCGCCGAAGAACGCGTCGGCGCCGGTGTTGGCGAAGGTGACCAGCTCCCGCAGCAGTACGCCGGCGGTCTGCTTGGACAGCCCGCCGAGCGATTCCAGGGCGGCCTTGCCCTCGTCGGAGACCAGGTACTGGATGACCGCGCGCAGGTCCTTGAGGTCGAGCAGCGGCAGCCCGTTGGTGTCGGCGAAGTGGAACACCAGCCCGAGCGAGGATTCCTGCACCTCGTTCAGCCCGAGCACCTTGGACAGCAGCGTCGGCCCGAACGAGGTGATGGTGGCGCGTACCGGCACGCCCTTGCCCTTGCCCCCCAGGGCGTAGAACTCGCAACCGAACCCGGAAGGCTTCCAGTCCTGACCGATCTCCGCGGCGCGCGCGGTGACCTTGTCGTTGGCCTGACCGGGCGCCGCCATCCCCGACAGGTCGCCCTTGATGTCGGCCAGGAACACCGGTACGCCCTGCGCGGAGAGCTGCTCGGCGAGCAGCTGCAGGGTCTTGGTCTTGCCGGTACCGGTGGCGCCGGCGACCAGCCCGTGGCGGTTGAACATCCCGACCGGGATCCGCACCTTGGCGTCCGGCACCGCGGCCGGCTTGCCGCCCTCGGCCGAGACCAGCGCGCCGATCTCGACGACCGCGCCGTCGAAGGCGTACCCGGCCTTCACCTGCTCGATGATGTTGTCCGCCATCAGATCCCCTCCACACGTGTGCCACGCATCCGCCCGGGAGCCTACGGTCTGACCGCCGATCACCGCGAGGACACTCTGTGAACTGGTGCACAAGAACACCCGGCCCGCGGCGCCCCGACGTGGTGTGAAGCTCACGCACCGCAGCGACTTTTGCCGAGAAGTCGGGCGTACGCCCACAAAGGGTCACACCCGAGTGGGTGAGTCACAGAAAGTCACGTCACCACCACAGGCGTTCATCGGTTAAAAAGGCATGGAGGTACGCAACCGCGTATCCCGTCCGGAGAGGGTCACGCCGAGTCCTGTCCGCCCTCTCGGACGCCCTGGCAACACAACTGAGGGCAACGGGCAGGAGTGGGGGACCCAAGCGGCGCTTCGGTGCCGTTCCGGGATCAGCGACATCGATCCCTTGGGGTGAAGCCGGATCGTGGTGTCCAACCGCGACGAGGCCGGGCAGCCTTCCCGCCCGAACCCGACAGCTCACCTCGCAGGCGTGCCGGAAGGAACCGCAGCGATGGCGCGTCGGATCCGACGTTCTCCCGCACGCAAACCGCAGCCGAGCACTCTCCGTACCAGGATCACCCTGGCCCTGCTGGCGTTCTCCACGCTCGTCGGCACCGGGCTGGTGGTGGCACCGGTCGCATTCGTCTCCTGACGAGCGCGCGGTGAGCCCGCCGCTGGGCGGCAGGCTCGGCACCCCCGCACAATTTGGGTGCACGTGGGCGCAACCAGACCGGTCGCGACGGCGTGTACTCCACAGCAGCAGGTACGGGGCGTGCACCGGGTTCTCCCGGTGCGCGCCCTAACCCGTACGGCGGGACGAACGTGACCTGTCGACGGGCCGACAACACGCCCGACGGTGGGTAGTGTCACGGGCAGCACGGCAACGAAGGACATAGGCTTGTGTAGTTACGCCAAGCCGCGCGGCGCGCCATCTGTGAGGGAGGCTGGGGTTGACCCAGGTCGGTGCCCCCGCCATCGGTGAGATCCTCGCCGATCGATACCGCATCGAGGAGCACGTCAACGACGACTCCACGGGGCGACAGGTGTGGCGTGGCGTCGACGTCATCCTGCAACGCGCGGTCACCATCGTGCTGCGCATCCCGGGCGGCGCCGAAGCCGACGAGATGCTCGGCGCCGCGGTCGCCGCCAGCCGGGTGGTCCACCCCAACATCGTCGGTGTGTACGACGCCATCGACGAAGGTTCCCGGGCGTACGTGGTCCGGGAGTGGGTGGAAGGCAAAGCCCTCCGCGACGTGGTACGCGAAGCCCCGCTGGACCCGTCCCACGCGATCTCGGTGGCTCGTGCCGTGGCAGACGCGCTGTCCGCCGTACACGCCACCGGGGTTTCCCACGGCAACGTGCACCCGGGCACCGTGCTGCTCTCCGTCGACGGCCGGGTGGTGCTGGCCGACGCCCGCGCCAACGAGCAGACCACGGTCGAGGCCGACGTACGCGGAGTCGGCGCGATCCTCTACTGCGCGCTGACCGGCCACTGGCCCCGCAAGTTCGGCCCCAACGGCAGCAAGCTGGTGGAAGTCGGGCCCACCGACGGGAGCACCCGGCCGCGGCCGGCGCCGCTGCCGGACGCTCCGATGGTCAGCAACGGCAAGCAGAAGATCGCCTCACCCCGGCAGATCCGGGGCGGCATCCCCGCGCCGCTGGACGAGCTGACGATGGACCTGCTGGATCCGGACATCCCCGCCCCCGGTGCCGCGGAGCTGGCCGTCGAGCTGTCCCGGATGGGCTACCACGAGCAGTCCCCGCAGTACACCGAGGCGAGCTTCGGCGCCACCGGATACACCGAGCCGGCGTACTCCGACAACGGCTACCAGCCCGCCAGCGGCGGGCCGCTCGGCTTCACCAACGCCCCGCCGCGCGAGGTGGCCGAGTCCCGCACGATGTGGAAGAAGCTCTCCGTCGGCGTGGCCGGGTTGCTCGCGATCGCGCTGGCCGGCTGGCTGATCGGCACCATCGGTACGGGGCTGCTCGCCAACGGCGACACCGGGCCGGGCGCGGCGGCCACCACCGGCGCCGGCAACAGCAACGGGAAGTCCGGCGGCGGCGACGCCGTGGCACCCACCGCCATCAAGCTCGAGCCCGGCATGATCCGGCTGGTCGACTCCAAGGGCGGCGACCGTGCCGAGGCCGACGGCATCGACAAGGCGGTCGACAGCGACCCCGGCACCGGCTGGGCCACCGACGAGTACCAGGGTGCGGACTTCGGTGGGCTCAAGGAAGGCATGGGGCTGCTGATCAACCTGGGCGAGGCGAAGCGGCTCAGCGCGATCAACCTGACGCTGTCGGCCCCGGACGCCACCGTGAGCATCCTCGCCGGCGACCAGGACTTCGGTGCCGACGAAGCCGGCGACGCGCAGATCCTGGAGAAGTTCAAGACTGAGGCGGGGCCGCAGAAACTACAGGCCACCGCCAAGATTCCGCTCGATGTGAACTCCCAGTACGTGCTGATCTGGATCACGGAGCTGCCCACGTACGAGGGCAAGTTCCAGGTCGAGATCAAGGAGATCCAGGTCCTCGCCGGCGCGCAGTGACGAGCCAGGTGACCGCGATGGCAGACGACGGGGCGTTGCTTAAGGCACACCTGGCGGGCGACCCCGACGCGTTCAACCAACTGGTACGCCGTCACCAGGACCGGCTCTGGGCGGTCGCGCTGCGTACCATCGGCGACCGCGAGGAGGCGGCCGACGCGTTGCAGGACGCGCTGCTGTCGGCGTACCGGGCGGCGGGGCGGTTCCGGGGCGACGCGGCGGTCACCACGTGGCTGCACCGGATCGTGGTCAACGCCTGCCTGGACCGGGTACGCCGCCGCGCCGTACGCCCCACCGTGCCGTTGCCGGAGCAGGGCCCGGGCGAGCCGGTGACCCCTGACCGCACCACCGAGCGCGAGACGAAGCTGGTGGTGCACGACGCGCTCGGGCAGCTGCCCACCGAGCAGCGGGCGGCGCTCGTACTGGTGGATCTCCACGGGTTCTCGGTAGCCGAGGCGGCGGAGATCCTCGATGTCGCGGAAGGCACCGTGAAGAGCCGGTGCAGCCGCGCCCGCGCCAGACTCGCGGTGATTCTCGGCTACCTACGGAACCCGGAGGGTGGCGAATCCGTCCCATCGGGGAGCGCGCCGGGAGACGTACCGAGAAAGGAGGAGCCGTGACCATCGACCAGCCAGGCGCCGTCGACATCGACCTGCTGGCCGACTATGCCGGCGGGGCGCTCGAGGGCACCCCGGACCAGGCCCGGGTCGCGGCTTACCTGCAGACCGACCCGGCCTGGCGACAGGCCTTCGAAGAGCTGCGTACCGCCGAGGAGTTGGTACGCGCCGACCTCGCCGCGCTGCCCCCGGCCGAGCCGATCCCCGCCGACGTGGCGTCGCGTCTCGAGCAGTCGCTGCGTCACGACACGGCGGCTCCGGTGGTGTCGCTGGAGCAACGGCGCCGGAAGCGGTATCGGGTCGCCGCCGCCAGCGCGGTCGCGGCCGGCCTGGTGACCATCGCCGGATTCGGCGGCTACACGGTGCTCAACCTCGGCGGTGTCCAGGACGCCCGCACCGGCAGCGGCGCCGACCAGAGCCAGGAGGACAGCGGGGCCGCGCCCGGCATCGCCAGCGGTCCGGGCGGCGAGCGCGACTCCAAGGAGAAGTACCAGCGCGGCTACCCGGTGCCGGTCTCGGCCAGCGGCACCGACTACAACCGGGAAAACCTTTCGGGGGTACGCCACCGGAGCGACGCCGCCGCCGCGGACGCGCCGGTGCAGCCGCCGGCGGGGCTGGAGCGTCTGGCCACGCCGGACCAGCTGCAGGGCTGCCTGGATCAGGTCGCCGCCGTCCACCCCGGTACGGTCACCATGGCCGACTACGCGCGCTTCGACGGCGTACCGGCCGTGGTCATCGCGATCTCCGGGACCGGCGCCGAGCGCAAGGTCGTGGTGGTCGGCGCCGAGTGCGGGCAGTCCGGCACCGACGAGATCTACCACGCCCGCGTGTGAGGGCGTGAACTGCGCCTCGTCGGGGAATCCTGATCCGTACGATGGCGTTCTGGTCGACGCAGCCTGCGGTTCCCATCGAGGAGAGACAGTGACAGACGTCCGTAACGTGATCATCGTGGGCTCGGGCCCGGCGGGCTACACCGCCGCGTTGTACGCCGCCCGCGCCAACCTGAAGCCGCTCGTCATTGAAGGTGTCGAGTCCGGCGGCGCGTTGATGACCACCACCGACGTGGAGAACTTCCCCGGCTTCGCCGACGGGATCATGGGCCCTGACCTGATGGACGTGATGCGCAAACAGGCGGAACGGTTCGGCGCCGAATTCATCACCGACGACGCCACCCGGGTCGAATTGACCAGCGATGTGAAGAAAGTCTGGGTCGGCGAAACCGAATACCAGGCGCACGCGGTGATCCTGTCGACCGGGTCTCAGTGGCGGCCGCTGGGCGTACCGGGAGAGCAGGAGCTGCTCGGGCACGGAGTCTCCAGCTGCGCCACCTGCGACGGGTTCTTCTTCCGCGGGCAGCACATCGCCGTGGTGGGCGGTGGCGACTCCGCGATGGAGGAGGCGACCTTCCTGACGAAGTTCGCCGAGTCGGTCACGATCATCCACCGGCGCCACGAGTTCCGCGCCAGCAAGATCATGCAGGACCGGGCGCTGGCCAACCCGAAGATCAAGGTCGAGTGGGACACCGTGGTCGAGAAGGTGCTCGGCGACGGCAAGGTGGAGGGCGTCGCGGTACGCAACGTGAAGACCGGAGAGGCCCGTACGCTCGACGTCACCGGGATGTTCATCGCGATCGGCCACGACCCGCGTAGCGCGCTGTTCAGCGACCAGATCACCACCGACGACGAGGGGTACGTGATCGTCGACGCCCCGAGCAGCCGTACCAACCTGACCGGGGTGTTCGCCGCCGGCGACCTGGTCGACCACACCTACCGCCAAGCGGTCACCGCGGCCGGCACCGGCTGTGTCGCCGCCCTGGACGCCGAGCGCTACCTCGCCTCACTTCACTGACGCCCCGACTGCATCAACAGGAGGATCTGCCCGTGGCAACCAACCCGATCACCGACGCCAGCTTCGCGACCGAGGTGCTGCAGTCGGACATCCCCGTCGTGGTCGACTTCTGGGCGGAGTGGTGCGCGCCCTGCAAGAAGATCGAGCCGCTGCTCAGGGAGATCTCGCAGGAGATGGCCGGCAAGATCAAGATCGTGAGCCTGGACATCGACACCAACCCGAACACCGTACGGGAGCAGGGCGTGCTGTCCGCGCCCACGCTGAAGGTCTTCAAGGGTGGCCAGGCGGTCGCCGAGATCGTCGGCGCGAAGCCGAAGTCCGAGCTGGTCAAGCGCTTCGAGGCGGCCATCGCCTGACGTACGCGCTGGTCGAGAGCGCCCCGAGCCGGTTGGCTCGGGGCGCTCTTGCCGTCTCGGCTGGCCGGTTTACCGGTCGACCAGGACGACCTCGTACTGGTCTGCGGTCGGTGGGAACCCGGTGTCGAACTTCCCGTTGACCACGGCCAGCCGCCGGCCGGACTACAGCGACTGCGGGGTGAGGGGCTTGGAGCCTCGGGTCAGCGGCGCCGGGCGGAGCAGCTTCTCGGGGCTCATCGAGCCGAGCAGCTTCTCGAGGGCGTACTCCACGTCGGACTTCCACGACAACGCCGTACGCAGCTCCAGCCGCAGCCTCGGGAACCGCGGGTGCGGGCGTACGGTCTTGAAGCCCACCGAGAGGTAGAAGTCGGCGGGGGCGATGCAGCCGAAGCCCTCGGGGGTCTCGTTCTTGGCGTCGCCGAAGGCCTCGATCGCCTTGATGCCGCGCTTGGTCAGGTCACGCGCCACGCCCTGGATCAGCATCCGGCCGAGCCCGCCGCCGGCGAAGTCGTCGACCACGTGGGCGTTCATCAGCAGCACGGCGTCGGCGGAGACCGGGCTGGTGGGGAAGGCACCGCCACGGGGCACATACACCGGGGGCGCGAACATCACGTACCCGGCGGGCATCCCGTCGACGTAGATCAACTTGCCGCAGGAGCCCCACTCGAGCAGCGTCTGGGAGACCCAGGCTTCCTTCTCCAACTCGGGGGCACCGGCTTCCAGCGCGCGGCCGGCGGAGACCGGATCCAGCTCCCAGAACACGCAGCGGCGACACCGCCGGGGAAGATCTTCAAGCGTGTCGAGGGTGAGGTTCACCAGGCGACGCGACATCAGCACATCACCACACGCTGGGCATAACGCCGGCCCCAGGACACGAGACGATGGTACGCCGGCGCCAGTGAGACTCGCGACGGTTCGGCAAAAGTGCTGGTCACCGCCGTACTCACGGCCGGTAAACTCGCCAGAACCGTCTGCCCCCACCCCGGGAGATCAGCGTGTCCGGCACGACGCTTGACGACTACACCGAGCGGTACGCTCAGCGCGCCCGCGGCATGACCGCCTCCGAGATCCGCGCGCTGTTCGCCGTGGCCAGCCGTCCCGAGGTGGTGTCGCTCGCCGGGGGCTCCCCGTACGTGTCCGCGCTGCCGCTGGACGCCGTGGGCGACATGCTCGGCGAGCTGGTGACCCGGCACGGCGCCAGCGCGCTGCAGTACTGCATCGGCCAGGGCGACCTGGCGCTGCGCGAAGTGATCTGCGAGGTGATGTCGCTCGAGGGCATCGACGCCTCCTGCGGCGCCAACCCGGACGACGTGGTGGTCACCGTCGGCGCCCAGCAGGCGCTGGACCTGGTGTCGCGGGTGTTCCTCGATCCCGGTGACGTGGTGCTCGCCGAGGGCCCCTCGTACGTGGGCGCGCTCGGGGTGTTCCAGGCGGCGCAGGCCGACGTGGTCCACGTACCAATGGATGATCTTGGTTTGATCCCGGAGGCGTTGGAGACCGCGCTGGCGGAGGTCGCGGCGTCGGGGCGCCGTGCGAAGTTCCTCTATACCGTGCCGACCTACCACAATCCGGGCGGCGTGACGCTGCCCGAGCAGCGGCGCGAGCGGGTCCTGGAGATCTGCCAGCGCGCCGACATCCTGGTGCTGGAGGACAACCCGTACGGCCTGCTCGGCTTCGACGGGGACCCGCCGGCCGCGCTGCGGTCCCGGGTGCGCGACGGCGTGATCTACCTCGGCACGTTCTCCAAAACCTTTTCTTCGGGGGTACGGATGGGCTGGGCGCTCGCCCCGCACGCCGTACGCGAGAAGCTGGTGATCGCCTCCGAGGCGCAGATCCTGTGCCCGAGCATGCTGTCGCAGTCCGCCGTGACCACGTACTTCCAGACCATGCCCTGGCGCGAACAGTTGAAGA
Organism: Micromonosporaceae bacterium; assembly: GCA_050701635.1. Taxonomy (GTDB): domain Bacteria; phylum Actinomycetota; class Actinomycetes; order Mycobacteriales; family Micromonosporaceae; genus WHSM01. The sequence goes on along the minus strand of JBOGDF010000227.1, from coordinate 706 downwards.
CCTTCCGCACGTTGTACGCCGAGCGCCGCGACGCCGTGCTGGCCGCGCTCGACGACTTCATGCCCGCCGACGCGACCTGGACCCGCCCCAGCGGCGGCTTCTTCGTCTGGCTGAAACTCCCCGAGGGGCTCGACTCCAAGGCGATGCTGCCGCGCGCCATCCACAACCGGGTGGCGTACGTGCCGGGCACCGGCTTCTACGCCGACGGTACGGGTCAGCAGCACCTGCGGCTGTCGTACTGTTTCCCGCCCCCGGAACGGATCCGCGACGGCGTACGCCGGCTCGCCACCGTGATCGACGAGGAGCTCGCGCTGCGCGCCACCTTCGGCGCATCGGCCACCGTCGATCCCGGCAACGTCACCTCCGACAACCCGCCGCAGGGCCTGGCATGAGCGCTGGATCTGCCTCGGGTGCCGCCTCGGGTGCCGCCGGCGCGGGTGGCTCCGGCGTGGCCGGTTCCGGTGCCGCCGCCTCGGGTGCCGCCGGCACGGCTGGTGGTGGTGCCGGTGGTGGGCGTGAGCCGCGGGTGCTGGTGCTGGCCGGTGGGCTGTCGTACGAGCGGGAGGTCTCGCTGCGCTCCGGCCGCCGGGTGCTGACCGCGCTGCGCCAGGCCGGTGTCGAGACCGAGCTGCGCGATGCCGACGCGACGCTGCTGCCGACGCTCGCCGCCGACCCGCCCGACGCGGTGGTGATCGCGCTGCACGGC
>JBOGDF010000226.1:0-9389 GCA_050701635.1 Micromonosporaceae bacterium | reverse complement strand
GTTGACGAGGTACTGGTGGGCGCGCAGTCCCGATTGCGCGCCCACCAGTCATGAAGCGCCCAAGTCAACCCCTCAGACCACGAGGAAACGATGAAACTTCTCAGCTCCTTCTGGGACACCCTGGTCGACAACTGGGACCTGTTCAGCCAGGGCTTCCTGAACACCATCTACCTGTTCGTCATCTCCGCCATCGGCGCGCTGATCTGGGGCACCGTGCTGGCCGCGATGCGGGTCGCCCCGGTTCCCGCGATGCGGGCGTTCGGAGCGTCGTACGTCAACACGATCCGGAACACCCCTCTGACCCTGGTGTTCGCGTTCATGATCTTCGCGGTGCCCAAGCTGGAGATCCCGTTTCCGGAGACGTTCGGGCGGACCGGCTTCTTCACCGCGGCGTACGTGGCGTTGATCCTCTACACCTCGGCGTTCGTCTGCGAGGTGGTCCGGTCCGGGGTCAACACCGTCAATCCCGGGCAGGCGGAAGCGGCCCGGGCGATCGGCATGACCTTCGGCCAGGTGCTCGGCATCATCGTGCTGCCGCAGGCGTTCCGGTCGATCATGCCGCCGCTGTCGAGCGTGCTGATCGCGCTGCTGAAGAACACCACGATCGCCGCCGGCTTCTCCGTACTGGAGGCGGGCGCGATCCGGCAGAACATGTCCGAACGAGGCGAGAGCCAGACCATGACGCTGATCTGGATCATGATCGGCTTCCTCATCCTGATCATCCCGTTGGTGTTCGCGCAGCGAGCCCTGGAGCGTAAGTGGGCGGTGGCGCGATGAGTGCGGTGCTGTACGACATCCCCGGCCCCCGGGCGCGGGTGCGTAACCGGGGGATCGGCATCTTCGCGTACGTCGCGATCGCCGGATTGATCGCGTACGCCATCTACCGGTTCTATCTGACCGACCAGTTCGCAGCACGTAAGTGGGAGATCTTCCAGTTCGAGGCGATCCAGCAGCAGCTGCTGGACGCGCTCGGGGCCACCCTTACGGCGGCCGGGATCGCTACGGTGCTGGCGCTGGTGTTCGGGGCGGTCTTTGCCACCGGGCGGCTGTCCGACCACTGGTTCTTCCGGGCGCCGTCCAGCTGGATGGTGGAGCTGTTCCGGGCGATCCCGCTGCTGATCCTGATGTTCTTCCTGTACTACGGTCTGCGCGGGGTCGGCATCAGCCTCAGTGCGCTGTGGGCGGTGGTGCTCGGCCTGATGCTCTACAACGGCTCGGTGCTGGCGGAGATCTTCCGCGCCGGCATCCTCGCCGTACCGCGGGGCCAGTCCGAGGCGGCGTACGCGCTCGGGATGCGCAAGACCCAGGTGATGACCTCGATCCTGCTGCCGCAGGCGGTGCGCTCCATGCTGCCCTCGATCGTGAGCCAGCTGGTGGTGCTGCTGAAGGACACCGCGCTCGGTTTCATCATCCAGTACCAGGAGATGGTGTACGTCGCGAAGCAGATCGGCGGCAAGCTGGTCTACGGGTTCCCCTCGCTGCAGGCGTACCTGATCATCGCGGTGATCTACATCAGCATGTGCGCGTTCCTGTCGTGGTTCGCCCACTGGCTGGAGCGCCGGATGCGTGAAGGCGGCCGTAAGAAGGGCATCAAGGTGCTGCCCGCCGACGCGCTCACCGACGAGGCCACCGGTCCCACGCAGGTGCCGCCGGCCAAGTCGCCGTAACGCGCTGGTCACGCGGTATGCGATATGTGGGGTGTCCCGGATCGGGACACCCCACAGTCATGTCCGGCCAGGTGGTGTCCGCGGGCGACGGTCAGCGGGCGATCTCCGTGACGCGGGATTCGCGTACCACGGTGACCCGAATCTGACCCGGGTAGGTCAGCTCCTCTTCGATCTGCTTCGCCACGTCGCGGGCCAGTACGGCGGCGCCGATCTCGTCCACGTCGTCCGGGCGTACCATCACCCGAATCTCGCGGCCGGCCTGCATCGCGAACACCTTCTCCACGCCGGGCTTGCCGGACGCGATCTCCTCGATCCGCTCCAGCCGCTGCACGTACGCCTCCAGGCTCTCCCGGCGGGCGCCGGGACGGCCGCCGGAGCAGGCGTCCGAGGCCTGGGTGAGGACCGCCTCGATGGTCTGCGGCGACACCTCGTTGTGGTGCGCTTCGATCGCGTGCACCACCGCCTCGTCCTCGCCGAACTTGCGCGCCAGGTCGGCGCCGATCAGCGCGTGGCTGCCCTCCACCTCGTGGGTGAGCGCCTTGCCGATGTCGTGCAGGAACGCGCAGCGCTTGATCAGATCCCGCTCCAACCCCAGCTCGGCGGCCATGATGCCGGCGATGTGCGCGGTCTCGACCAGGTGCTTGAGTACGTTCTGTCCGTAGCTGGTGCGATACCGCAGCCGCCCCAGCAGGGTGACCAGCTCGGGATGGATCTCGCTGATCCCGACCTCGACCAGCGCGTCCTCGGCCGCCCGTTGGCAGAGCCGGTCCACCTCGACGCGGGAGTCGGCGTACACCTCCTCGATGCGGTGCGGGTGGATCCGCCCGTCGAGCACCAGCCGATCCAGGGTGAGCCGGCCGACCTCACGGCGTACCGGGTCGAAGCAGGACAGCAGCACCGCCTCGGGGGTGTCGTCGATGATCAGGTTGACCCCGGTGACCGACTCGAACGCCCGGATGTTGCGGCCCTCCCGGCCGATGATCCGGCCCTTCATCTCGTCGTTGGGCAGGTGCAGCACGCTGACCACGCTCTCGGCGGTCTGCTCGCTGGCGACCCGCTGGATCGACTCCACGACGATGTGGCGCGCCCGGTCGTCGGCGGTGCGCTTGGCGTCGGCTTCGATGTCGCGTACCAGGATCGCGGCGTCACGCTTCGCCTGCGCCTCGATGGATTCGACCAGCTCCGCCTTGGCGGCGCCGGCGGTCAGCCCGGCCACCCGCTCCAGCTCGCGCCCCTGTTCCGTCTCCGCCTCGGCCAGCCGGCCTTCGTGCTCGGCCAGCGCGGCCTCCCGCTCCACCAGGTCGGTTTCGGCGATCCCGAGCCGCCGGTCCCGGTCGGTGAGCCGCTCCGCCTCCTCGGCGAGCCGGCGTTCCCGCTCCTCGAGCAGCCGCTCCCGGCGCTCCACGTCGGAGGTACGTTCCCGCGCGCTCGCGACCAGCCGGGCGACCTCTTCCTCGGCGGTACGCCGCGCGGCCTCCCGGATCCGTTCGGCGTCCCGCTCGGCCTGCTGTCGCGCCCGATCGAGCATCGCGTCGGCTTCCGCCCGGGCGGCATCGCCGACCCGGGTGGCTTCGGCGCGCGCCGCGTCCCCGACCCGGGTGGCTTCTGCCCGTACCGACGCCAGATCAGCCTTGGCGACGCTGACCTGGGCCAGCGCGGCGGTCGCGTCGGCCTTCGCCTGCTCGGCGGCGCGGCTCGCGTCGTCGGCGCCGGCTCGCAGCTCGCTGAGCACCTGTTCACGGCGTTCCAGCTCCGCGACGTACGCCGGGTCTTCCTCGGGGGGAGTACGCGGGATGACGGTGGCGGGGAGACGGCGTACCAGGAACCACACGGCGCCCACCGCGGCGACGATGGCGACCACGACGGCCAGTACGGCGACTATCAGCACCTCGACCGCGGTCATGGCCGCTCCTCCCCTTCGCCGGCCGCACGCATGGTGCGGCTGTACGAGGAGTGCCCGAACGGCGGGTACGCCGGGCTGGCGGTGCACTCGGCACCGCCGGAGACGGGTACACCGAGACTCGCTGCCCCCGTACGGCGGGCAACGGTCCCGGGGCATCAGCTCATGCCCACAATGTGGCGTTGTCGAAGCGTCTATATAGCGCGGCGTTGAACCCGCAGTAGTCGGACGTAATCCTCTTGTAGATCGAGGCTAAGTCCGGAGCCCGACGTCGGTCAAGCAGTGCACGACCGGGCGATTAGCCTGGTTAGCCCGCTAAGTCCGACTATCCGCACCTTCGGAAACGCTGCGGCACGGGAGCGTGACCCGCCGACAACAAGGAACCGGCCGACCACGAGTTGTCAGCAGGCTACTAGCCGTCGGGGTCGGCCCGGGGACGGTCGTCGGCGGCGAGCAGCTCGGCGTCCACCCGCAGCGGGTCGTCGCCGGAGAGCAGCTCGGCCTCCGCGGCGTCGCTGAGCAGCTCCAGGTCGGCGGTCTCGGCGGATCGCGCCGCGAGCGCGTCGCGCACCACCCGCAGCGTCAGCCCCGGCGGGTAGCCCTTGCGGGCCAGCATCCCGGCGAGCCGGCGGAACGCCACCTCGGGCGGAGCGGCGCTGAGCGTACGCAACCGGCGCCGCACCAGCTCCTGTGCGGTGGCCAGCTCGGTGTCGCCGTCCAGCTGGCCCAGCGCGTCGCTGACCGTGGCGCCGTCCACGCCTTTGCGGCGCAGCTCGTGGCCGAGCGCCCGCCGCGCCAACCCGCGACCGTGGTGTCGGCTGGTGACCCAGGCTTCGGCGAACGCGGCGTCGTCGATCATGCCGACCTCGCTGAAGCGCTCCAGCACCGCTTCCACGATGTCTTCGGGGATCCCCCGGCGCGTCAGCGCGGTGGCCAGCTCCACCCTGGTACGAGGCCGCACCGCCAGCTGCCGCAAGGCGATCGCCCGAGCCTGCTCCCGCGGATCACGCTCGGCCTCGGCGCCGCTCGGGGCATCCTCGCCGGCGGCGCTTGGGACATCCTTGCCGGCGCGGCTCGGGGCCTCGCCGAAGGCACCAGAGCCCGTCGCGCGGCCGCCACCTGTTGCCCGGCGGCCGCGCGATCCGTAACGACCAGACCGTGCCACGGCTACTGCTCCGCGCGGAGCACTTAGAAGTCGACCGGGACCGGAGCGGGGGTGTCGGCGTCGAGGGACGGCTCGATGCCGAGCTTCTCCTTGATCCGCTTTTCGATCTCGGCCGCCACGTCGGGGTTGTCGCGCAGGAAGTTGCGGGAGTTTTCCTTGCCCTGGCCGAGCTGGTCGCCCTCGTAGGTGTACCAGGCACCCGACTTGCGGATGATGCTCTGCTCCACGCCGACGTCGATCAGGGAGCCCTCACGGCTGATGCCCTTGCCATACATGATGTCGAACTCGGCCTGCTTGAACGGGGCGGCGACCTTGTTCTTGACGACCTTGACCCTCGTACGGTTGCCGATCACGTCGGTGCCGTCCTTGAGGGACTCGATGCGGCGCACGTCGAGGCGTACCGACGAATAGAACTTCAGGGCGCGACCACCGCTGGTGGTCTCCGGGCTGTTATGCGCCATGACGCCGTCGACGAAGTAGTTGTGGTTGCCCTCGACCTCGATGTCGAACCGGCTCATGCTGCGAGTCCTCGGCTTGACATGGATATCGAGGATCTCCGCCGGCACGGGACGCATTCGCGGCGCGACAAGCTGAGCCTCCACGGAGAACTGGCCACGGAAGCGCGGCAGCAGCTTGTACTCCATCGAGGAGTGCACATACGGCGCGATCAGCTCGTGGAGTCTCGCTGACGCCGCGGTGGAGAACTGCAACACGGGCATCCGCCGAGCGCCCCGTTCAACGAGCTTCACGTCCAGGTCATAACCGTCACGCAGGTACGCCACGAGACGTTCCCTCGACCCCGGACTCATCGCCGCGACGCAGATTTCCGCACGACCGCTGCCGCCGAGGGTGCGCTGTTGCAGCCCCTTCGAGCGAACCGTAAAGCTGCCATCGTCCATGTACCAGATCGCCAACGACAGCGGCGAGAGCGCCTTGAGATAGTCCCAGGACAGGTGCTTCTTTCCGTCTCCCAGGTACACCGCCTGGCGCAGCTCGCCCAGCTCCGGGAGTGGAGTGAAATCAGCGAACACCGCCCCCTTCGTGTTGGTGGAACGCGAGCACGGAATGTTGCCCAGCAACGACGCCTTCCAGTCGAGGTACGCCGCCTGCTCGGCGCCGTGCCCCATGCGGAAGCGGGTGCCGGAACGACCGCGGCGATTCGGCGACAGGCTGCCGTCGCCCATCAAGGAACCCAGGACGACCTGCCACTGCTGCTCACTCAGCCGTTCGGTCTCGGCCACCATGACGCGCTCGCCGGTCACCAGCTCGCCGGCGTGGCGCCAACCGCCCGGAGTACGGATCAGGTGGTTCGCCGTGGCGGCGAACTGCGCTCGCCCGTTGCCACCGGACTTGGCCACGGTGAACTGCAGGAACTCCTCGGCCGGGCCGTTGTTGAACCAGTTGACGACCTTGCGCGGGACGACGCGGTCCGTCTCGGGGTCGTACGACAGCACCTCGACCGGCAACTTCTGGTTGACGATCTTGCCGATCTTCTCCTGGGTGCCGTCAGCGAGCATGACCCGGGTGGAGTAGTTGAAGCACCCGAACATCACGCCGATCTTCTCCCGGAGCTGGTTGATGAAGATCGCGGTGGTGCCGGAGTTGTTGAGGATGCCGGCCATCTTGCGCAGCGCCTGGCTCATCAACCGGGCCTGCAGGCCGACGTGGCTGTCGCCCATCTCGCCCTCGATCTCGGCGCGGGGCACCAGCGCCGCCACCGAGTCGATCACCACCAGATCCAGCGAACCGGAGCGGACCAGCATGTCGGCGATCTCCAGCGCCTGCTCCCCGGTGTCGGGCTGGGAGACCAGCAGCTCGTCGGTGTTGACGCCGAGCGCCTTGGCGTAGTCAGGGTCCAGCGCGTGCTCGGCGTCGATGAACGCCGCGATGCCGCCCGCCGCCTGGACATTGGCGATGGCGTGCAGCGCCACCGTTGTCTTACCGCTGGACTCCGGCCCGTAGACCTCGACGATCCGGCCGCGCGGCAACCCGCCGATGCCGAGCGCCACGTCCAGCGCGATGGAGCCGGTGGGGATCACCTCGACCGGCGCGGCGGCCCGGTCACCGAGGCGCATCACCGAACCCTTGCCGAACTGCTTGTCGATCTGCGCGAGAGCAAGGTCGAGCGCCTTGTCGCGGTCCTGACCTGCGGTCATCGGTGCTACTCCTGACTGTGTCTTCGCAGCCGTCTTCGCCGGCGATCGTTTCGTCACGGGCTACACGCTAGGGACAGGGTGCGACAAAAGCAGGCCCGCAACGCCGCTTCTGTGGACAACTCAATGCCCTGTGGAAATTACCCGAACAGGCGTTCGAACGCGACCCGACACGCCCAGCGGAATGAAACGGCTGGTCAGCGCAGTTTGGAGGGCACCCGGTCGGCGTACGCGGCGCACACCGCCCGCCACACCACCACGGTGTCCACCCCCGCGCCGAGCGCCTCGTTGACGGTACGGCCGAGCTGCGGGATCACCTGGTCCGCGGCGACGCTCTGTACGTAGCCGGTGCCGAACACCTGCTCCATCCGGGACCAGAAATCCGTACGCCGCACATCGCCTCCAGCGAACTCAGGCCGGCACCCGGGCGGGGCGCCGTACCGCCAGCACCAGCAACGGTACGAGGATCACCGCCGCCACCACGTTCAACGCCGAATATCCGGCCAGCTCGACCACCACTCCGGCGAGCGCGCCGGCGGTGGCGCCACCCAGCCCCATCACCAGGTCGCTGAGCCCCTGGGCGGACGGGCGGACCGGCTCCGGCACCGACTCGGTGAGCAGCGTCGATCCCGCCACCATGGTGCACGACCAGCCGAGCCCGAGCAGCACCAGCCCGACCGTCAGCCGCGGTACGTCGCCGTTGGCCGTACCCGCCAGCGCGCAGGCGGCGAGCAGCAGCGCGGCGCCGACCAGGATCACCGGGCGGCGGCCGAACCGGTCGGCGGCGTACCCGGTGAGCGGGGAGAACGCGTACATCCCGGCGACGTGCAGGCTGATCACGACCCCCACCACGACCAGGACGGCGCCGTGGCTGACGTCGTGCTGGGCGTGCCGCAGCGACTCGTCGATGTGCACCGGCGTCATCACCATCACGGCGAGCATCACGGCGTGTCCGGCAGCGATCGCCACCAGCCCGAACACCGCCGCCGGACGTTGCCGGATCTCGCGGTACGCCGCGCGCAGTGCCCGGCTCCCGGCCGGTGCCGCCACTCCGGCGTCGGTCGCGACCTTGCGGGCCAGCCGCAGCGGGTCCGGGCGCAGCCCCAGCACCAGGAGCAGCAGGATCGCGGCGTACGCCAGCGCGCTGAACAGGAACGGCCCGGCCAGCTCGGCGATCCCGAACGGGCGTACCAGCTGGTCCGCCGGCGCCGCCAGGTTGGGGCCGGCGACGGCACCGATCGTGGTCGCCCAGACCACCAGCGACATGTGCCGGCCGCGCCGTTCCGGAGGTGAGAGGTCCACGGCGGCGTACCGCGCCTGCAGTCCGGCCGCGATCCCGCCGCCGAACAGGAACAGCCCGGCGATCGCCAGCGGCACCGACCCCAGCGAGGTCGCGCCGACCACCAGGAGACCGCCGACCGTGCCGAGGGCGTACGCCAGGATCAGACCGGGGCCGCGGCCGCGGGCCTGCATCAGCCGGGCCACCGGCAGCGCGAACACCGCGGCGCCGACCGTGACTGCGCTCTGCGCCAACCCGGACAGCCCTGGTCCCCCGGCCATCCGCGCCACCAGCAGCGCGCCCACGGAGAGCCCGATCGCGGTGCCCACGCCACTGAGTACCTGGCTGATCACGAGGACCACCAGGGTGCGCCGCTGCACCCGGACCACGTGCTGGGCGGTGGCGTCCGCGGTGACTGCGAGTGTCGGCACCGGACTCCTCGGGGTAAGGGCCGTCAGGGCTCCTCAATCCTTGCGCATCCGGCGCGAAGACGAAATCGTGTTCCCGGCCACGTCCGGTCCACCGGCCGGCCGGGGCCTCTCAGGCGCCGTGGTGGGACGGCGCCGGGCGTACCGCGGCGGCCACCGCGTCGGCGAGGGCGGGCAGGTCCGCGGTGTCGAGGGCGCTGACGGTGACCCGTACCCCCGGCGGGGTGGCCAGCCGGAAGACCGCGCCGGGCGAGACCGCCCAGCCGGCGTCCCGCAGCCGGGTCACCACCGCGGTCTCGTCGGCCACCGGGATCCAGACGTTGATCCCGGTACGCCCCACCGCCGGCACCCCGCGCGAGGCCAGCGCGGCGAGCAGCCCCTCGCGCCGCTCCCGGTACGCCTCCCGGGCGCGCGCCACGCCGTGGCCGACCGTCTCGTCGGACCACAGCGCGACCACCAGCTGCTGCAGCACCGTGGAGACCCAGCCGGCGCCCATCCGCATCCGCCCCGCCACCCGGTCCACGGTCGCGGCGTCCCCGGTCAGCACCGCCAGTCGCAGGTCCGGACCGTACGGCTTGGAGGTGGAGCGTACGAAGGCCCAGCGCGGCGTGACCCCGGCGAGCGGGGCGAGCGCCACCTCGGACAGCTCGGCGGAGTGGTCGTCCTCGATCAGCAGCGCCTCCGGGTACGCCGCCAGCACCTCCCGCAGCCGCGCGGCCCTCCCCTCCGACACCGCCGCGCCGGTCGGGTTCTGGGCGCGGCTGGTGACGATCACGGCGCGCGCGCCGGCCCGCAGC
>JBOGDF010000225.1:0-9494 GCA_050701635.1 Micromonosporaceae bacterium | reverse complement strand
GTCGAGGTAGTCGCGCATGCCCTGGCGGCTGCGGATGCCCAGGAACGCGCCCAGGTCCGACAGCGACAGCCCGTAGCGCTGCGCGCGGGCGAGCAGCTCGCGCTCGCGGGCCTTGTGGTCCCACCAGCACCACGCGGAGAGGATCAGCTCGTCCCACACGTCCGCCGCGGCGAGCCCGGCCGGCAGCTGTGTGGGGCCGGGTTGAGAACGTCGTCGCAGGTAGTCCAGCACCCGGTAGGCGGCCTCCGGGCCGTCCGCCTCGGCCTGCCACCAGTGCGGATCCTCCCGGCGCTCGTGCCGGGTCCGGATCCGGCGCAGCGCGGCGTCGGCCTCGGCGTCGGTGACCGGCGGGTAGCTCGCCATCTCATCCCCCTGAACAGCCCAAACACCGGGCGTGACGCACCACTTCTGAAACTGGCAACCCGTGTTGATTTCCGTGCTGCTCTGCACGCGCGACCTGGGGTTTTGGGTTGTTGTGCAGAGGTGCGTGGGAATCCGGGGTGTCCGCGCTGGTGTGCACTACCGTGCGTCGCGTTTCGACCTGCTATGCACGATGAGGTGCCGCGATGGATGGTGAGCTGGTTCGGGAGCGCGGGCTGTTGGCGGCGCCGGAGGGGGTGTGGGCTCGGGCGGCTCATCGCGCGGAGGTCGTTGGTCGTCTGGCCGGTCGGGTGGTGGTGGGCCATGAGGCGGTGGACGCGGCGGCGGTCGAGCTGGGGATGTCGCGTCGGCAGGTGTATCTGCTGTTGAGCCGGTGGCGGGCGGGGGAGGGTGTGGTCTCGGACCTGCTGCCGCGTGAGTCCAGTCGTGGCCGTGGTCGTGAGCATCTTCCGGTCGAGGTTGAGGCTGTGATGCGCGAGGTGGTGCGGGCGCGGTATTTGACCAAGCAGCGCAGGTCGGTGGCGGCGGTGTATCGGGAGGTCAGGCGGGTGTGCCTGCGCCAGGGCCTGCGGGTGCCCTCGCGGGGGACGTTGCAGCGGCGCATCGCCAAGCTGGACCCGGTGGCGGTGGTGAGCAGCCGGCAGGGAACCGACGCCGCGCGGGCGTTGCGGTCGGCCGGGGGTGCGCCACCGGAGGTGGAGGGGCTGCTGGAACAGGTGCAGATCGATCACACGGTGGTTGATGTGATCGTGGTCGATGAGCGCTACCGGCGCCCGATCGGTCGGCCGTATGTGACCGCCGCGATCGATGTGTGCAGTCGGTGCGTGGTGGGGCTGGTGGTGACGCTGGAGGCGCCCTCGGCGCTGTCGGTGGGGTTGTGCCTGGCGCACATGGTCACCGACAAACGGCCCTGGCTGGAACGGCTCGGCCTACCCGAGGTGGCGTGGCCGATGAGCGGCAAGCCCGCCACGCTGTATCTGGACAACGCCGCGGAGTTCAAAAGTGAGGCGCTGCGCCGGGGCTGTGACCAGCACGGGATCACCCTGGACTACCGGCCACCGGGCCAGCCGCACTATGGCGGGGTCATCGAGCGGGTCATCGGCACGCTGATGGAGATGGTGCACGAGCTGCCGGGCACCACGTTCTCCAACCCGGCCCAGCGCGGCGCCTACGACAGCGACGGGTCGGCCGTGCTGACGGTGGCCGAGCTGCAGCGCTGGCTGGCGTTGGCGGTGGCCGGCTACCACGGCGGGGTTCATGCCGGCCTGGGGCAGACCCCGGCCGGGCGGTGGGCCGAGCGGGTCACCGCGTCGGGACCGCCGGCGACGGTGACCAGCGAGACGGCGTTCCTGGTGGACTTCCTGCCCGTGATCCGCCGGACCCTGTCCCGGACGGGGTTCGTGATCGACCACGTGCGGTACTACAGCGACGCGCTCAAGCCCTGGATCGCCCGCCGTGACCGGCTGGACAAGTTCGTGCTGCGCCGCGACCCGCGCGACCTGTCCCGGGTCTGGGTGCTCGACCCCGACAGCGGCGCCTACCTCGAGGTTCCGTACCGGAGCAGGTCACGGCCACCGATCAGCGTGTGGGAGCAGCGGGCCGCGGTCGCCGCGCTGCGCGAACGCGGCCGAACCCAGGTCGACGAGAACGCCCTGTTCGCCATGGTCGAGCAGATGCGCCAGGTCACCGAGCAGGCCGCAGCCCACACCCGCCGGGCCCGCCGTGACCTGGACCGACGCTCCACCCACGCCAGAGCCCACCCGACCCGGCCCAGCCCGCCCGCGCCCCTGGACCCGCCCGAACCAGCGCCCAACACCGATACCAGCGCCGATACCGCGAGTGTCTCGGCGCGCCCGTTCGACGTGATCGAGCAGTGGTGACCGCCGCACCCCATACCGAGCCTGACGCCGGGCCGGATGCGGGGTTCGCGCACCTGCACCCGTCGGTGCGGCCGCTGGCCGCGCTCTCCGACGCCGAGCGGATCCGGCTGGTGCGCACGGACCGCTGGATCGGCTACACCCGCGCGAGCGAGGCGTTGGAACGCCTGGAAACGCTGCTGACCTGGCCGGACAAGCAGCGCATGCCGAACCTGCTGCTGGTCGGGCCGACCAACAACGGCAAGTCGATGATCCTGGAGAAGTTCCGCCGCACCCACCCCCCGGTAACCCACCCGGACCGGGAGGAGATCCCGGTGCTGGTGGTGCAGATGCCCTCTGACCCGTCGATTCCCCGCTTCTACGCCGCGCTGCTCGACGCCCTGGGCGCCCCACCACAACGCAACCGGCCACTGCCCACCGTGGAACGCGCCGCGCTGTGGTGGCTGTGGGCCCGCGAGGTACGCATGCTGGTCATCGACGAGCTGCACCACATGCTCGTCGGCAGCGACGCCAAACGCCGGGAGTTCCACAACCTGCTGCGGTTCCTCGGCAACGAGCTGCGCATCCCGCTGGTCGGACTCGGCACCGCCGAGGCGTATCTGGCGGTCCGCTCGGACGACCAGCTGGAGAACCGGTTCCAACCGCTGATCCTGCCCCGCTGGGCACCCGACGAGCAGACCCGCTCACTGCTGGCCAGCTTCGCCGCCGCGTTCCCGCTACGCCGCCCCTCGCCGATCGCCACCATCGACATGGCGGCGTATTTGATCGGCCGCAGCGAGGGCACCATCGGCGAGCTGGCCGCGCTGCTCACCGACGCCGCGACCGCCGCGATCACCTCCGGCGCCGAGGCCATCAACGCCACCACCCTGCGCCTGGCCGGCTACCAGGGCCCCGCCGAACGCCGCCGGGCCTTCGAACGCGTCCTGGCCTAACAAGATCCCCGGGCGTTCAACAAACGGTCCTTTTTGAGAGCGATCGGCCGGACCGCTGGGCAGGCTGTGGTCAGAGTCGGAATTCTCCTCAGAACCCACTCTCACGGGAACTCGGCTCGTGAGAGTTGTGGTAGAGGTTTGTGACACGATTCCCAGGGTGAGCAGCGAACCAGAGCCCGCCACCACGGACGCCGACGAGGTCGAATGCCACTCGTGCCCTCGGTGCCGGGTCGAGCCGGGTTCGCCGTGCCGGTCGCGCTCGGGCACGGTGGCCGGCACGTACCACACCGGACGGTTCATGAAGGTGCCCCGGCTGGCCAAACGGCTGCGGGTCCCGACACCCTCCGACCGGCGCCCGAGCCAGTTGTGGCGACCGGGCACGCCTGCGCCGGCGCCGGTCCCCGCCGACACCCCAGCGACTGACATCAGGGTCGGCTACGCCCGCTGCTCGCACCTGACCCAGGAACTCCAGTCACAGCTCGACGCGCTGGCCGAGCGAGGCATCGAACGAGACAAGATCTTCTCCGAGAAGCTCTCCACCCGGGTGCGGGTGCGACCGAAGTTCGAGGCCGCGCTGCAGCTGTGCCGGCAGATCAAGGCCCACGCCCCGCACTGCCGGGTCATCCTGACCGTCTACGAGATGAAACGCCTGGGCCGCGACTCCGCCGAGCTGACCGCGCTCGCCGACCACCTCACCACCCACGGCATCGCCCTGGAGATGATCGCCGGACCACTACCCGGCATCTACGACCCCAGCGGCACCGGCCGCGTCCTGTTCGCCTTCTTCGCCGCCATGGCCGAAACCGAACGCGAGAACATCCGCGAAGCCACCCTCGAAGGACTCAACGCCGCCGCCCGCAAAGGCAACCACGGCGGCCGCCCACCGGTCATCACCGACGACATGCTCCACACCGTGCTGCGCCGCCGCGCCAGCGGCGAATCCGTCGCCGACATCCGAGCCGACCTGATCATCCCCACCGGCAAACGCAAAGGCCGCAACCCCAGCCTAGCCAGCATCTACCGCGCCCTCGCCGAACACCACAAACACCAGCGCTACCCCGAGGCCATCGAACAGGCCCACGCCGAGCTTCCCTGAGTTCGCCGGGCGAGTGGCTACAAGCTACTTACGCGTCGTCGCTCTTGTCGCTGAACCCGTAGTAAGTGGTTCGGGTGGGTTGGATGAGGGTGCGCATGAATGCGGGGCCTTCGGTACGCGGGACCATGCGCTCTTCGCTGTAGGAGTCCGCTCCGTTCTCATAGATATTTCTAGCAGCTCTAGCCCATCGCTGATCGAGCTCGATCAGTGTGACCCCAGATTCGGGGCTCCAACGGAACTCGGCGATCGGTGTAGGTTCTCCTGGTTCGCCCGCCAGGATAGAGTACATAACGACTCGGGTGGGTACACGATCAGTCATCGGCCTAGGTACCCCGGCCTCTATCACTGGTCAGGCGTCTGGTCACTCAGGTTAACGAATCCGTAGTAGGTGCGGTGGAACTGTTCAAAGCAATGCTTTCATGAACGCAGGACCCTCGGAGGGAGAGACAATCCGCCCTTCATAGAACGATCTTATCCCCCTTTCGTATATCTTCTGCGCCATATCAGTCCAGCTCGAATCTACCTCCGTGAGCGTGACGCCACTCTCGGCACTGTACCGAAACTCGGCGATAATGGGGAACTCGCCAGGGCCTCCACGCAATGCCCACATTGCCACCCGCGTGGGAAACTCAGCGGACACGGTCGCTCCTGGTTGTATATCCATCATTGATGCCTAATGGTTCAGGCATCTTCATTGCTCTTGTCGATGAATTTGTAGTACGTAGCGTGCAGCGGTTCGAGCAATGCCCACATAAACGCCGGCCCTTCATTAGGGGAAACTTTGCGTTCCTGAATGCGAGAACGCATCCCCTTCTCATATATTCGCCGCGGCACCATGGACCAGTTTTCGTCAAGCAAAGTGAGCGTAACGCCTCGATTAGGATCGTATCGAAATTCAGCAATCGGGATAGACTTGCCGAATTCTTCAGTGATCGTTTTATATAGGACCACGCGGGTTGGAACTGAACTCCCCACCCCAGGGGAGGTTGGTCCTGAGGATTCATTCATTCTGAGATCATCCCTGTGTCTTGGACCTGGCGTAGTCGACGAACGGCGGCGTCGACTGTTTGGGCGTCCAAGCCTGCCGCCTCGAGCATGCGTTGCAGCCCTCGAGGGTCAACAGATCTCACTTGCTCCATGACCTCCTCGGAGAGAGGCCTATTCCCCTCCCACTCCACCCAGTCCTGCACGAAATCTGATGAAGCGGCTCCATCTCTGTTGTTATTGGAAAGAATCAAGCCATGATCAATCGCCACAGGGCGCCCATCGGGACCGGTAAGGTAGTTATCCACAAATCGGTCATTGTTCATGAGAATTTGATCCAGAACCGCCATCTTCTGCTGATCAATGGGATCGTATTCAGCCGGGTCCAAAGGTTGAGTGTGCTCAACGTAGCGCTGGAGCGAACCCACTCCATAGGGCCCATCCCAATAGGTGGTTGTGGGGACCACGTGGAATCCGAGCATCTCGTCTAGCCGGGAAGCGGCGACCTCACGATCGGCGAGGGTGGCTGGCTTGTACTGATCGTAGCGGTACTCGCGTTGCCGTTCACCAGAGACTGGTTTGTACACCCCCCTGGTGCCGTCGGCGAACTCGACTTCGTAGACGTCATTTTCATGATCCGCCTCGGTGTCGATGGGGCGGATCTTGTATGGGTTGCGCGCGCTGGCTCGCAGATCATGCTCGGCCTGCGTGGTCCACTCGGTCGGCTCCGCACGTGGCCGCCCGGCACGTGGGCCACTGCCGGCACTCGGCTCATCCGGTGTCCGCGCTCCGCCGTCTTCGGCGGCGACCGTCTGCCAGCGCTGCTGGTCGTCGTCCCAGCGGTGGAGCTGGCCGTTGTGGTAGACGTTGCCGCGGCTGCGCTCGCCCCCGCCGACGGTGGGCGGCCCGTCGGGCTGGGCTCCGGGGTCCGCGCCCGGCTCTTGCGGCTGGCTGGCACCGGGGCGGCGCTGGGGGTCGGTAGTCGGGTCGCCGATCACGCCTGGGCCGGTGCCCACTCCCAGGGGGCCGTGCCAGCCGGGCAGCGGCTGCGGTCGGGTGACCGGGTTGGCGCCCGGGTCCCCGATCCGAGGCGCTTGCGGGCGCCCAAGCGCGGGACGTTGGGCGGGCAGCTCGACGGGCCGCTGTGGGCTCAGCTCACCGGGGGTACGAGCCGGGGCCTTGGGCCGGGCCAGGACACCGACACCACCAGAACCCGAGGAACGAGAGTCCGCACCGACAGCAGGCCGCGACCCACCCCGGCGCGGACTCACCCGAGGCGCGGCGCTCTCAGAGCGACCAGTCACCCGGGTGTTGGGACGACCGGTGGCACGAGTGGTCGGACGGCTACGAGGACCGGCGCTCCCGGCGGGGGCCTTGCCAGCTCCCCCGGCCGGGGCCTTGCCGATCCCGCCACGCGGAGCGGCCCCGGCCGGACCACTACCAGGCGCGCCTGCCTTCGGCTGGCCCACGCCAGGACGCGGAACAACACGCGGCGCCGGCGACCCAGCACCCTGGCCAGGCCCACCCTCTGCCGGTTTGGGCGCGGTAGGCCTCGGAACCGGCTGAGCACCAGAACTAGGAGCAGCACCGGGTGGGCGAGTAGCTGGCGGCTTGGGCGCGGGGGCAGCCGCGGCGTCGGTGCCTTTGTTGAGAAGCTTCTTGCCGAGCTTGCCTACCTTGCCTACCTTGCCGAGCTTGCCGGCGAACGGGAGACTGCTGCCGAGGGCGCCCCAGGCTTCCTCTGTCTTGCCTTCGCTGGCGTAGGTGCCGGCCTCGGCTACCCCGGCCGCCATGCTGACCGGCTCGTACGGGGACCACCTCAGATCCTCGGCGAGCTTGTGCGGGTCGGGCGCCTTGGGGGGCACCGTGACCCCGCAGTTTGGTCGGTCGCATTCCGTGACGCCGTTGGCGTCGCGCACTTCTTGGTTGAGTCGGCGCGTCTCTACACCGGCTTGGATGATCTGCTCACGCGTCGGCGCGACGGCGGGGTTGTAGCCCGGAACCAACTCGGTGAACTTGTTCCGGTCTTGCGCCTCCGACAACCCGATGCCGTACAGCTCCTTCTGCTCACCAGTCAGACCGGCGGTCTCCGCGCTGGTGTCGGCACCAGGCGTCTTGACCCCGGGAACCGGCGAGGTCGCGCAGCCGCCGGCGCCTTGGCAGTCCTGAGGCTGCGTGCCGGTGTCCGGCTGGCCGGGCTTCTGGGTCAGGGGGTTCGGGGTGGGTGTCGACGCCGGGCCGCATGGCTGGCTTGAACACCCCGCGGGGTCGGGTTTTCGCGGTGTCCCGTATCCGCCCAGGCCGGGGATTCCGCCTTGGTCGGTCCCGGACTGTGGCGCGCCGGGCTGTCCCGGCTTCTTCGGGTTGAGCAGTTCACGCTGAGCTTCGTCGGGGGCGTGGTCATCAGGCTTGCTGGCCGGTGGTGAGGGGCCGGAGTGGGTGGTCTGGTCGGTGGGTCGCAGGTCCGGTGGCCGCTGTCCGGCGGTGACCTGTGAGCCGGCGGCCCGGTCATCGCCGGGAGGATTCGAGGCGGCGAGCGTCTTGTTCGGATGTGGACCACCCGCACCGCCGCCCGGGCCGCCGGTGCCGGTGCCGGCGTTGGCCGGCCCACCAGACCCAGCAGGCGGCGGAGGAGCGGCCGGCGGGGTGTTCGTGGGGGCCTTGTCCGGTTGTTTGTTCGGCGGGGGGTGGGTGCCGGTCGTGTCCGTGCCGGCCGGCGGCCGCTGTGGGCCGGCCTTCGCCGTCACCGGGGTCGCCGTGACACTCGGCGAGTCGCCCGGCCTACGAGAAGCCGGCGCGGCGGCGGTCGGCCGGGCACCAGAAGAGCCCGACGAGGCCTCCGGGCGCGGCGTCGGGCGAACACCACCAGCAGGCGTCGCGGTCTGGCCGGGCGTACCCGACCCCTCCTTCGGAGGCGCCGCCTTGGGCGTGGGGGTGGAGGCGGGCTGAGGGTTCGACTGCCCAGAACCCGACCCCGGGCTCGACGAAGGCTTGGTCGACGGCGCCGGCGACGACTTCGGCTGCGCGGAACCAGTGTTCCCGCCGCCGCTGGACTCACCGCCCCCAGACGGCTTCGGCGCCCCAGGCTTCGGAGCCGGAGCCGGACCCTGCGACGGTGCCACCGAGGCCACCAGCACCACCGGCGAACCGGCCGAACCGGCCAGCCACGCGCCGGCCAACCACACCAGCACGGCAGCGCCGAGCAGCACGGTCACCGGGCACGACCGCAACCACGCGACGAGCGGGCGTGACTCAGCCGCGGACCCGACGCTGATGCGCCGCCCGCCAGCCGAAACCGCCCGAACCATCACAGAAGGCACTCCACACGCGCCTGAACAGGGCGCACGTCACAAGACGACAGGGAGAAACACAGGCGTGTCGGCATGAACACCTGGGGTGGTCGTCACCCAGGCCAGATCAGCCACACACCACAACCGGAACCCGGCCCCCAGGGCTACCACGGCCCCAACAACCAGCTCCACCGGCCGCTCCACGGACTCGCTGTGGTGGGCTTCACACAACTACCGCGGAACAACCTCGTCCAGCACCATACCTTGCCACACCACGCGGGCAACCCGGCTTCGCCGAAATCGGGCAAATCAGCCTTGCCGTCCCGGGAGCACGAGGCGATGGCGCCTGTGACGACGGCGACTCACCCGGGGGTTCGTCGGCCAGCTCGGCGCCCATCCGCAGCGGCCGGTACCCGGCCAGTTCACGGATCTTCTCGATGAGGAAGGTGTAGCTGCCTAGGGATTGTCCGCCAGGTGAGCGTCACCGGCCGGGCCAGCGCCCAGGCCGTTGAGGGAGGCGTAGTCGGCGCGCAGCCGGTCGGCGGCGCGGATCACCTGGTGGATGCCGTGGTTGGCCGGCCGCGCGGCCACGACGGGATGGCCGCGTAGCTCGCCGAGGGCCAGCCCGAGCGCGCCGAAGGTTCCCTCGGTGACCGCGTCGCCGGTGAGGTCGTCGGCCAGCCAGGTCAGGTAGTCGCCCAGCGCGACCTCACCATCCACACCGCCGCCCACACCGTCCGTGATCCGCGGATCCTCCTGGTCACGGGGGTCCTCGCTGGGTTCTGGGCTGGGCTCGGGTCGCAGTCCGAGCCGTGCGCACTCGCGCAGCAGCCGCTGCAGCGTGGCGGTGATGACCGTCTCGTGCTCGCTGATCCAGCGCCGCCGCGGTTGCCGTTCGCGGGCGGCGCGCCGGCTCGCGCGGGTGGCGTGCACG
>JBOGDF010000224.1:0-9546 GCA_050701635.1 Micromonosporaceae bacterium | reverse complement strand
CCACCGCCCAGTCCGGCCGCGCGGCCGCCGGCGCCGGCTCGCCGGCCGGGCCGGACTCGGCGCTGGCTGGCGCGGGCAGGTCGGAGGTGAGGATCGCCTGGTAGACCTCCTGCAGGTCAGGCGAGGGTTGCACGCCCAGCTCGTCAGCCAGCAGGGTCCGCAGATCGTGGTACGCGGTCAGCGCCTCGGACTGCCGTCCCTGACGGTGCAGCACCTTGATCAGCCGCAGCCACAACGACTCCCGCAGCCGATGCCGGGTGGTCAACCCGACCAGCTCCGAGACCAGCCCGCCGACCCTCCCGCCGGCCAGGTCAATATCGATCCGCTGCTCCACCGCGGTCAGGTAGCGCTCGGTCAGGCTCTGCACCTCCCGAAGCCGGAGCACCTCCGACTCCACACCGGTCAACGGCTCACCCCGCCACAGCTGCTCCGCCGCCCGCAGGTGGCGCCGCACCGCCGCGGTGTCACCGGCCGACTCGGCACCGGCCGCGGCGTCCAGGTGACGCTGGAACCGCACCACGTCCACCTGTTCGGGAGCGATCTCGAGCAGGTAACCGCGCCCGACGGAGCGGATCACGTCGACGCCGAGCACCTTCCGCAGCCGGGTGATCAGGTTCTGCAGGCCGCTGCGCGGGTTGCCGGGCAGCCGGTCCGACCACACCACATCGATCAGCGCGTCGGCGGCGACCACCCGACCCACGGCCAAGGCCAACGACGCCATGGCGGTGCGTAACCGATCACCGAGCACGTCGATCGGCACGCCGTGGCGCGTGATCTCAAAGGTGCCGAGCAGACGAATTTCGAGCTCGTCGCTTGGCGCGGGGGGCGGCGCCATGCCCTGATGCTATGCAGACCGGGCGTCGTCGTCACCGCGTTGGTGGTAACCGGCTGTGAACCTCTCGACCGAAGTTGCGTTTCCGTGACAGTCGCGGGCGGGTCCGCGGCTGCCTTTGAGGATCTTGTCGATGGCGCTCCCGGCCGGCAGGTGGCCGACCTCAGGCCTGGGGGCGGTAGTTCAGGTAGACCACCCCGTTGTCGTACGTGTCGGAGTTCGCGAGCGACAGTTTTCTGGCCGCGGCCTCCTCGGTGAACAGCCGCGGACCGGCCCCGCGGGTGAGCGGGTAGACGAACAGGTGCAGCTCGTCGATCAGCCCGTCGGCGAGCATCGCCCGGACCAGCGTGACGCTGCCGCTGACGTACAGGTCGCCGTCGACCTCGTCCTTCAGGCGGCGGATCGCGTCGGGGTCGTACCCCCCGATGATCTTCGAATTTCGCCAGGTCGCGGTCTCCAGCGTCGAGGAGACGACGTACTTGGTGGTGTCGTTGAAGAACGGCGCCCCGGGGTCGTCCTCCACGGTCCGCGTCGACCACGCCGGCTCGAACATCTGGTACGTGTTACGCCCGAGCAGGATGCCCTGGCAACGTCCCGTGACCGCGCCGAGCACCTCGCCCATCTTGGGGTCGAAGCCGTAGTCGAACGTCCACGTCGGCGCGTCGATCACGCCGTCGAGGCTCATGAACTCGTGTACGTGTATCGCTCCCATGTCTGTACCTCCGTGTCGATGTGGTTGCCAGGTAGACCTCACCATCACCGGAAAGTCATCGCCGCGGCGACCCCCGAGCTACAGGGCGGCAGTGACCGGTGGTCGAGATAGCGTGCAGGGATGGCGATGGATCCGGACGTACGGGCACGGGAGCTGGCGGCCGAGTCGGAGGGCCCGGCCGACTGGTTCGAGCGGCTGTACGCCGAGGCGGACGCCGGCACCGCGGCGGTGCCGTGGGACCACGCGACGCCGCACCAGCTACTGGTGCGGTGGGCCGAGGCGGGGGAGGTGTCCGGCGGCGGGCGGCGTGCCCTGGTGGTCGGCGGCGGGTACGGCCGGGACGCCGAATACCTGGCGCGGCGCGGGTTCCGGACCACCGCGTTCGACATCTCGCCGACCGCGATCAAGGCCGCCGAGGCGCGGCACTCCGGCTCCCCGGTGCGGTACACGGTCGCTGACCTGCTGGCGCCGCCGGAGGAGTGGCGCGGCGGGTTCGACCTGGTGCTGGAGAGCATGACCGTGCAGTCGATGCCGCGTACGGTGCGCGAGGCCGCGACCGGCAACGTCGCCAGCCTGGTGGCGCCCGGCGGCGAGCTGCTGGTGATCGCCGTGTCGCTGGGCGAGGCCGACCCGGACGCGGGGCCGCCGTGGCCGCTCACCCGCGCCGAGGTGGAGGGCTTCGCGGTGGCCGGGCTGCGCGCCGTACACATCGAGGAGATTCAGGATGCCGAGCAGCCGTCGATCCGGCGCTGGCTCGCCGAGTTTCATCGACTGTCGGCTGAGTGACGCTTATTGCAAGACGTTTGCAGGAAGGGTGGCGCGGTCATAGGCTTCGGCCATGGGGTACGCGCTGCACATCCAGAACGGCATCGTCGGCGTACCGGTGTCGTTGGCGTTTCTCGGCGTCGCGGCGGTGACGCTGGCGATCTGCGTACGCCGGGCGGGGCATGACCTGGACGAACGGCTGGCGCCGATGGCGGGGCTGGTCGCGGCGTACGTGTTCGCGGTGCAGATGCTCAACTTCCCGGTGCTGCCCGGGGTCAGCGGCCACCTGCTGGGCGGCGCGCTCGCGGTGATGCTGGTCGGGCCCTGGGTCGGGATGCTCTGTGTGTCGATCGTGATCGTGGTGCAGGCGCTGCTGTTCGCCGACGGCGGGGTCACCGCGATCGGGCTGAACCTCACCAACATGGCGCTGCTGTCCAGTGTGGTCGGCTACGCCGTGGTGGTCGCGCTGCTGCGGCTGCTGCCGCGTACCAATGCGGGACTTGGGGTTACCGCCTTCCTGGCCGGCGTGTGCGGCACGGTCGCCGCCGCGTTCGGCTTCGTGCTGCAGTACGCCCTCGGCGGCGTCACCCACCTGCCGGTCGCCTGGGTGGCCGGCGCGATGGGCGGCAGCCACCTGCTGATCGGGGTCGGCGAGGGGCTGATCACCGCGGTCACGGTGGTCGCCGTCGCCCGGGTCCGACCCGACCTGGTGTACGCCCTGCGCCACGCACCCCGCCCGGCTGCCCAGCCGGTGGAGGTGGCGTCGCGGTGAGCCGGTATCGGTGGTTCCTGCTCGGCGGGCTGGCGCTCGCGCTGCTGCTGGCCGGGGTGGTCTCCAGCTTCGCATCGTCGAGCCCAGACGGGCTGGACGCGGTCACGCGTCAGGGCTGCTCCTATGAAGCCGACCGGCCAGCTGGCGGCGAGTGCATGGCGCGCAGTGCCGAGGAGCACGAGGTGGGCGGTCCGCTGGCCGACTACGGCATCGCGGGGATCGACAACCCGTACCTGTCGACCGGGTTGTCCGGGGTGCTCGGGGTGCTGCTGGTGTTCGGCATCGGCGCGGGGCTGTTCGCGCTGGTACGCCGCCGCCGGCGCGACAGCGAGACATAGTGGCCGGCGGGCACAGCCATCCGCTGTACCTGGCGTACGAGTCGCCGGTGCACCGGCTGCCACCGGAAGTCAAGATCGTCGCGTCGGTGGCGTTCACCGTGCTGGTGGTGCTCACCCCGCGCGAACAGTTCTGGGCGTTCGGCTGCTACCTGCTGCTGGTCGCCGTGGTGGCGGGGCTGGCCCGGGTCCGGCCCGGCTGGCTGGCCACCCGCTGCCTGATCGAGCTGCCGTTCGTGATCCTCGCGGTGGCGCTGCCGTTCTTCGGGCCGGCGCCGACGGTGACCTGGCTCGGAGTGGCGCTGTCCGTCGACGGGCTGCTCGGCGCCTGGAACATCCTCGCCAAGGGCACGCTCGGCGTACTGTCCTCGCTGCTGCTCGCCGCCACCACGCAACAGCGGGACCTGATCCTGGGGCTGGACCGGCTGCATACCCCCGCGGTCGTCACCAGCATCGCCACTTTCATGCTGCGGTACGCCGAAGTGCTCACCGCCGAAGCCCGGCGGATGCGGATCGCCCGGCTCTCCCGGGGGTACCAGCCGCGGTTCCTGTGGCAGGCGTACGCCTTCGCCACCGGCGCCGGCTCCCTGTTCCTGCGGGCGTTCGAGCGCGGTGAACGCGTCTACCTCGCGATGCTTTCCCGGGGGTACGCCGGCCGGATGCCCACCCTGTACGGCCCCGCCGCCCCGGCGGCCACCTGGCTGCTCGCGATGTGGGTGCCGGCGCTCGCCGCCGTGGTCTGCGTCGCCGCGGTGCTCTCCTCGGGAGGCGTCCGATGACCGGGCCGGCCGCGGCCGTGCCGTCGCCTGAGCCGGAGGCGGTCGTGCCGTCGCCCGAGCCGGCGGGTGCGGTCCAGCCGTCGCTGCTGTTGCGGGACGTGCGGTTCGCGTACCCGGACGGGCAGGTGGCTCTGCGAGGGGTTGACCTGCGGATCGAGCCAGGGGAGCGGGTGGCGTTGCTCGGGCCGAACGGGGCCGGGAAGACCACGCTGGTGCTGCACCTCAACGGCATCCTGGGCGGGTGCGGCGGCGAGGTCGACGTCGCCGGGCTGCGGGTGGCCAAGCCGCACCTGCCGGAGATCCGGCGCCGGGTCGGCGTGGTGTTCCAGGACCCGGACGACCAGCTTTTCATGCCGACGGTCGGCGAGGACGTGGCGTTCGGACCGGCCAACCTCGGGCTGCGCGGCGACGCCCTGCGCCGGCGCGTGGACGAAGCCCTGGACGCGGTCGGGATGGCCGAGCACCGCGACCGCGCCCCGCACCACCTCTCCTACGGGCAGCGGCGGCGGGTCGCGGTCGCCACCGTACTGGCGATGCGGCCCGAGATCCTGGTGCTCGACGAGCCGTCCAGCAACCTGGATCCGGCCAGCCGCCGGGAGCTGGCGGAGATCCTGCTCGGCCTGCCGGTAACGCTGCTGATGGTCACCCACGACCTCCCGTACGCGCTGCAGCTGTGCCCCCGCTCCGCGGTGCTGGACCAGGGCCGGATCGTCGCCGACCGCCCCACCGGCGAGCTGCTCGCCGACACCGCGCTGCTCGCCGCGCACCGGCTCGAACTCCCGTACGGCTTCGACCCGACCCTCACGGCGCCCCGGGACTGAGCTACCCGACGTCGGTACGCCAGGGCATCTCCTGCAGCGTCCACGAGTTGCCGTCCGGGTCGGAGAAGGACGCGTACTTCACGCCGCCGCCGACCTCCTCGACCTCGCCCATCTCGACGCCGCGCTCGGCCAGCGCCGCACGGGACGCCACGATGTCCGCGACCACCAGGTGCAGCGCCTTGACGGTGCCCGGCCGCATCTTCTCGATCTCCGGCAGGCCGGTCGAGAGCACGATCGAGCACGCCGACCCCGGCGGCGTGAGCTGCACCACCCGTACGCCCTCGGCCGGCCGTACGTCGACGTCGACCGTGAAGCCGGCCAGGTCGCGGTAGAACGCCTTCGCCCGGTCGACGTCGGTCACCGGGATCGGCACCAGTTCGAGCTTGAAATCCATGGCACCCATCTTGACAGCGCCGCAGCGGGGTCGGGTTCGCGTCATCGGTGATCAGGACCGGGTACGGCGTGGCAGGCTTGGTCGCAACGACTATCTGTTTCGCCGCCTTCGGGAGGGCCAGATGACCGCGACCCCGGTGACGATCCGGCGTACGTACTACGGGCTGATGTTGGGCAACACGCTCGCCGCGTCGTTGATCTGGGGCATCAACACGATCTTCCTGCTCGACGCCGGGCTGAACAACCTCCAGGCGTTCGCCGCCAACGCGTTCTTCACCGCCGGCATGGTGCTGTTCGAGGTGCCGACCGGGATCGTGGCCGACATGCGGGGGCGGCGCATGTCGTTCCTGCTCGGCACGGTGACGTTGGCGGCGTCCACCGGGCTGTACGTACTGCTCTGGCAGGTGGAGGGGCCGTTCTGGCAGTGGGCCGTGGTGTCCGTGCTGATCGGGCTCGGGTTCACCTTCTTCTCCGGCGCCACCGAAGCCTGGCTGGTCGACGCGCTACAGGCGACCGGGTACGACGGCTCGATGGAGGCGGTGTTCGGCCGCGGCCAGGCGATCGCCGGGGGCGGGATGCTGGTCGGATCGGTGGCCGGCGGCTACCTGGCGCAGCTGACCAACCTGGGCGTGCCGTTCGTGGTCCGGGCCGGGATCCTGCTGGTGATGTTCGGGGTGGCGTTCACGCTGATGCGCGACATCGGGTTCACCCCGAGCCGTGGCCGCGGCCCGCTGCGGGAGATCCGCCGGATCACCGCCGACTCCGTCGAGTACGGCTTGCGGGTCCCCGCGGTGAAGTACCTGATGCTGGCGGCCCCGTTCACCGGCGGCGTGGCGATCTACGTGTTCTACGCGTTGCAGCCGTACCTGCTCGAGCTCTGGGGCGACCCGAAGGCGTACGGGATCGCCGGGCTGGTGGCGGCGATCGTGGCCGGCGCGCAGGTCGCCGGCGGCGTGCTGACGCCGCGCATCCGCAAGCTGTTCCAGCGGCGTACCACCGTGATCCTGGTTCTGGAAGGCCTGGGTACGGTGGCGGTCGTGCTGACCGGGGTGCTCACCAACTTCTGGGTCGTGATCGGGCTGATCGTGATCTGGGCGCTGGTGTTCAGCGCGTCGATGCCGATCCGGCAGGCGTACCTGAACGCCCAGATCCCGTCCCAGCAGCGGGCCACCATCCTGTCGTTCGACTCGCTGATGAGCTCCAGCGGCGGGATCGCCGCGCAGCCGGTGCTGGGCCGGGCGGCGGACGTCTGGGGCTACCCGATGTCGTACCTGCTGGCGGGTGGCCTGACCGGGCTGGCGCTGCCGTTCATCGCGCTGGCGCGGCGGGAGAACGTGCCGGCCGACACCGCGGTGGAAGGCGTCGCCAAGGTCGAAACCGCGGCGGGAGGCACGGCCAAGGCCGAGGTGGTCGATGGCTGACGACCAGTGGCCGCAGACGCCGGGTGAGGCGCTGCGGTGGCTGTTGGAGGGCAACCAGCGGTTCGTCGCGGGGGAGCGGCTGCACCCGCACCAGGACGCGGACCGGCGTACCGCGCTGGCGCCGGCGCAGCGGCCGTTCGCGGTGCTGTTCGGCTGTTCCGACTCACGGCTGGCCGCCGAGATCATCTTCGACCGCGGCCTGGGAGACCTTTTCGTGGTACGCACCGCCGGCCACGTCGTCGGCCCGGAGGTGCTGGGCAGCATCGAGTACGCCGTCGCCGTGCTCGACACTCCGCTGATCGCGGTGCTCGGCCACGACTCGTGCGGCGCGATCGCCGCCACCCTGGACGCGGTGCAGCACGGCACCACCCCCGCCGGATTCATGCGGGACGTGGTGGAGCGGGTGATGCTCAGCGTGCTCGCGGTACGCGACCGCGCGCTGGCCGACTCCGAAGTCGCCGTCGAGGAGCACGTCCGCTACACCGTCGACCTGCTGGCGCAGCGCTCCTCGTTAATCGCCGAGCGGCTCGCGGCCGGCCGGCTCGGTGTGGTCGGCCTGTCCTACCGCCTGGCCGAAGGCGGCGTACGTCAACTCGCCGCCCACGGCGTCTGACCCGTCAGCCCAGGCCGCCTGGCTGCGCGCTCAGTTCGTGTGTCGCAGGATCGCCGGCACCACCACGTCCCACAGCTGCGGCGGCGGCACCTCGTGGCCCATCCCGGGCAGCGGGATCAACTCGGCGCCCGGGATCTCCCGGGCCAACGCCTCGCCGTGGCCGTACGGGAAGAGCGGGTCGTCGGTGCCGTGCAGCACCAGGGTGGGCGCGGTGATCTTCCCCAGCTGTGGGCGTAGCGGCTCGCCGCCGCCTTCGAGGATCCAGTGGTTGGTCTGGCTCGCCGCCATGTCGGTGGTGCGGTCGTACATCCGGCCGGCGATGCGGCGGATCCGCGATTCGTCCACCCCGAGCGAGCCGGCGAACAGGCCGACCGCCTCCACCATGTAGTCGACCACCGCCTCGCGGTCCGACCAGTCGGGCTCCGGTGCCGGGTCGGAGAACGACGCCAGCATCCGGTCGGTCATCGGCGGCAGGTCCGGATTGTCCGGGCCGCCCGGCCCGCCCGGGCTGGTGGCGATCAGGGTCAGTGAGGCCACCCGTTCCGGCTGCTGCACCGCGATCCGCTGCGCCATCCCGCCGCCCATCGAGACGCCGACCAGGTGGGCCCGCGGCAGCTCCAGCGCGTCGAGCAGCCCGGTCACGTCGGCGACCAGGTCGTCGCCGGTGTACCCGGGCGCGCCGGCCGGGTAGCTGGTGGAGCGCCCGGTGTCGCGCAGGTCGTACCGGATGACGTGCCGGCCGCCATCGGCGAGCAGCTGGCACAGCTCGTCGTCCCACCAGTCCATCGAGCTGGCGGCGCCGCCGATCAGCAGGATCGCCGGCTGTGCCGGATCGCCGAAGCTCTCCACGCACAACTCGACGCCGCCGACGCGCAGCACCCGTTCCCGGCTCATCCACTACCTCCCCGTGGTGTCTTATCTGGTGCGAGCAGAGTGTAGGAGCAGCGTGCGACGCTACCGGCCGCTGACCGTGTCGCAGTGGGTGTCCTGGTCGATCGGGCGCGCCGCCAGCAGGTCGCGGGCGCGTTCCCGGGACGCGTTGTAGGCGTACCACGGATCGGGGCGCTTCAGGTCGGCGGCGATCGGGGCCAGTGCGCAGGAGCGTTCCGGCTCGGGCAGCCGGTCCAGCGTCGGCACCGCGTCCGCCGACAGATATCCCAGGTAGTACGTGTCCAGCTTGCCGGTGTCGTGGAAGCGGGCCAGGTTGCGGTCGGCGACGAAGCTGTCCGGGTTGAGTACGGTGAGCGCCAGCAGCGCCGCGACCCCGGTGCCCACCACCGCCCGCGGCAGCCAACCGCCCCGCAGCCGCGCGCCGGCGGCCAGGATCAGCACGAACACCACGCCCAGCCACAGCTCGAAGGTGTCCACCAGCAGCCGCAGCCGGGTGAACCCGTACGCCTGCTGGTAGAGGTGCAGCCGGTACAGCGCCGACGCCACGATCACCAGGGTGAGTACGCACAGCGCGCCGCCCACCAGCCGCAGCAGCACCCGGTCCGAGCCGGTACGCCGCGGCGCCCACCGCCCCACCGCGGCCAGTACGCCGAGCGTGAGCAGCGTGACCAGCACCAGCTGCGCGAAGCCCTGGCGGGCGTACTCGGCGTAGGTCAGTCCGGCGGTACGCAGCACGTGCTGGTGCCCTCCGAACAGCACCGTCAGCTGCACCGCCACGAACCCGGCGAACAGCAGCACCAGGGCGCCCAGCGGCACCAGCCACTCCAGGCGGCGTACCCGCCGTGGGTGCAGGGTGCCGAGCCGGTCGAGTCGGGGCGGCACCCGCGCCAGGAAGGCGGCGCCGAGCGCGAAGCCGGCGACCGCGACGGCGAAGAACCCGCGCGGCACCAGCTCGCCCAGCGAGAAGTCCGGGATCAGGTCGTCGATCACCTGGCCGAACGCGGCGTCGGCGCTGGCGAACAGAGCACCGAACACCAGGAGCAGCAGCAGCGTCGTCACGACCACCGCCACCGTCCGCAGCGCGTTGTCCGCCCTGGCGGTGCCCCTGCCCGGTGCCGTGCCGTCGCCGCCTGTGCCCGTGCCGCCTGTGCCCGTGCCGCCTGGTCCCGTGCCGCCTGTGCCCGTGCCGCCTGGTCCCGCGCCGCCGGGGTC
>JBOGDF010000223.1:0-9556 GCA_050701635.1 Micromonosporaceae bacterium | reverse complement strand
GTGGTCGACACACCGACCGGATCGGCGTGTCGACCGCATGCCAACGCCCCAAGTGCGGGTGCCCCGGCCCGGGGGGCCGGGGGGAGCGGGTGCGGCTACGCGGGGTGCCAGTGGGTGACGCCGACGATGATCATGCGGAGTTGCTTTTTGGCGGAGTCGGCGATGGCGGCGCGGTCGCGGGGGTTGGGGGCGTCGAGCATGCCTTCGGCGGTGACCACCATGGAGTTGACGATCAGCTCGGCGAGCACCTGCAGGTCGCCGGCCGACCACTGGTCGAGGATCGGGAAGCGCGACAGGTCCAGCGCCAGCTCGCTCACGATCAGCCGCAGCTCCCAGCGGATCGCCTGCCGGATCACCAGTACGCCACTCGAGCGCTCCCGCGCGATGAACCGGAAATGCGCCTCGTGGTCGGTGACGTACTGGTCGAGAATCTCGATCGACTGGTCGATGACGCGGCCTGAGTCGGTGATGTCGCGCCGGGCGGAGCGCAGCATCGCGCGCAGCGTACCGAAAGACTCCGTGACCAGCGCCAGCCCGAGCTCGTCCAGACCCTGGAAGTGCCGGTAGAACGCGGTCGGCACGATCCCGACGGCGCGCGCCACCTGCCGCAGCGAGAGGCCGGCGTACCCGTGCTCGGCGACCAGCTCCAGGCCGGCGTCGAGCAGCGCCTGGCGCGTCCGCTCCTTGCGCTCCTGGCGTACTCCCCGCTCCGCCGGGGGTACGCGGCCAGACCGCCGACCTCGCTGCATCACCCCGCCAGGCTACCCGCTCGGAGAACAGTTGTTCACCTCGGCGTTACCCCGACTGAGTCCTGCACCACCATCACTTGACGCGTGAACGAGGTTGCCCGCAACGTAATGAGTGAACAGGCGTACACCGAAAGGGAGGACGCAATGGCGACTCGATTCCAGACGCCGAAACGTGCGGTCCGTCGGCTGCTCGCCTCGTCGCTGGCAGAAACCCTGGCCACCCCGCACGGCGTCGACCGCTATCTGGAGCTGGTCAACCCGATGTGGTCGGTGGCGGAGGTACGCGCCCGGATCGTCGCGGTCGAGCACCCCACCGCGGACAGCGTGACGCTGACCCTGAAGCCCAACGGCAACTGGCGTGGCCACCGGGCCGGCCAGTACGTACGGGTCGGCGTCGAGATCGACGGGGTACGGCGTACCCGCTGCTTCTCGCCCGCCTCCTCGGCGCGGCGTACCGACGACCTGATCGAGATCACCGCGAAGGTGAACCCCTCCGGTGAGGTGACCCGCTACCTGAAGGCGAGGGCGCGGCCCGGCATGGTGCTGACGCTGTCGCAGGCGCTCGGGGACTTCGCCCTGCCGACGCGACGGCCCGACCCGCTGCTGCTGATCAGCGGCGGCAGCGGGATCACCCCGGTGATGTCGATGCTGCGTACGGTCTGCGACGAAGGCCACTTGGGGCAGATCACGTTCCTGCACTACAACTACACCCCGGACGATGCGGTCTACCGCGACGAGCTGGCGCAGCTCGCGGCGTGGTACCCCAACGTGCGGCTGGTGAGGGCGTACACCGACGTCGACGGTGGCGAGCTGCGGGGGCTGTTCAGCCGGGACCACCTGTTCGAAGCGGTGCCCGACTACGCCGACGCGGAGACGTACCTGTGCGGGCCCGCGCCGCTGATGCGCGCGATCCACCAGGTCTGGGCGGAGGACGAGCTCACCGACCGGCTGCACACCGAACAGTTCGTCACGGCGCCGCCGTCGGCACCGACCGCGGAGGCCACCGGCCAGCTCAGCTTCGTACGCAGCGGAACCGCCAAGGACAACGACGGCAGGAGCCTGCTGGAGCAGGCCGAGGACGCCGGCCTCACCCCGGAGTACGGCTGCCGGATGGGCATCTGCTTCTCGTGCACCAGCCCGAAGCGCTCCGGCACGGTCAGGAACCTGCTGACCGGCGAGGTCAACGACGAGCCCGACAGCGCCATCCAACTCTGCGTGAACGTCCCCTGCGGCGACGTGACGCTCGATATCTGAGGAGCCGAGATGCCATACCCCGCGCACCTGACACCTGACCAGATTGATTCGCTCGGCGCCGAGCTGGACGCGATCCGCAAGCGAGTCGTGGAGGAGCTCGGCGAAGCCGACGCGAACTACATCCGGAAGATCGTCACCACCCAGAAGCGGTTCGAGGTCGCCGGCCGCGCGCTGCTCTTCCTGGGCTTCCTGCCGCCCGCGTGGCTGGCCGGCGTCGCCTGCCTGTCGGTCTCCAAGATCCTGGACAACATGGAGATCGGGCACAACGTGATGCACGGCCAGTACGACTGGATGCGCGACCCGAAGCTCAACTCGAAGATGTTCGAGTGGGACACCGTATGCCCCGCCGAGCAGTGGAAGCACTCGCACAACTACATGCACCACACGTACACCAACATCCTCGACAAGGATCGTGACATCGGGTACGGCGTGCTGCGCATGGAGCAGGCCCAGAAGTGGAACCCCTACTACCTGGGCAACCCGGTGTACGCGTTCTTCCTGATGCTGTTCTTCGAGTGGGGCGTGATGCTGCACGACCTGGAGATCGAGCGGATCCTCTCCGGCGAGCGGAAGTGGGCCGACACGCGCGCGATCAGGCGGCAGATGTGGCATAAGGGCGCCAAACAGGCGCTGAAGGACTACGTACTGTTCCCGGCGCTCACCGGGCCGCTGTTCGTGTCCACGCTGGCCGGCAACGCGGTGGCGAACCTGGTCCGCAACGTGTGGGCGTACTCGATCATCTTCTGCGGGCACTTCCCGGCGGGGGTGGCGACCTTCACCGAGGAGGAGACCGCGAACGAGACCCGGGGCCAGTGGTACCTGCGGCAGATGCTCGGCTCGGCGAACATCACCGGCGGCAAGCTGTTCCACATCATGAGCGGCAACCTCAGCCACCAGATCGAGCACCACCTGTTCCCGGACCTGCCGGCCAAGCGGTACCCGGAGATCGCCCCGGAGGTACGCGACATCTGCCAGCGGTACGGTTTGCCGTACAACACTGGGTCGCTGTCCCAGCAGCTCGGCTCGGTGTGGAAGAAGATCTTCAAGCTGGCGCTACCTGACTGGGTGTTCCCGAGCCGGGACCCGGCGCCGGTCGATCAGCGTCGGAGCAACGAGGCACCGGCAGAGGCCATCGGCGCCGCGGCGTGAGCGAGCGAAGCGAGCGAACCAATCGGCTCAGCAGCGCGCGCGAGCGCGCCGCCGAGCGAAGCGAGGTGTGCGCGTGAGCGCGGCGACGGGGACCACGGAGGTACGGATGCTCGGCAAGGGCGAGATCACCAAGGACGCGATCCAGGTGGGCGTGGAGTCCGCCGCGACCCACGTGGGGCAGATCGCCACGATCATCACCGGCGCGGTACGCGACGTCGCCAAGGAGATCGGCGACTTCGCGACCGACATGTACGAGATGGCCGACTCCACCCGCCGCGCCCGTGCCGCCCGCGGCGAGGCCACCGGCACCGGCACCAGCGACGACTAGCGGTCGTACTCGTCGTCCTCCACGACGACCCGGCTCTGTTCCACCGCGTCGGCCTCGTTGACCTCGGGATTCACTGAGGTCGCGGGGCTGTCGTCGTCCGGCTGTAGCGCCTGGGCCTGTTCCATCGCGTCCGCCTCCGGCGCGTCGGCGGGGATGCTCGTGGCGGTGCCCCGGGGCTCCCACTCCTCGGGGTCGGCCCCGTTGGCCTCGTCGATCTCGGGTCGGGTCATGTCGAGGACCTCCCTCCGGCGGCAGCCGACGGCCGCGCCGCAGGCGACGGCGCAGGTCGGGCCCTTTCCACGGTACGGGCTGTGTCCTGTCCCCGCAGCGCGGTGACCAAGCCCGGCGGTACGGTCTACCCGTACCCGTCAAGAAGCCATGACCAGGGAGCAAGCCATGCCGATCGCGACGCCTGAGGTGTACGCCGAGATGATCGACCGCGCCAAGGCCGGCGCGTACGCGTACCCGGCGATCAACGTCACCTCCTCGCAGACCCTCAACGCCGCACTGAAGGGCTTCGCCGAGGCCGAGAGCGACGGCATCGTGCAGGTCTCCACCGGCGGCGCCGAATACCTCTCGGGCCCGACCGTGAAGGACATGGTGACCGGCTCGGTGGCGTTCGCCGCGTACGCCCGCGAGGTCGCCAAGAACTACTCGGTGAACATCGCGCTGCACACCGACCACTGCCCGAAGGACAAGCTCGACAAGTTCGT
This sequence comes from Micromonosporaceae bacterium, assembly GCA_050701635.1. Lineage (GTDB taxonomy): Bacteria > Actinomycetota > Actinomycetes > Mycobacteriales > Micromonosporaceae > WHSM01. The sequence continues at coordinate 5,363 of JBOGDF010000223.1, read as the reverse complement.
ACGCCCGCTGCTGGCGCTGTCCAAGGAGCGGGTCGATCGCGGTGAGGAGCCGCTGTTCCAGTCGCACATGTGGGACGGCTCGGCCGTACCGCTGGACGAGAACCTGCAGATCGCCGAGGAGCTGCTGGCCGCCGCCGCGGCCGCGAAGATCATCCTGGAGATCGAGATCGGGGTGGTCGGCGGCGAGGAGGACGGCATCGTCGGCGCCATCGACGAGAAGCTCTACACCACGCCCGGTGACGGGCTGGCCGCCGCCGAGGCGCTCGGGCTGGGCGAGAAGGGCCGCTACATCACGGCGCTCACCTTCGGCAACGTGCACGGCGTCTACAAGCCCGGCAACGTGAAGCTGCGCCCGGAGATCCTGAAGGAGATCCAGGACGCGGTCGGCGCGAAGTACGGCAAGCAGAAGCCGTTCGACCTGGTGTTCCACGGCGGGTCCGGCTCGCTGCTGGAGGAGATCCGCGCCGCCCTCGACTACGGCGTGATCAAGATGAACGTCGACACCGACACCCAGTACGCGTTCACCCGTCCGGTCGCCGCGCACATGTTCGCCAACTACGACGGCGTACTGAAGGTGGACGGCGAGGTGGGCAACAAGAAGGCGTACGACCCGCGTGCCTGGGGCAAGGCCGCCGAGGCCAGCATGGCCGCCCGGGTGGTCGAGGCCTGCGAAAACCTTCGTTCCACCGGTACGACACTCGCCAAGTGACCCGCTCCCTGGGGCTTCACGTACGTGAAGCCCCAGGGGCTCAGCTCTCGGCGCTGCGGCGTTCCAGCAGGTCGGCCAGCTCGGCGAGGTAGTGGTCGACCTTCTTGCGGTCGAACCCGAACCACCTCACCGGAAACGTGGCGGTACGCAGCTCCTCCGGCGTGATCGTACGGTCGGCCGGCGGCTCAGCGAGCTGCTCGTCCACCCAGGCGGTGAGTGCGTCCACCGCGGCCCGGTCGTAGCCGCGCAGCACCACCGTGAACTCCGGCACCGGACCCTTGTAGTCCATATGTCGCAGTATCCCCGCTAAACCGGGATCGCGCGCCGATCCGCGCCGTCACGTTGGGCAGGCGACTCCGCACCGTCAACTTGGGCAGGCGGCAGGGTGAGCCGCGAACCGCTCGCGATTACAGGTCGGCGGATGCGGAGGCGGCGGCATCGCGTGCGGCGTAACCGCTGCCGATCGCCCACTCCCGCAGCTCAGCCCGGGTGCTCACCCCGACCTTCGCCATCACATTGTGTAGATGGTTCTTGGTCGTCTGGTGCGCGATCCCGAGGGTCATCGCCACCCGCTTGTTGGAGTGACCGTCCACCACGAGCTGGACGATCTCCACCTCGCGACGAGTGAGGTTCACCGGGTTGTTTCGGCGTACCCAGCTCAGGACGCTCAGTGTCCGGTCGCTGAGGCCGCGCTCCCAGCCGGGTTGGGCCACCGTACCGCCGGCGGCCACGTGCAGCAGCGCGTGCTCGAGATCGGTGGCGGACACGTCCTTGCGCAGGAATCCTTTGACACCGGCGTCGAGCGCGCCCAGCAGCTCCTGCTTCTGCCAGGACCAGGTCATTACCACCACGGGGGCGTCCAGACGACGGGCCAGCTCGATCGATGAGGCCGGTGGCTCGAAACCGGCGACGACGACGTCCGGCGTACGGCGCCGGGTCAATGCGACTACCGCCTGAGGAGTACGCGAGCGGCCCAGGAAACGCAGCCGTTGGCTTCGATCGAGAATCCGGATCACGCCCTCGGCGAAGAAGGTCGACGTGTCAGCCAGGACGTAGCCGACGCTCATTGCCCCTCCACGATGCGCGCAGCATGCACGGGTAGACGATCGCCGGTCGTCCAGCCCCCAAAACTCAAGCCAACTGACGCTGACCACGATTGTCGCCTGCTGTGCGGGATTCCGAGGCGATGTGTCGCTCTTGCGACTTTGATGGCTCGCGCAGTAGCCCTGCGTTACCAAACTGCTGCGGATCCGTCGAGGTTTGCGGGGTTTCCGGTGACTCTGAAGGCATCTCGCCCGGACCGGGCGGAGCCGCGGTACCGGTACCTGGTAGCCCACTTGACCAATGGTCCCAAACGGTACGGACTGTCAGCGTTGGTCGCTGGAGCGACGCCCGGCGTCGACCACAGACCGGACTCATGCACCACGAGTGGGGGACTACTGTGCGAAAGACAGCTGCCGCGCTGGCGCTTCTGGTGGCGAGCGCGCTCATCGGATTGCCGGGGCCAGCGAGCGCCGACGGCACAGAGGCGCTCGGACCACCGAGCATCGCCATCGCTGAGGGCTCCGGCATCGCGGCCGGCGGCGTCGGCCTCAAGCAGAGCCAGCCCCGCAACCTCACGGTCGAGGTGCCGGGCGGCGCCACGGTCAAGCAGGTGCTCCTGTACTGGGAGGGTCAGTCGAAGGCGCCGGACCCGGGTGACAACACCATCGAGGTAGAAGGCATCGAAGTCACCGGCACCACCATCGGTGGCCCGACGGTGTTCTTCAAGGCCGGCGGAGTGACGCCGGTGAACACCACCAGCTTCCGGGCCGACATCACTGATCTCGGCCTGGTGCAGGCCGGCCCCAACACCTTGAGCGTCGGTGGACTCAGCTTCAACTTCGCCAACAACGGCGCGGGGATCCTGGTGATCTACCAGGAAGGCAGCCAGACCGCCTTCATCGCCGGTCGGGACGGCAACGACAACGCGTTCGTGAACTTCAAGCCGCCGCTCAACACGACCGTGCCGCAGACCTTCACGTTCGACCCTGCCGGCAACGCCCGGACGGCGAACCTCACCCTGATGGTCTCGAGTGTCGCACCGAACCGCCCCAACGCGGTGAAGATCACTGTGGACGGTACGACCACGACCCTGGTCAACGCGTTCGGTGATCTGCAGGGGCCGGAGTGGGACACCAAGACGTTCCCGGTTGACATTCCGCCCGGCGCCACCACGGTCACGGTGCAGGTGCTGTCCCAGAGCGACGGGACCAGCCGGCTGCCCGCCTCGATCACGTGGACCAGCGCGTACCTCGCGGTGCCCGCCGGATGTCCGGTCGCGCCGGGGGTCGACCCCGCGAGCCACGGTTCGGCGTACGGCCTCGACATCGAGCTGCTGGACCAGACCCTGATCGGCGAACGCCCGAAGGCGTCGACGCAGGCCCCGGGTGGCCCGGCGGAGGACAGCGCCGCCGAACCGGAGATCGCCGTCCCATCGGTGGCGACCGTGAAGCTGCCCGTCGCCACGTCGAAGTCGTCGCTGACTCCGAACCCGAGCAGCACGGCGACCGCGACGACACTGGGTGTGAACCTGCTCGCCGGGGCGATCACCGCCACCGCGGTGCACGGGGTGTCGCAGTCGTCGGCGTCGCCGGACGCGGCGTCGTACAACTCGACGGGTTCTCACATCGCTAACCTGAAGATCAACGGAAGCCCGGTCACGAGCATCGCTCCGAACAAGAAGGTGCTGGTCAAGAATCCCCTGCTGCCCACCCAGACGCTCGCCGAGGTGGTCCTGTACGAGGAAACCGGCTCGTCGTCGCTGGGGTCGGGCAAGGCCGAGGCGCGGCATTCGGTGAACATGATCCACGTGACGCTGCTGAAGCCGTTCGGGCCGCTAACCAAGGGCTCGGAGATCATCGTGGCGCACGCGGAGTCGGACGCGCTGTCGCCGGCAGACCCCTGCCCGTCGACGAAGAGCGTGAGCGGCCGGGCCTTCACCGCCTTCGCCGAGGGACGGCTCGGGGCGGGCCAGGAACCGATCGCGACCGTCCAGGTGGGCGACGCCAGTCTGCCGCCGACCGGCGGCGCCGACGACACCCACGTGCTGCTCGTGACCGTACCGCCGGCGGTGCTGGCCGCCTCGGGACACGACACCACCTCCGGCTCGCTGGCGCCGAACCCGAACGCCACCGCGCGTTCGGTGGTCAAGTCGGCCAACCTGCTCGGTGGCGTGGTCACCGCCGATGTGCTGGACGTGAGGTCCACGAGTAGCGCAGACGGTACGACGGCGGGCACCACGTTCGGCGTGACGTTCCTCAACCTGGTGGTGAACGGCAATCCGATCGCGGCAAGTCCGCCGCCGAACACCACGATCGCCATCCCGCAACCCGGCGGCGAACTGGTGCTCATCGTGCTCAACGAGCAGGTCGTCAACACGAACGGGACAACCGACACCGACGGCACCGTCAACGCCATCCACGCGTACGTCTTCAACAACAGCGGTGCGCTGGAGGGCGAGGTGATCGTCGCCTCCGCACACAGTGACGCTCACGTCTGACGAATCACGGGTACGGCTGAGCCGCCGCAGGCAGGTAACGCGCCTACGGCGGCTCAGCCGGCTCTTGTCTGCTACCGCCCCAACGCCCGCTGGATCACGGAGAGCCCGTACTCCATGGCGGCGCCGATCGGGGCCGCCAGCTCCTCGGGCAGTACGTCGTGGATCCACACCAGCCGAGTGCCTGTGCCGTCGGCGTACACCTGGAAAGACGCGTTGTCGTCGTGTCGACCACCCAGCCGGGCGCCATCCGGGACGGGCCCTTGGGGAAGTCACCGACCACGTCCCAGACCAGCGCCGGATCGGCGTCGATGTGGATCTCCTTACGGACGATGGCCATGCCTTTACGCCGCGACGACGCAGAACTGGTTGCCGTCGGTGTCGGCGAGCACCACCCAGCCGTCGTGGCGTTGCACCTCCGTGGCGCCGAGCCCCTGGATCCGGGTCAGCTCGCCCTCCAGGTCATCGGTGAACAGGTCGATGTGCACCCGGTTCTTGCCCACCTTCGGCTCGGGTACGCGCTGCACGTACAGGCCGGGGTGCTGCTTATCGGGGTCGTTGAGGAAGCTGCCGTCCTCGTCAGAGGAGGTGACCTCGTACCCGGTGACCGCCTGCCAGAATGCGGTGGCCCCGGGAACGTCCCCGGTGTCGATCCCGATGTTGCCGATGCTGACAGTCATCTGACCGCCCTTTCGTAAGACGTAACCTGTGTACGTGGAACACTAGTTAGGTAACCGCCTACCGTCAATGGGTGGTTAGGAGGTGTCGCGGTGTCCGACGAGGAGCTGACCGATCCCGCAGCCGTCCACGGTGCCGACGCGGCACCCGGGTCGCTGGCGTACGTGGAGCAGTTCGTCAACACCCGCTGCGAGGAGTACGAGATCGACGAGACGCCCACCCCCGAGGCGCTCGGCGGGTGGCTGCGGGAGCGACGGCTGTTGCGGGACGGCGTACCGGTCGGGGAGGCGGACCACGAGAAGGCGCTGCGGGTACGCGAAGGCCTCCGCGCCCTGATCGCCGCCAACAACCCCGCCATCCGCTCCGGCACCGCAGGCGACGCTTCCGGCCCCGGGGCGGTGGCCGGCGGGCCCGCCGCCGAGCTGTCCGGGCTCGCGC
>JBOGDF010000222.1:0-9583 GCA_050701635.1 Micromonosporaceae bacterium | reverse complement strand
CCCCACCGCCGCCGGGCCAAACCCCACCGCCGCCGGGCCAAACCCCACCGCCGCCGGGCCAAACCCCACCGCCGCCGGGCCAAACCCCCAACCACCGCCGGGCCAAACCTCCACCGCCGCCGGGCCAAACCTCCACCGCCGCCAGGTCAAACCCTCGACGGCCGCCGGGGCAAACCTCCATCGCCGTTAGGCGGGAACCCACGCCGCCGCCAAGCGGAAACCCACCACCCCCAACCCCCGAAACCCGGGCTCCGGAGGTTGGCGATCCACCAAGATCGCTGTTTGGGGAACGTTGCGGTGCGCCGCGTCGCCGTTTCGTACCACCAACAGCGATCTTGTGGCGGGCGGCAGCGGGACTGCGGACGGCGCGGCGGCAATGGGGCAGCGCACGGGGCGAAGTTCGGGCCCGCGGTCGGCGCCTCGCTTAGGGTCGCGTCGTGGACTGGTTGAGTGTGATCGGGTGGGGCGGGTCGGCGCTGGTCGTGGTGTCGTTGCTGCAGACCCGGATCCTGCGGCTGCGGCTCCTGAACCTGATCGGCTGCGTGGTGCTGGTCGGGTTCAACGCGGCGATCGCGGTGTGGCCGATGGTGGGGATGAACGCCGTACTGGCGGTGATCAACGCGGTCAACCTGTGGTGGCTGCTGCGGCACGCGCATGACGAGGGCGAGTACGCCGTGCTCGAGGTGACGCCGGCGAACGCGTACCTGCGGCACGTACTCGACACCCATGGCGACGACATCCGGCGGTTCAACCCGGAGCTGGAAGGGGTCGGGCGGGCGGACTACGCGTTCCTGGTGCAGCGCGGGGAGCGTACGGTCGGCGTGGTGCTGGCGCACGACGCGGGTGCCGGGGCGGCGCAGGTCGACCTGGACTACGTACTCCCGGAATACCGCGACTTCACGCCGGGCGAGTTCGTGTACCGCCGCTCCGACGTGTTCACCTCCCACGGCTTCACCCGGGTGCTGGCGCCATCGAAGATGCGCCGTTCCCGCACGTACCTGCAGCGGGTGGGTTTCCAACCCGCCGGCGAGACGTTGGTGCTGCAGCTTCCCCGGCGCTGATCCCGTGGCAGGGTGGAGGGCATGGAGTACACGAATCTGGGCCGGACCGGCCTGAAAGTCTCACGCCTCTGCCTCGGCACCATGAACTTCGGCCCCAAGACGTCCGAAGAGGACAGTCACCGGATCATGGATCACGCGCTGGAGCAGGGCGTCACCTTCTTCGACACCGCCAACGTGTACGGCTGGGGCCTCGGCAAGGGCGCCACCGAGGAGATCATCGGGCGCTGGTTCGCGCAGGGCGGCGAACGCCGGGAGCAGGTCGTACTCGCCACCAAGGTGTACGGCGACATGACCGACCGCCCGAACGACCGCGGCCTGTCCGCCCGCAACATCATCGCCGCCTGTGAGGGATCGCTGCGCCGGTTGCGGACCGACTGGATCGACCTCTACCAGATGCATCACGTGGACCGGGCCGCGCCGTGGGACGAGATCTGGCAAGCGATGGAGCTGCTGGTGGCGCAGGGCAAGGTGCGGTACGTCGGCTCGTCCAACTTCGCCGGCTGGCACCTGGCGCAGGCCAACGAGGCGGCGCGGCGGCGTAACTTCCTCGGGCTGGTCAGCGAGCAGTGCATCTACAACCTGCTGACCCGCTGGGCGGAGCTGGATGTGATCCCCGCCGCCCAGCACTACGGCATCGGGATCATCCCGTGGTCGCCGCTGCATGGCGGTGCGCTCGGCGGTGCGCTGCGCAAGCTCGCCGAGGGCAGCGCTTCCCGGGCGAAGTCCGGCCGCAGCGCCGAGGTGATCGACGAAAACCGGGAATCCCTCGAGGGGTACGAGAAGCTCGCCGCCGAGCTGGGCATCTCCGCCGCCAACCTCGGGCTGGCGTGGCTGCTGTCCCGTCCCGGCGTGACCGCCCCGATCATCGGCCCCCGTACGGTCGACCAGCTCGACGAGACCGTCCCCGTGGTCGACACCGTGCTGGACGACGCGACCCTGGCCCGTCTAGACGACCTCTTCCCACCCGTCGGCAAGGGCGGCCCCTCCCCCGAAGCCTGGGCCTGGTAGCGCGCCGTACCCCCGGATGCTTGTGATCTTGGGGTTTTGGCTGCGCCAGAGCGTGCCTCACCAGCCAAAACCCCAAGATCACCGCTCCGGAAGGGGGTACGTCGCGATGCGGGTGTGCTGGGGGTGGGGGCCTAGCTCGGAGCGGAGCAGGTGGAGGTGGGTGACGGGCCAGGGCCGGCCCTGGTAGGCGGCCAGCGTCGCGACGTCCTCGGCGAGCTGGGCGCGGTCCAGGCGGGTGCCGGGGCGGGCGATCGTGAGGTGCGGGCGATAGGCACGACGCTCCAGCGAGAACCGCGCCGCCCGCAGCTCCCGCCCCACCGCGCGAGCGAGCTGCTTGAGCCGGTCGACCTCACCGCCGACGCCGACCCAGAGCACCGTGCCGGCACGGCCGCCGAACGTACCGCCGCCCGCGATCCACAGCTCGTGCCGCCGGGCCGACGGGCCGGACGCGGCGGCGGCCAGCGCGTCCTGAGCCACCGGCACCCGCTCCTCCGCGACGTCGCCGAGGAAGGCGACGGTGAGGTGCCAGCGTTCACTGGCGGCCAGCCGAGCCTGGGCCCTGGCGACATGCAGCCCGGCCACCACCTCGGCCAGCTCCGCCACGGCATCAGGCGGCGGGTCGACCGCCACGAACAACCGCTGGACTGCCGCCCGACCCGGACTGCCGCCGCGCCCAGCCACGCCCGGGTCGGGGCGAGCGGAGCCGCCCGCGGGTCGCGCGGGGGTCATGTGGTTTCGCGGCCCCGGCGGGACGGGCCGGTACGCAGCACCAGGCCTTCGGCCTGCAACGCGCCCTCGATCCGGAGCCGCTCGATCTCGCGATCCAGCCCGGCGAGATCGTCGAGATGCTCGTCGATGCCGAGCGACCGGCAGGCGTCCTGCAGCCGGGTCTCGTACGCCCGGCGGATCGCGTCCCGGCGTACGCCCGAGCTGGGGTCGCTCTCGTCGGGGGCGACGGCGAGCACCGCGGCGAGATCCCGCAGGTCGGCGGCGATCTGCTCGATCGAGTCTTCTTCCTGCGGGGTCAGCCAGTCGCCGGGCGCCTGACCGGGGATCTTCAAGGTACGGATCCGGTCCACCATGCCGCCGGTGCGGTACGTCAGGTCGTCCAGCCCTACGATCACGATCGCGATCAGGCAGGGCAGGCTGGCGAGTGCCACCAAGGCGGCAAAAATCGTCAGCGCCCGTACTAAGGCCACGACCTGACCCTAGCCCTTACCGCGAGCTTCTTCATCCGCCTTCCTGTCAGTCGGCCTAAGGCGACCCGCGGCACCGTAGGACAGGTCACTGGGTGGCTACCCGCATCAGCTCGTGCAGCCGGTCGAGCTGGTCCCGGTCTCCCTCGGCGGTGAGCCGGTCGATGTCGGCGCGCCGCCACAGCCACAGCAGCAGGTCAACCGGGTCACCGGACAGCGCCGCCGCCGGCTCCGGCGTCGCCCCCGCCGAGACCTGTACGCCGTCCGGCGTCGGCCTCACCGACCAGGCGTGCTCGTCGTCGGCGCGCACCACGATCACCGCGCCGTCGGTGTCGGCGAGCAGCGGCCACGACTCGCGACCCTCCCGCTGGATGGTGTCGATGGACCCCCAGCCGAGGAAGATGCCGAGCACCTCGTCGACGCCGTCGATCGCCAGATCGACCGGGATCGCGGTGAACTCGTCCACGGCCAGCTCACCGTCGACGCGGTGGATCACCGTCTCCTGCGCCATCCGGCGGATCCAGAACCCGACCGACTGGTCCGGGTCGAACCAGGTCGGGGCCGCGTCGCCGGGCTGGTGCTTGTCGAACTCGGCGAGCAGCTCGCTGAGCGACCGGTCGAGCAGCGCGATCGGCTCCTCACCGGAGAAGTCCGGCGGCCACGGGCGCGGAAACGCCTGCAGCCGGATGCACTGCGTCTTGTGCTGGTAGACCTGGGCGACGTGCCGCAGCAGGTCGCCGACGGTCCATTCCGGGCAGCTCGGCACCTTCAGGTCGAGGTGGCCCTCGGCGACCAGCCGGAGCCGGGCGGCGTCGTGCTGCAGGCAGGCGAGATATCTGGCGGTCTCCATACTCTGACCTTGGCACAGCGGTACGACATCAGCGATCCGAAACGACGACCTCCCGAGCGGCCACCTCGACGACGGGCTACCAGGGAAGGCGTACGAAGTCCTGTGCCACGACGCCGGTGTTCTGGCCCCAGAGGATGCCGGACGGGCCGTCCGGCGGCAGGGTCGCCAGCTCGACCGTGATCTCCGCACCCTGCTCAGCGGTACGGGGTCCCTGATTCCCGTTGAGGTCGGTCGCGCAGTAGCCGGGGTTGGCCGCGTTGATCTTGATCGCGGTACCGTGGAACTCCTTGGCGTACTGGGCCGTGATCATGTTGAGTGCGCTCTTCGACGACGCGTACGACAGCGCGCCCAGCTCCCACAGCGGACCGTTCGGGTCGGTCATCCGCTCGATCGAGCCCACCTCGCTGGAGACGTTGACGATCCGCGCCCGGGGCGCGCGGCGCAGCAGCGGGAGCATCGCGTTGGTGACCGCCACCACCCCGAACACGTTGGTCTCGTACGTCTCGCGCAGGGTCTCCACGGTCGCCTCGCTGGGCTGCCCGAAGCCTTCGCCCGAGCCGTCCAGCCGGGCGATGCCGGCGTTGTTGACCAGGATGTCGAGCCGGCCGTACTCGGCCTCGACGAGTTTCGCGGCGGCGGCGATCGAGTCCGCGTCGGTGACGTCCAGCGGGACGAACCGCGCGCGGTCGCCGATCGCCGCGGCGGCGTCGGCGCCCCGTTGCGGGTCACGCGCCCCGACCAGCACCCGCATCCCGCGGGCGGCGAGCAGCTGGGCGGTGGCGTACCCGATTCCCTTGTTGGCTCCGGTGATCAATGCGATGGTTTCCATGCCGCCAAGGCTGCTGCGTACGGGGCCGATCGGGGAGGACCGCTTGAGGGTGGTACCGGTGGTACCACCCTGGGTCCGGCGAACCTCAGGCAGGCTGGAGGCATGAACCGCGACGAGCTGGCCAGTTTCCTCCGCGCCCGCCGCAACGGGTTGCGCCCCACAGATGTCGGGCTGCCCGACGGCGGGCGGCGGCGTACGCCCGGGCTACGCCGCCAGGAGGTCGCCCAGCTGGCGGGGATCTCGATCGAGTACTACATCCGGATGGAGCAGGCCCGCGGTCCCCGGCCGTCGAAGCAGGTGCTGGGCGCGTTGGGGCGGGCGCTGATGCTCACCGCCGACGAACGGGACTACCTGTTCCGGCTCGCCGGCGAGGCGCCGCCACCGGTGCAGGAGCCGTCCCGGGAGCTCGCCGGCGGCGTACGCAACCTGCTGGCCACCCTCGCCGAAAGCCCGGCGTACGTGGTCGACGCGACGTACGAGGTGCTGGCCGTCAACCGGCTGGCGGAGTTCTTCGTCGGCAACCCGCTGCACCGCCCGGAGCCGGAACGCAGCCTGCTCCGGTCCCAGTTCGGCCGGTCGGACGACGATCCGAGCTGGGACAACGAACACTCGGTCGCGTTCGCCCGGGCGTCGGTGGCGGACCTGCGCGCGGCGATGGCGCGCTACCCGGGGAGCCGCCGGATCCAGGCGCTGATCACCGAGCTGCTCGCCACCTCGAAGCGGTTCGCCCGAATGTGGGAAGAACACCATGTCGCGGTACGCCGCGGCACGGTGAAGCGGATCGACCACCCGCTGGCGGGGCCGCTGGAGTTCGAGGTGCAGGTGCTCCACGTACCCGACGCCGACCAGCGGATCCTGATCTACGTCGCGGCGCCGGGCTCACGTACCCAGGAAGCGTTCCGGGAGTTGGCGGCGCTGACCGTGACGGGCGACGGCTCGCTCGGCTGCTCCGGCCCATCAGTGCCCGACGCCGCCACAGCCGACGCCGCCGAGCACCACGTCCGCCGTTAGGCCGCCGAGACGGGCGCGGGGCGACGGGCCGGTATCCGCACCGGCTCGACCTCGGGTTCGACGACGTGCAGGTGCGGGCGCGGGCGTACGTGCAGCACGAACGTCACGTGCCGCAGCCTGGAGCGCACCACCAGCACCGCGACCGCCGCCAGCACCGCCGCGATGCCGCCGAGCCAGAGGCCGGCGCGGGCGCCGTACTGCCCGGACAGCCAGCCGACCAGCGGCGCGCAGACCGGGTTGGAGCCGAGGAAGACCATCACGTACACCGAGAGCACCCGGCCGCGGTACTGCGGTGAGGTGCCGAGCTGCACCCGCTGGTTGCAGGCCTGCGCGAAGTAGATCGAGAAGAATCCGGTGCCCAGCAGCACCGCCACCGCCGACCAGTACGTCGGCGCGAACCCGACCGCGATCTCGAACAGCCCGAACGCCAACGCGCCGCCGATCACCACGTACACCGAGGGTCGGCTACGGCGGCCGGAGCCGGCGAACGCGCCACCCAGCGCACCGAGCGCCAGCGCCGAGGACAGCAGCCCGAACGAGGCCGCGCCGGTGCCGAATTCGGTCTTCGACAGCAGCGCCAACGTGATCTGGAAGTTGAACCCCAACCCCCCGATGACCAGGATCAACGCCATCGGCAGCAGCAGGTCGGGGCGGCGCCGCAGGTACGCCAGCCCGTCCGAGATCCGGGTGTCGCGGGGCGGCTGCGCGGCCCGGTGCAGGTCGCCGGGGCGGATCAGCGCCATCGCCACCAGCGGCGCCAGGTACGTCAGCGTGTTCATCGCGATCACCGGCCCGACGTCGAGCCACGCGATCAGCAGACCGGCCAGCGCCGGCCCGACGATCCGCGCCGTGTTGAAGATGGCGGCGTTGAGCGACAGCGCGTTCGGGAGCAGCTCCTTGCCGACCAGCTCACTGACGAACGCCTGCCGGGCCGGCACCTCCAGCGCGCTCACCGTGCCGAACGCGCCGGCGAACACGAACACATGCCACAGCTGTACGGTCCCGGTCAGCACCAGCAGCCCGAGCGCCGCCGCGAGCACCGCCCAGCCCGCGTTCGCGAACATGATCAGCCGGCGCTTGTCGTACCGGTCGGCGAGCTTGCCGGCGTACAGGCTGAGCAGCAGTACCGGGGTGAACTGCAGCGCCAGCACCACGCCCAGCGCGGCACCGGAGTCCCCGGAGAGCTGCAGCACCAGCCAGTCCTGGGCGATGAACTGCATCCAGGTGCCCACCAGCGAGACGATCTGACCGCCGGCGAACAGCCGGTAGTTGCGTACCTTGAGGGATCGGAATGTGTCGGCGATCTTCGCTCTCATCAGGTGTCGCGCGCCTCCTCAGGCCTTTGCGGGTACGGACCATCACGTCGTGACGGTCCGTCCGGCGCGCGAGGCGTCAGCCCGACCAGGTCAGGCGCGGGCGATGCGTTCCAGCAGCTCGGCGGCGGCCTTGAGGGTCGCGCGTTCGTCCGGGGTGAGCTCGGCCAGCCGCTTGGCCAGCCAGGCCTCCCGGGCCCTGCGGTTCTCCTTCACCAGCGCACGACCCTGGTCGGTCGGCGACAGGATCTGCTGCCTGCCGTCGGTCGGGTGCGGCGTACGCTGCACCAGCCCCTGCTGCTCCAGGCGCCCCACGATCTTGGTGATCGTGGGCGGTCGCACCCGCTCCGAGTCAGCCAGCTCACGCGGCGTCATCGCGCCCGCCAGATCGAGGCTGCCCAGCACGGAGAACTGTCCGGGGGACAGCTCCCCCACCGGGCGGGTGGCGCGCAACCGCCGCATGAACAACGTCAAGCTGCTCCGCAGACTCGCCGCCAGGGCGGTCGCGGAGATCCGCTTCGCGGTCGTCGGCCGGGCCGTCACGGTCGTTAGCCTAGCTCATTACCTAAGCTAACGACCCGTGTTCTGCCCCACACCGCGTCACACCCAGGCCATAGCATCAACGCTATGACCTGGGGTACGGTAGAGCTTGAGCCGGATGTGCGCGACTGGCTAGAGACGCTGCCGACCGTGCTCTTTGCACGCGCGGCGTTCCATATTGACCTGCTCGCCGAGCAAGGCCCCTTGTTGGGCGAGCCGTACACGAAACAACTGGATGGCAAGCTGCGGGAGCTGCCGTTCCATCTCGAACGCGATGCGGTAAGGCTGACCTACTGGATCGCACCGGGACGGCGGATCATTCTGCTGACCGTATTCCGCAAGACCCGGGCGCGCGAGGGCCGGGAGGTCGAGCGGGCACGACGGGCCCTCGCGCGATGTCAGACGGAACAGCACACAGTCGATGACGAGGAGAGCTGACGTGAGCGAGCGCGCGGATTGGAACGCGGTGCGGAGCCGGCGCCTCGGCGAGCCCGGAGCTGCTGAGGCGTACGAGGCGACGCGCCTGGCGTACCAGCTGGGGTGCGCGGTGAGGGAACGTCGCAAGCAGCACGGCTGGAGTCAGGCCCAGCTGGCGGAGGCGGCCGACATGACGCAATCCACCGTGGCTCGCTTCGAGGCAGGTGGCACCGTCCCTACGCTTCCGACCCTCGAACGGCTTGCTCGAGCACTCGATGCCGTGCTCCAGGTCAGATTCGCCGACAAGAACAGCGCTGCGTGACAAGCCCGGGTGCGCAGGCTCCGCGCCCGGTTAGTCGACCCGTGGTGGGGCGGTACGACCGCGCTTCAGCTCGTAGAAGCCGGGCGTACCGGCGACCAGCAGTACGCCGTCCCACAGCCGGCCGGCGTCCTCGCCGCGCGGCACCGGCGTCACCACCGGGCCGAAGAACGCCTGGCCGTTGACGTGGATCGCGGGGGTGCCGAGGTCCTCTCCGACCGGATCCAGCCCGGCGTGGTGGCTCAGCCGCAGCGCGTCGTCGTAGTCGGCCACCTCGGCGGCGCCGGCCAGCTCGGGGGCCAGGCCCAGCTCGGCCAGCGCGCCGGCGTACAACTCGGGGCCGATCTTGATCTTCTCGTGGTGGATCCGGTTGCCGAGTGCGGTGTAGAGGTCGCGCAGTATCGGGGTGCCGTACTTCTGCTCGGCGGCGGTCAGCACCCGGACCGGGCCGAGGGTGTCGGTGAGCCAGGTCGCGTACCAGTCTTCGAGGCCGTCCCGGCCCTGATTGAGCAGCCACAGGCTCATCACGTGGAAGCGGATCTCGACGTCGCGTACCCGCTCCACTTCCAGCAGCCAGCGGGAGGTGTTCCAGGCACACGGGCACTTCGGGTCGAACCACATGTCTGCGACGGTCACCGCGATCTCCTCGGTCGTTCAGGCGGCTGCTCTGAGCTCAACCTACGAGGCTCGATTGGCCGCGTGAAGTGCCAATTCTGAAGCGCTTGATTGAGCCAATGTAGGGTGCGTACGTGGAGCTGCACATCACGCTGGAAGGGCACCGCGACCTCACCTCGCGGATCTACCGGCAGCTGCTGGAGGCGATCCTGGACGGCCGGCTGCGCCCCGGCGAGCGGCTGCCGCCCACCCGCGAGCTGGCCGGCCGGCTCGCCGTCGCCCGCAACACGGTGGCGGTGGCGTACGAGCGGCTCACCGCCGAGGGCTTCCTGGTGGCGCGCGTCGGCGCCGGCACCTTCGTCAGCGCCACCCCGGTCGCCCGCGCCGCCGCCTCACCGGGCGCCGCTGGCGCGGGCGGGACGCT